>JAYTUE010000107.1:0-27945 GCA_043744715.1 Verrucomicrobiota bacterium | reverse complement strand
GGAACGAGGCTGGAAGCCCTCTTGAAGGAACTGGCAACCACCGGGCTCTTGTTCCCGAAGATCGCGGCCATACAGGGCAAGGACCGGGCGACGCGGTTTGGCAAGCGGTGCCACAATCTCGGTATCACAGGCGTGAGCCTTCATTCCTACCGCTATGCGTGGGCCGAGCGGGCTTATGCGGCGGGGATGCCGGAACGGTTCGCCATGGCCAACCTCGGGCACTGCAACGAACTGGTCCACTGGCTCTACGCCAAGAAGGCCCGTGTCGTTTGCCCAGCGCTGGAGAGCATGGAGAAGGCGGCCTGAAACCAAGCGCCGTCGCGGTTCGCATCCGAGCGACCGCGACGGTGGGTCTGCCTCCGCTGCTCCGGCAGAAAACGCGGTGGAAACCCCACCCCATGCGAGAAGTAGCGGTTTCCAGCAGGTGAAGGCGTTGCCGCTAGGATGACCGTTGTTTTTCGGTGGCGTCATTCCACGCAACAGCGTTGTTAGAAGGAAAGCAGGATGCTCGGAAGGCGCTTTTAGGCGGGCTTGGCGCATGGGGGAACGCCGGAGGGACGTTCGGACCGAGCAACACTTTTCAACTATTGACCTGTCCCTTTGTCTGCTGATGGGTCTCGGTAGTGAGCACGGCGGAGCAGAGGGTGTGGCCGCTCGTGAAGGCCCAGGCGCGCAGGAGCACCCAACTAAATTCAATCGCTCCGAGCACCGTAGCCGGAACGAGCGGCCACACGCTCTGCGCAGCCGCGCGCAACGGTGGCGCTCACGCGCAGCGCTTTGCCGAGCATGAGCGCCAACCGAACCTATCACGATATTGTGCGGCAAATACTCCGCCCCAGCACGACGAGTGACCGGCGCGACCCTGGCTGCCCCACGGAGCACGTCGTCACTCGCGCGCATTCGTTCCGAAGTGTTGAGCGAGAGCGAACTGATATTTCCGGGCAGCGTCAGCGGTCGTCATTGTTCTGCCGGTGACGACGGCCGGCTCGGCGCGCGGGCGGGACACTCCAATTAAAAAGCGTTTCGTCCCGACTGCGTGATGGGACGGACGACGCCACGGGCAGACTGACTTTTTCGGGAGCGAGCAGGCCCGCGATGGCGTGACGGCTGGCCTTCGTTTTCGCAGCCGACATGACGGCGCGGGGCTGCGAGCGTTCGGGGCGTGTTGCACCGCGAGGGATTGCTTGCTCCGTTTGGCGGGACACCGCGTTACTTCGGGCGGGAGATGGCGACGTTCAGAGCGCGGTTCGTCACGTCGAGTTCCACTCTTGCGTAGAGTTGCGAGGCTGAGTTGCTGTTGGTCAAAATGACCAAGCCTGCATTGGGGTTCTGGCCTTTGCGGAGAACGCTGGCCGCCGATTCCGGAGCGACAGGAACAGGTTGCCAGCCCGCTGTGTCGTGGGAACTGGCGCGCAAGGCTAGCTCGATTCCTTCCACCGCCAAACTGTCTGAAAGCGTGGCGGGTTTGTCAGTCGGCAGCTTCCACTGAAAGTCTGCGACGCGGCGTCGCTGCGTCAGCAAGTTTCCTCCATACTCATAAACCAAAACGCCCAAGACGAGCAGGACGACGAAGGTTAGGGTTAGCCTTTTCATGGGCAGAAGAGTCCACAGTCTTTCTCCGCCCCCTTCGCCCAATCGTTGCAGTTATTTTTCGTCCCGTGGTAGTTGCCTTTGATTGGGCGATTCTTCAGGCAGTCTTTGATGTCGTCGTTAGAAGCAGAAGTTCCGGGCTTGCCAGCACCCTTGCCATATTTCAATGGAGAGTTCGACTTGTAACAGGGACGACAGGACCGAGCTTTCGACCCTGCTTCCGATTGTGGAAGATCGCCGTCTTGGCCGTTAGGGTCTCTAAATCCGACACCATCTGTTCCACCGTCAGGAGCAGGCCATCCGAAGTAATCGTGTCCACGGGTGTTCGCAAGTCCGATGATGAAGTCGTTCTCATCGTTCTCAATCTTCCGATTGCACTTCTTGATGGACGTATCCGGCGGCGGAGGCGGTGGGGGCAACCGATAGAGCTGCCTTCCGTCAGTGTCTATCGCGTTGACCGGTCGGTTAGCAACAAACCCGTAGAGATTGATTCCGCCGCGTTCCCCGATGGGGTCTCTGTTTGGCCATCTCTGAAGGCTCGGGATGTAGAACCTGTAGCCGTAGTAGTAGCCCTCGACGTCGGCGATCCAGGGCTTGGAGCTGAACTTCATGCGGTTGAGGCTGCCGCCGGTCTCGGTGAGGGTGTTGCCGAAGGGGTCGTAGCGGTAGGTGGCCTGCGTGGTCCCGTTGCTGTTGAGCAGGAACGTGATGTTCCCGTTTCCGTCTGCTTGGTAATAGGCGGGGGAGTTGCCGCTGAAGGTATTGGCCGACCTCGACAACAACCCTCCGATTCCGCCCGCCCCACTCAGCGACCCACTCAGGTCCAATCCACGGGTATAGGTGACGTTCGGGGTGTTGCTCGAACGTTCCTGGATGATCTCCATCCCGTCGTAGACAAAGGTCCTTGATTCGTAGAACACCCTTTCAAAGAAGTCGGGGTCGGTCTCCTCCCAGTGGTAGGCGGTCATCTCCCGCAGCCGCATCTTCCCGTCATACTTGAGCGTGATGTCGAAGGCCCCGCTGTAATCTCCCGGGAGATAGTCCAGATAGATCAACTGGTTCTCGTCGTCGTATTGGGCGAACTTGTCCGCCGGAGCGGGAAATTGACTCAGGTTGCCGTTTGCGTCGTAGCCCAGGGGATCTCCGGAAGGCACACTGGTCAGCTGATTTTGCGAATCGACTCCGAAAGCTTCTAAGGAGGCGTTGTTCGTTCGCGTCTTCAAGTTCCCCGCCTCGTCGTAGAGATACCCGCGCTTCTCGGCCGAGACGATGTTGTTGCCGCTGTCGTAGGGGAAGGCGGAGGTGAGCTGGTCGATCCGGTCGTAGCCGTAGTTCACGTAGGTGGCGTCGGAGTAGGTCTGCTTTGTCCGGCGGTGGCCCGCGTCGTATTGGTAGTCGTGCCCGTTGAGCAGGGTTCCGCCCGAGGTCCGCAGATGCGTCTTGGTCCAGCGGCCAATCGGGTCGTAGGCATTGGTGATGACCGCCGTGTTGGGCAGGGCCAGCGACTTGACCTGCCGCGAGGCCCCCGCGTGGTAGCCGTAGCCGAACTTACCGGACGTGGCCGTGGTGTTGGTCAGCCGCCGGGCCGCGTCATACCAGTAGACCTGCGTGTAGCTCCCGCTCGGCTGCTGGAGGGCCAGCGTCCAACGCAGTCCGTTGGTGTAGGTGTAGCTCACGGTGTCGCTGCTCCACGGACCATCCTCGAGCAAAAGACGCCCCGCAACATCGTAGCCGAACCGCGTCGTCCCCACCGCGTCCACCATGTTCGTCATCCGGTTCAGCGAGTCATATTTGTAGCGCAGGTCGGTGGAACTCGGGTAGTCCACATTGGTCAGGTTGCCCGAGGAGTCATAGCTGTAGCCCGTGGTGCCCATTTCCGCGCTCCAGCGGTTGGTCATCCGCCCCACCTTATCGTAGGAGTAGCCGAGGATGCGCGAGCCAACCTGGTTGGTCTTGTGGATGACCTGCCCGTAGATGTCGTAGGCCCACCGGGTGGTCTGCGCCTTGCCGTCGGAAAGGACGATCAGGTCGCCGCCCGGTGAATACTGGAACCGGTTCGTATCGATCGCCGCGTAGCTCGGGGAATAGGTGACGCCATGGATCTCGTTCGTCTTACGTCCGGCAGCGTCGTAGGAAATCAGGGTGACATTTCCCAAGGCGTTGGTGATGTAGGCGGGGCTGTTCAGCCCCGTGACATAGCCGAATCCCGTGACGCTGTTGGTTTGCAAGAAACCCGTGGCCAATACACGACCAAGCAAGTCATGCAGATTGGTTGTAGTCACCCCACTGGAATCGGTCGAGGCGACCACCCGGCCTTTCAGGTCGAAGAGGTTCGAGGACAACACCCCAGCCGAATTAGCAACAAGGAGAAGCCGGTCCACGTTGTCATGGACGAAACTGGTCGAGCCCATCGAATCGGATCTGGCTGTGAGACGCCCGATCGAGTCGAACGAGTTGGTGATGGGACTGGCTGCGGGGGGATATTCGTAGGTCTTTCGTCCCCGGATGCTGAAGGAGGCCCCGGAGAGGGATTCATCCGTTGTCCCGAATGCCCGACGCACCTGTTCGACTCCGCCACAGTCGCAGTAGTCGAAGGAGGTGATGAATCCTCGGGAATCGGTATGGTAGATCGGACGGCGCATCGGATCGTATTGCCACCGATTGGTGGAACCGAGCCGATCCACCGCCAACGTGCGTCCGAGGATTCCCCTGGAGCCGGAGCTGCTGGAGTAGGTTTCGCCGTTGAGGAGTTCATAGTAATGACTTTCGACTCCGCGCGCATCCCTGGCTTCCAAAATACGCCCCAATTCATCGTAGCGGTTGGTCACTACCAGGTTTCTTGGGCCGGTGTGGATGACTTGCCGCACCGTCCGCGAATCTGTTCCGCCCACGAGGTTGGCCCGGGAGAACGAGACGCCCCGGGTCTCTGCGAACGAATTGGTCGACACCGGGGTCGAACCATGCGTCTCGACGACCGACGACAAGGTGTAGTTGCCCGCGTAGGAATAGGTGAACTTCTGGCCGGAGGGATACTCGACGGTGAGAGGACTTCCGTCGTTCCGGTGGCTCAGGACGGTGACCTCCCCGACTGCGTTGGTGATCCATTTCGGATACATCGGGGCGGCGGCGTAAATGTCGTATCCAAAGCCACGGACCACCTTGTCGTCGGGGCCGATGTGAACGGCGAGCAAGTCACCGCCCGAGTTCCACACATACTTGTTGGTGCGCAGGATCTCCGTCGAACCGTCGAGCCAGCGCTCAATGTATTCGGTCACATAGCCCAACGAATTGCGCGTGAATTTCTCGTAGCGGGCCGATCCATCGGGTTGCAGCCGGGCGACCAGGATGGGATCAAGAGAGGTGCCGGCGCGGAGTGTCGACGGTTTGCCGGGGTAGTCGTAGAACACGGCGGACCCGGCGGTGCCGGCATGTTCCGCAAAATCCCTCACAAACGAAATCGCCTGCGGTTTATCCGCGTCGTAGAGCCAGGCGGACATGCGGGCCAGCAGAAAATCCCCGGACGTCATTGAAGCGGGGTTTTCGGTGGAGAGCGAGGCTACCTGGGCGGGACCCCAGACAAACGTCGACCGCACATGGAGGTAGGACCCCGTGGTATCCAGAGTATGTCCCGACGGCAATTCGCCGCTGGGCGGAGCGGCGGGTGTGACCGCATAGACCGACGAACGCGACACGTCCCGATAGAGCGCGTAGAGCCACTTGTCTGCATTCGGCTGGGTCACACCGATCCTCCGCTGGACATCCGCCGTCGATGCGTCTGGGTCGCTCGGGTAGTTGTCGTTGTGGCTGAACGTGGTCGTCCCGTAGGGGGTGACCAGCGATGTGATCCGTCCGGAGCCGTCGTAGACGAAGGAACTGGTCATGCCCGCCGTGTCGGTGATCGACTCCAGATCATACCCCGACGTGTAGTCGAAGGTCGCAGTGCCTGAGGTTGTCGACGATACCGAGGTGACGAGGGTGGAAATGCTGGAGTGGTCGTAGTTGAAGGTGACCACCTCACCGTCGGCGAGGGTGAGAGTGAGCACCCGGGGATTGTCGCTCCCTGTGTCGTAGGACCAGGTCGTTGTCGCGGCAGTGCTCTCATATTTATAGCTTGGAAGAAACGAGGTGTAATACTTTCGGGCGAAGAAGATCGCGCTTCCGTCGCGCGCGTGGAGGGCGAGGCTAGTGACTTCACCACCCGATTCGGTCTTGGTCATCCATTCACCCGTGACTGGACTCTTGGCCGTCGTGTTGGGACTACCCGATGTGAAGGTGAAGGACAGCTGGCGACCGTTGGGCGTATGGACTTTCACCGTTCCCAGATAGATGCCCGAGTCGTAGATCAGCGCGTTGCCGTCCACATAGGGCATCCAGGTCGTCCGCCATAGGGAACCAAACGAACCGCCGGGATTATAGATGCTGCCGGGTCCGCGCTGCTTGTATTTCAGTCCCAGGCGGAACGGCTCCCCCTTGGCGGTGGCGTGAACCAGGGGAGAATCGAACATCCAAAGGTTGATGAACGGCTGTGAGACCCTCCAGACCGGCATTCCGATGGATCCGCAGCATCCTCCAGCATTGATGTCCCCCTCAAAACTGGGATTGAGTTTGGGCGGTGGTCCGCCTCCGGCAGGGCCTCCAGTGCTCGGGTCGCCTCCAGGCGGCTTACCGGGACCTCCACCTGGTTCACATTCGGGGCAGTCTTTCTCGGCCGGATTGGAGCTTGCGCTCTGCGCCTCACAATCGCCTCCGTCGTCTCCGGCCGGTGTCACGGCGTTGTATCCTTTGCCGTAGACAGCTCCGGCCTCCGTCACGGTCAGCCTCCGCATGGACCGGCTGTCGATAGAAGCCGAGGGAACCACGAAGTATCCCGACGCCTCATTCAGAATCGCTTCAGGCCTTAGCAAGAGCGTGTTGCCAAACGTGGGATCGGCGACGACGAGAAAATTGCCGTCCCTGCGCAGAATCGCGGCATAATGGTCTTCTTTCCAATGGACGACAGAGGGCACCGGGATCAATCCACCGGGCATGAGTTGAATGGCCGTGAACGATGCGCCGTTCCTCGCAGCCATTCGCTCCAGCTCCGCCAGCGAAAAGCCGTTCGACGAGGACTGTTCGGTGGCAATGCCGGTCAGATCCTTCCCCGAAAGCTCCAGGACGACATTTCCCAGGGCGAAAGCGCCACATCGGAAAGAGATTCCAGGATCGATGCGCATGACGGTGGATGCTTCGCCGATCTCCCTCCAGCGAGAAGCAAGCTCCTTGTTGGCCCAGGCTCTTCCGTGAACTTCCTTCAACAGGGCGCGCAGGGACGATTCCCGTCCGAGGCTGGCCAGGAGATCGCCATACTGGACGAGGGCTTCCTCGGCTTTTGCCGCTGCGTTTACCCCCTGTTCCCGCTTGAGGGCGTTCCAAGCAAACTCGGACATGGTGAGAACCCGGGAGTAGCGGCCGTGGTTGCGGTAGAAGCGCGCCAAATCCACCGCAATGACAGGCGAATATGGCGAGTCCGGAAAGTCCTTGATGTATTGCTCCAGCTCGGCGGCATGGGCCTCCAGCATGTCCAGGGTGGGTTTCCCACCCGGCCTCGCGGTTGTGGCGACGCGCTCTACCATCTCGGTCAGCCTGGATTTATGGGCTGGATTCTTCACTACCCCCACGGGGCAGAGAGGTCCGGTCGCAAACAGGGACCGAAGGCAATCTAAAACCTCGCCCGGTGCGGCGGCGGCCGTCAACGGGATCGAGTGCAATGCCAGGATTACTGACGCCGCCAAACTGCCGATCACAGCAGTAAAACCGCTTCTGTCTATTTTGGAAGAATGCATGCCTTAATCTCCTATTGTGATTTCATCCGCCCCATACTGAATCCGATCCGCACCAAACAGTTCCCGGCCTGAGACTCCGCCCCCCCGCTTTGCCCGCTTTGGGCATGGATGTAGCGTCATGTGATGATCCTTCTTTTGACCGGTCGTTGCTTTGTCCCGTCCCCTGAAACCCCGTTCCAAAGACACCGCAGGCCGGTGGTTATGTATTTTCGACGAGAGATTTCTTGGCTGCCTGCTAGAAACGAAATTGGTGCGTTCTTCGCAAGTCAAATCTTGCTGCGCCCACACTTTTCATCGTCCCGTCACATCCGGCCTTAAAACGACCCGGGAACAGCCCGAGTCGTCCGACGATGATCGACTTCCAGTTCATCAGGCGACAATGCGCGAGCCGCAGGGACATTTACTGTCTGGTCGGAGGAAATCTCCATCACCCACGCCTCACTCTGCCTTCACTTCCTGCACTTGTTCATCTACCTGTTGCCGTGTCTTCCTCGCGTTCCTTGTGTGCCAGTGCTGATGGATGGCGGCGGTGGCGCGGTGGAGCCACTTGTCGTCCTTGGAGAGTTCGAGGACTTCGCGGGTGGCGAAGAACTTGACGCCGTTCTGCGGCGGGTTGCCGAGGGGTTTGAGAAGTTTGGCGGACACCAGCGCGGGCATGTCGTGCGGCCGGCAGTTCAACACCCATGCCGTCTGCTCCGCCGTGAGGCGGGCGGGCAAGTGGCCCAGCAGGGCCAGGAAGCGGTGTTGGTCGTCTTTCATCTTCCGGTCGTTCCCGGTTCGATCCGGGCATGGTTCATCTTCAAGCAATCCCGCCATGCCCCCGCCCTCCGGGCGGGGACATGGCTGGGAACAGCCTGAACGGTGACAACCGGCAGCATTGCCGCGGCCTGGACGGCGCCATGGCCCCGTTCCGCAGCTTGAACGGCCCGTCTGGGCTGGTCTAAGCCGGCTGCGGATGAAGTGCGGTTTACGCCGTTATCGCCAGCGCAGGGACCGCACACCGGGAGGTCGTCCTACTCCGCTTCGCGTTGTCCTCGACGGCGTCTCACTCCTATTGAGCGCCGGCCTTCGATGACGCCGAAGACCGACTTGGAGAGCATGACGTCGCAGCGTCCCCCGAACTTTCGCGTCTCGTAGAAGTCCCCTCCGGCGCGGCGATGTTCGTCGTCGCCGCCTTTGAGGACGTAGCCCACACCGTCGAGCAGCGGGCTGTAGAGGGAGACGCGCGCCATCCCGCCGCCCAGCTGCTCCCAGATTTTCATGAAGGAGAAGCAGGTGGCCTTGGTCAGCGAATGCTTGGGGAACCCAGCGATGAGGGCGTGGTGGTGGATGCGGCCGGTGGACTCGCCACTCTCGGTCCGTAGGCACCAGATCGTTTTCAGGAAATGAACCCCGAAGCTGTCCGCCTGTCTCCGCATCAGCGCGAAGAACATCTTGAGGCGGACCGCGTCCGTGAGCCGCTCACTCTTGAAGGTGAGGCTCGCGAAGAACTGCCACTCGATGAGCGACAGGGCGTAGACTTCGGGGTTCATCTGTAATTATAGGCCGACAGCTTCGGCCTTACTTGGCTTCGGGTCCGCTCACGATGGCCCCTCGGGCGCGGAGGCGTCCGCCGAAGGGCATGGCAGCATCCTTGTGGACTCTTGAGCCTCGGAAGCTGCGCCGACCCGCGCTTGCGTTACGGATGCCACTCGCCTACCGGCATCCACCGGAACTGACACCAGTTTTGACACCAGACCAAAGCCCCGAGTAGTGGCCGAGTTCCGGAGAATAGTCTCGCACAACCCAATGGAATCAGGCATATCTTAACTCATCGATGGCCTTCCGAAGCTCCACAAACGACCCGGAGGAGCGGCAGAAAGGCGTCTGTCGCTCAGACGGAGCCTTTGGACATCAGGAGACCAAACCCACGGCTCATGCTGTGGGCCACTGTCAATCGCACCTCCGGTGCCCGGAATCGGGCTTGAAGGTAAACCCGATGGCTTTTGTCCGCCGACTCGGATCTGTGTCCATCTGTGTCCATCTGTGGTTGCTCGGTCTTCTTCCTCTCGCTTCCTTCGCCGCTTCAACTCCCGGAGTTTCCACCAACGACCTCGCCCGTTTTCCCGCCGTCGAGGCCACCCACGCGCTGAGCACCTTCAAGGTGAAGCCCGGCTTCAAGCTGGAACTCGTCGCGGCTGAACCTCTCGTGCGCGATCCGGTCGCCGCCGCCTTCGACGAGAACGGCCGGATGTTCGTCGTCGAGATGGGGGACTACTCCGAACGCCGCGACGAAAAGCTGGGACGCATCCGCCTACTGGAGGACACCAACGGCGACGGAAGGTTCGACAAATCCACCGTCTACGCCGAAGGCCTCGCGTGGCCCACGGCTGTCATCTGCTCTCGGGGCGGCGTCTTCGTCGCGGCCACTCCCGACATCCTCTGGTTGAGCGACACGAACGGCGACGGCAAGGCGGATGAGCGCAAGGTCGTCTTCACCGGCTTCGGCGCGGGCATGGCCCGCCTGAACGTGCAGGCCTTGCCGAACAGTTTTCTCTGGGGCCTCGACAACCGCATCCATGGAGCGACCGGCCCGAACGGAGGCAGGATCTCGTCCCCGTCGGGCGCGTTCACCAACGAGATCGACCTTCGCGGCCGGGACTTCGTCTTCGATCCACGGACCCTGGTGATGGAGGCCACCGGCGGCGGCGGCCAGCACGGCATGAGCTTCGACAACGCCGGACGCCGCTTCGCCACGAGCAACAGCCGGCATCTCATGGCCTACGTCTTCGAGGAGCGTTATGCGCGGCGGAACCCCTTCCTCCAGCCGATGCCCGCGCTGGTGGACATCCCCGCCGACGGGCCCGCGGCCGAAGTCTTCCGGCTGAGCCCCGAGGAGCCGTGGCGCGTCATCCGCACCCACTGGCGCGTCTCCGGCCGGGTGCCGGGCATGGTGGAGGGCGGCGGCCGCGCGTCCGGCTATTTCACCGGTGCGACTGGGGGGACGATCTACCGGGGCAACGCTTTCCCCTCGGAGTTCGTCGGCGACGCGTTCATCGGCGATGCCGGAGGAAACCTCGTTCACCACAAAAAGGTCGACGTGTCGGGGATCGAGCCGGTCGCGACGCGGCCGGCGGACGAGGCGGGCATGGAATTCGTCGCGTCGAAGGACACATGGTTCCGGCCCGTCCAATTCGCCAACGCCCCCGATGGCGCGCTCTACATCCTCGACATGTATCGCGAGATCATCGAGCACCCGTGGTCGATCCCCGAGGCCATCAAGCGTCACCTCGACCTCAACTCGGGCAATGACCGCGGGCGCATCTACCGGCTGGTGCCTGATAACTTCAAGCAGCCTGCGCCCGTGAGGCTGGGCGCGGCGGACACGGCCACGCTGGTCGCCACGGTCGCCCATGCGAACGGCTGGCACCGTGACACAGCGGCGCGGTTGCTCGTGGAGCGGCAGGATGTCTCGGCCGTTCCCCTGCTGGCCGGACTGTTCGCCGCATCAGAACAGCCGCTGGGCCGGCTCCATGCGCTCCATGCCCTGGCCGGCCTTGGCGCGTTGAAGGATGAGCAGGTCGTCGCCGCGCTGCGTGACCGCGATGCCGACGTCCGGATCAACGCGTTGAAGCTGGCCGAGCAACGGGTCGGGGCCGTCGAAGTCCGCGCCGCCCTTTCAAAGCTCGTGGCCGATCCCGACGTGCGCGTCCGGTTGCAGGCGACGTTCACTCTGGGCGACATTCCGCCGGCTGAAGCCGCCGGGCCGCTGACCCAGGTGGCGCTGCGCGACGGCGGCGACCGCTGGTTCCAGTTCGCCCTCCAATCCGCCCCGCCCCGGCATCAATCGCTGCTGCTGCGGACATTGAGCCGGAGCACGGCGTCGTTCGCGGGAAGGGTGGAGCTTCTGGCCGCGTTCCTCAGGACCACGAGCGCGACCCTGAACCGCCGGGAGATCGTCTCCATCGTCCCGATCGTCCAGCAGCTCGACGACCTCCGCTTCTGGAAGGCCCTCGACGCGGGGCTGCCCGCCGCGGGCATGAGCCTGCGCCACTCGCTCCCGCTGAAGGACTACAACGACCTGATCGGCCGGTGCCGGTCCACCGCGACAAACGCCTCGGCGGATTCCACCGTGAGGACGGCCGCCATCTGCCTCCTTGGAAGGCTGCGCGGCACCGGATCCTTTGAAGCCGTCCAAACCGCTGCGGCCATGGACGGCCCGCACGATGTCAGGCTGGAGGCCATCCGCACCCTTCTGGATTTTACGACGGAAGATGGGACGGCCTCGGTCATCGGCTTGTTGCCGCGTCTGCCGGTGGTCCTCCGTGCATCCGCCATCGATGCGTTGATCACCCGCGAAGAGGCCGTGAAGGCGCTTCTCCGATCGGTGGAGGCGCAGCGGACGGACCCGGCCCACATCGGCCGGCTCCAAAGGCTCGCCCTGTCGAAGTCCCGCGATGCCGCCGTGGCATCGATGGCAGCCAAGGTCTTCGGACCCGTTGCACCCTCGTCGAACCGCGTGGCGGTCCTCGCCGAGTTCCGGGAAGCCGTCTCCATCCCTGGAAACTGGGAGGAAGGCCGTCGCATCCATGCGGAACGCTGTTCCTCATGCCACCGTGCCGGCGGCATCGGCGCGGCCGTCGGCCCCGACCTCATCACCGTCAAGAACGCCGGAAGGGAAAAGCTCCTCGTCGCGATCCTGGATCCTGGCCGGGAGGTTCCGCCTCAGTTCAGCCATTGGAAGGCGGAGACGGACGACGGCGCGGAACACGACGGCATCATCGTCAGCGAAACACCGACGATGGTCACGCTGCGGCAGGGAGGCGGACAGGAGATCACGCTCCAACGGTCCCGGCTCAGGAACCTGCACAACGAGGACAGCTCGCTGATGCCCGAAGACCTTCAGACCGGCCTGAAACCGCAGGACCTCGCCAACCTGTTCCGCTTCATCGAGACGCTGGAGAAGTAGGCTGCGAGCTTGAGGGCAGCCTCCTGGTCGTCTGCTTCACCTCAGACAGCCCAAGGCTTGTCAGTTCCTATCAGCAGGCGGCTCCGCTGGTGCCGGGCTACCGAAGGAAAAAGACCGCCGCCTCATTGGTCTGGAAACTTGAAATCGATCTCCCCGCCTTCGGGAACATCTTTGATCTGCTTTGCCAGATCGGCATGAAGGCGGATCACCTCTTCTGCGGGCTTGGGCAGCAGCGAAGCGCCCGATTCGGATTCCTGGAAACAAAACGGCGGGCTGGCCAGGAGCAGTTGCCCGGGTTCCAACGCATGATCGAGTCCGACGTTGAGGAACTCCTCCACGTCCTCCGAAAGACCATCGAGGAATTCTTCCAGACTCTCGGCGAACCGTTCCAGCCCGCCTGTTTCCGCGGACAGCTGGAGGACGGCCCCTTCACGAAGGAGGAACTGGTCGCCCAACTGGTCCTGGGCGAACGGGATGTCGCCGGGGTCGAGCTCGTCGTAGAAAAGGTGCAGGGCGTTGGGGCCTTTCCAGGCGGCCCGCAGCGAGTGCCATTCAGGCGTTTGGCTCGCGCCCCTGAAATGCAGGGCGCCCTCGTGGAGGATGAACCCGTTCAGTTCGTTCAGGATGTCGGCCAACTCGGGCGGCAGATCCCGCAGAAGTTCCGCGTCGTCGATGGGGCCGCCCCGCCAGCTGATTCCAGGTAGCATGTCGTTGGGATGGCCGTGGGTTACTCCGCCACGATGCCCACGCTGTGCTCGACGGGCGCGTAGGCCTTCCTGATGGCGGCGGCGAGGGGCGCGCGGGTCTTCTCGGTGAGCTGGGCGGTCAGTTCCATGTCGGCTCGGCCTTCGGCTCCATGGAAGAGTTCCTTGATCTGACGGGTTTCATAGGCCTGCTTGGCGGCCACGGCATTGTCGACCTTGTCGAAGGCGGCGGAGAACGGGTTGACCACGAAGTCGGCGGCGAGGTTCACGCCCTTGGCCAACTGCTCGGCGGAATAGCTCCTAGACTTGGTGCCCCACGTCACCTTGTAGCGCGCGGCGGTGCCGCTCTTGGCCACGAGGACGAAGCGGTTCAGCTCCTCGTTGAACGGGATCAGCGTCATGGCGCTGCGGATGGAGTTGTCGCTCTCCAGGTCGCCGGTGGCGCAGAAGGGAAACTTGCGGCTCACGACCTTGAGCTGTCCGTCGGAGAAGCCCCTGGCCTCATGGCCGGCCGTGGCGGACGCGGTCTGCTTGGCGAGATCGACGGTGAGGGTGCCGATCTGGCCGTCGAGTCCGAGGCCCTTGAGGAAGGCGTAGGCCATCACCGTCTGGCCGGCCCAGCCGGGATGCACGCCGTCCTTGCCGGAGACGTAGTAGTCGTCGCCGAACTCCTGCCGAGCCTCGTAGAAGGTCGTGATCATCGGCCAGAAGACGTCGGCGAACCCGACCTGCTCGGCCTGGGCTATCTCGATGTCGATGTTGCGGAATTTGTTCAGGTTGAGGTTCAGGTCGTCGATCGTGCCGGTCGCGCTCTTGACCCAGCCCGGCATCTTGCCGACGCAGCCCGGCGATCCGATGACGACGCGGGCTCCGGCGGCCTTGAAGGCGCGGACGATGGTGGTCTGGTTGGTCCGATACCACTGGCCGTTGGCTTCGTCGTAGGCGCGGTAACGGTGGTCGTTCATGCCGTAGCAGGTCGTGGCGATGGTGGGCTGGAAACGCAGCGCGTCGTTGGTCATGCGACGCACGAAGCCCTCGGCCGTTTCGCCGCTCCAGCCGTATTGGCGGACGGTGATGTCGAGTTCGGGCACGCACACGGCCAGGTAGGTCTCGATCATCCGGGAATACATCCTCTGCTCGGTGATCGAGTCCCCGATGATCGCAAGCCGGTCGCCCTGCCTCAGGAGAAGCCCGGACGGCCGGGGAGCCTTGATGGGCTCGAATTTTTCCAACGGCGGCAGCGCGGGACGGGGTTCGAGATCGGCGGCGACGAGTCGCAGGGCGGAAATCGCGACGGCTAGCAAGGCGAATGGGCGTTTCATCATGGGGCTGGGGCAAGCGTGTCGGCCTCGCGGCCGGGAGGCAAGGAATCGGTTGAAGGCATCGTGGATTCCCGATTCAATCACGCGGTCATGAACTCAGGGAATCCCACTCTCAGGCCGAGCGTATTCGAGAATGAACGCGGCAAGCTGGCCGGCGCGCAGATGACCCTCGACGGCACTTTGAACAAGACGGCCATCCTTCTCCTCATCCTCAGCGCCACGGCCGCGTTCACCTGGACCACCGGCCGGGCAAATCCCGGCGCGGCGGCGGCCTGGGCCATCGCCGGGATCGTTGCTTCGCTCATCCTGTGCCTGATCACGGTCTTCGTGAAGAAGGCGTCGCCCATCACGGCGCCGCTCTACGCCGCCGCCGAAGGGCTCTTCATCGGCGCGGTTTCGCTGATGATGGAACGGAAGTATCCGGGGATCGTCACCCCCGCCATCGCGCTCACGTTCGGCCTGCTTGGAGTGATGGTCGTCCTCTACAAGTTCCGCATCGTCCGGGCGACGCGGGGTTTCACCATGGGCATCGTGGCCGCGACCGGGGCCATCGCGCTGGTCTACCTCGTGTCGATGGTGCTGCGCCTCTTCGGCACGGAAATCCCGCTGATCCATGGGAGCGGTCCGGTCGGCATCCTCTTCAGCCTCGTCGTCGTCGGCATCGCGGCCTTCAACTTCATCCTGGATTTCGCCCTCATCGAGGAAGGTGTCGAATCCGGCGCGCCGAAATACATGGAGTGGTATTGCTCCTTCGCCCTGCTGGTGACTCTCGTCTGGCTCTATCTGGAGATGCTGCGCCTGCTGGCCAAGCTTCGCGGTCGCGACTGATCAGCGTTTCATTGCCCGCCTCTCGCACCCCCATCATGGAACTCGCCTATTGGATCACCGGCAACGACGGCCAACGCTACGGCCCGGCCAATCTCGCCCAGCTCCAGGCCTGGGTCGACGAAGGCCGGGTATTGGCCGACACGCAGGTGAACCGGACCGACGCGCAGGACTGGAAGGCCGCTTCCGCCTTCGAGGAGCTGATCTGGAACCGCCCGCCGCAACCACCGAGAGCCGCAAGGCCTCCGTTGGCGGCATCCACCGCGGTTTGTCGGTGCGGAGACCCACGTCAGAGCGATGAAGTCGGGCGCGGACTGGTTCCTGTGGATCGCCGGCCTGTCGGTCGTGAACGTGGTCTCGATCATGAGCGGATCGGGCTTCGGGTTCATCATCGCGCTGGCCGTCACGGACATGATCAGCGTCTTCGGAGCGGGGCTGGCGAAATCGTCCGACGGTTTAGGCGGCGTGGTATTCGCCGTCTCGGTGGTGTTGAACCTCATCGTCATCGGGCTCTTCGTGATATTCGGGCTCTTCGCCCGCAAAGGCCACATCTGGGCCTTCATCGCCGGCCTCGTCTTCTACGTCGTCGATGCACTCCTCTGTGTCTTGGGCGGACAATGGCTCATGCTGGCGTTCCACGCCTGGGCCCTCTTCAGCATCGTGCTGGGGATGCGTTCCGCCCTGGCCATCCGTCGCCAGAACGCGGCCTGACTTCAGCCGGCGGCGCGCGGATGGGCCGCCTCGTAGGCCTTCTTCAACCGGTCCGTGGTCACGTGGGTGTAGACCTGCGTCGTCGCCAGGTTCTGGTGGCCGAGAAGTTCCTGGACGCTCCGGAGGTCAGCGCCGTTGTCGAGCAGATGGGTCGCGAAGCTGTGCCGCAGCTTGTGCGGGGTGAGCGTCGGATCGAGGCCGGCAAACGCTAGGTAACGCTTCAGCCGCGCCTGCACCGTCACCGGCCGGATGGTCTCCTCGGAATCGACCTTGGCCGGAAAGGCGACGGCTCCGGGAGTGGAACCGGCTCCGGTCGATTCCCAGAACCGCCGGATGGAGCACAGGGCCGGTTCGCCGATGGGGACGATGCGTTCCTTCCGGCCTTTGCCCAGAACCCGGAGCGTCTGTTCGGCGAAGGAGATGTCCTCCACCCGCAGGCCGCAAAGTTCGCTGATGCGGAGGCCGCAGGAATAGATCGTTTCGAGAATGGCCGAATCACGGGCGACCTCGAACGCGCGCTGTCGCCGGGACGCGTCGCTCCCCGGTCCGGCCGTCGGTTCAGCCAGCCGGGCCGGAGCTTCCAGCAGTCCTTTCACCTGGTCCTCGGTCATGAACTGGGGAAGACGATGGACGAGCTTGGGCAGGGTCAGGTGGCGGATGGGCGAAACCGCGACAACGCCTTCGCGGACCAGGTGGCGGTAGAGCGAGCGCAGAGAGCAAAACCGGAGCTGGATCGTGGCCCGGCCGAACTTCTTCAGGCTGAGGTGGCGGAGGTAGGACCGGAAATCCTCCCGGCCCAGAACCGTCCAATCGGGCGCGTGCTTCCGGTTCTCAAAAAACCATTGGCCGAAGTGGGCCAGGGCGCCGGCGTAGTTGCGGGAAGTATAGGGGGAGGCGTGTTTCTCCGCGCTCAACCGCTGCAGGAAGGCCCCGACGAGCGGATCCTTTTCAGGCAGGATGGGGGCGGGTTCGTCTGGCATCGGGCCGAGGCTAACGCCGGATTGGAAGAGGGGCAAAGGTCCGAGAACTCACCTCGGCGCCGCGTCGTTCAGCGACCAGTCATACTCGGTGAAGCGGATCCTGGGTTCCGACTTGCCGATGGCCTTCCGCTGGGCTTCGGGAAGCAACGGCAGCACGAACTCGGTGACGGTCATCTTGGAAGCGGTGAAGTCGCCGCTGAACCAGTCGAAGATCGGCGAGAGATACAGGGCTCCGTTCTCGAAGCGGTTTTTTTCCGCCTGCGCCAGGAAGCGTCGGCCCTGATCCGTGAGCTGTTCGTTGAGTTTCGCCCCGCTGAACGGCTCCGGCCGCAGCGGCGGACATCCCTTGGCGGCGCAGACGAGGGCGAAGTGGATCCGCGGTTCGGCATAGCCGACGCGCAGCATGCCGTGCTCGATCTCGTCCAGCGTCGTCGTCTTCCCGAACAGCCGGACGATCTCGATCTTCCAAGGACTGCCGAACCACCCGCCGATCTTCTTGATGCTCTTCACCGGATAATTCTCGATGACCAGCTTCAGCGTGGCGGCGTTGTAGACATTGAGGAGGAACGCGATCTGGTTCTGCTGGGTCCAGGCGTCGAACTGCTTGCGGGAGACGGCCGACGACGCAGCCAGGAACCCGTCGAGATCACGGCTGTCGGCCTTGAGCGCGGCATAGTGGACCAGGTTGTTCGTCAGGTTTTTCGCCAGGACACTGGCAAGGAGCGCGCTGCCCGGGAGAGCATGGGTGGAATCGGTCCCCGCAGAGGCCGCCCCGACCGGGGAAGGCCGCGAGACGCCGACGACGAGAACCGTCGCCAGCAGGAAGGCGAGACGTGCCATGGAGAATGGAAAACGCGGAAGCACGCCAATGTCTGCGGCAAGACATGGTTTAGTGCAACCCTTGGGTAGGACCGTCCCGCCAGAGGGTCTTCACGGCTTGGTCGCCGCCGCCTTTTTGATCTCGGCCAGGCTGGCTTTCAATTGGTCGAAGGAGAACCGGTCCCCGTTGTTCTTGCCGACAAAACGGAAGACTTCTTTGCCATCGGGTCCGAGCAGGACCAGTGCGGGGAAGCGGACTACCTGGCCATGGAACTTGTAGCCGGCGGGAATGCCGTAGCTCTTGGCCAACGCCGCGTCCGCATCGCGGTAGATCGGGGATTCCTTGGTGATGTCCCGGGCCCATTTCCGGATCTCCTCCTCGGTGTCGGGCTTGAGGAAGACCTGCGTGACCCCCGGCAGCCCGTCCGCTTTGGCCAGATAGGTCTGGGTGTGGCGCAGACAGACGGGGCACTCCGTCTTGAGGAGGAAATGCAGCGCCACATAGCGCCCTTTGGCTTCGGATAGAGTGAAGGCTTTGCCTCCAACCGCCGAGGGAACGGTGAAGTCCTTGGGCGCTTCGGCGGCCTGGGTCGTCAAGATCGTCAGTCCGACAAAGAATGCCGCAGCCCGACCTGCGGCGGATCGAAGTGGTGTCATGCGAACGATGTGAGGCGCGGCCGCTCGGTTTATTCCCGGTCAACCGTATGGCCGTGTCGGCGGGCGGAAGCGTCAGGCATCCGCAGGGTTCGTTGCGGCCTGATCCGCAGGCTGCATGAAGCGTTCTCACAGATTTGATAAGAGAATCCGGTTCCCCAATCGCCATCCATCCGAACGAAATGAAGGGCATCCTGCCAAATCAACGGGGCTTTCTCATTGATCAGGCTGGAACGGAAACAGCGACACGATGAATGAGAATGTTGAACTCTCTCCGCTCAAACCTGGTTTCCAAAATGGCGGGAATCAGCGTGGCTGTGTTCGTCACCGGCCATGCCCATGACGCCTCGGGAGCGGTCATGACATTGGACTACATCAGGTCATTCGAGACGAACGGTGATCTCCCGTCCGCTGGTCCGGGCCCCTATCTCAGGGCCACGTTGACCGACGCGGGACCGGGAAGCACGGCGGTCGAATTCAAATTTCAAGTCTTCAACATGACCTCGGCCCCCGGAGACCATCTCAAGAAATGGGCCTTCAACCTGACGGGGGACCAGGCCAAGCTGGACAGCCTCAAAATCAAGGCGGGGAGTTTCAGTGTGCTCGCCGGAGCGGTCTCCGCTCCGGCGTTGGAAAAGCCGGCCAGCAACCTCGGGGGCGGCAACCCAAACTTCGATTTCGACTTCAATTTCGGAAATCAAAACCTCCAGGAAGGTGAAGCCGTGAAGATCTCCCTCCAGCGTTCAGGCAACGGCTTGCTGTCGATCTCGGACTTCCTCCAATTCACCTCGACCCAGCAGGGGCTGTTCTATTCGGGCCTGTTTGCGGCGAGCGATTACGCCAGCTACCACCTCGCCGGCGAAGTCGCCCCGGTGCCCGAGGCGGCCACGGTAGGTTTCGGCGTCGTGCTTTTGACGGGGACCGCCTGCCTTGAGATCCGTCGCCGTCAGAAGCGTGGGATGCCGCCGTCGCCCTGACTTCATCCTGCCACCACGGACGCCAACGGGAAACCAAACGGAGTTAGTTTCGTCCTCGCTTGCCTCATCCGTGCGAACCAAAGCCCGGGTCTTGTCGTGAGGGACCCATGCTTGCGCCATCCAGGGCTTCCGTTTTTCTGAGGGCCGGGTCAGTTTCCAGCCATGCGAGGCCTCCACATTCTTCTGCTGACGCTGGTTGGTTTCTGCCTGATGGGCTGTGCTTCGGGGCCACGCCCGGCCGGATGGCAGCCCTTGTTTTCCAAGGACGGCGTGCCGGAGGGATGGAGTATCCGTTCATGGTCGGACGTTTCCAAACCGGGCCCGACGGGCGCTGTCTGGCGGGTGGCCGATGGATCATTGAAGGCTCTTGGAGTCCGTGGATCGTGGCTGATGTGGGAGCGGGAGCTGGGCGACTTCGAAGTGGAGTTCGAGTTCCTCCTTGGCCAGGTCGGGAACTGCGGGATTGCGCTTCGTGCGCCGATGAAGGGCGATCCGGCCTTCGAGGGTCTCGAGCTCCAGATGGCGGATTTACGCTACAACCCCAAGGCGAAGGGCAGCGAGTTGACGGGCGGCATCTACCGGTCGATCGCCCCGACGAAGCAGGTCTACAAGCCGACGGAATGGAACCGCTACCACATCCGGCTCGTCGGTCCCAGGCTTTGGGTCGAACTCAACGGCGTGGTCGTTCAGGATGTGGATCTATCCACCTTCAACGAACCCATCCAACGTCATGACGGCGCGATGGCATCGCCGATAGGGGACCGGCCGCGCCGGGGCTACATCGGCTTCCAACACCTGAGCCGACGCGACGAGCCGGTGGAAATCCGGAACGCCCGGCTGCGCATCCTCGACTGATCGCGTGCTGCTCGCCTTCCACAAGCCCTACGGCGTGCTCTCCCAGTTCACGGTTGACGGCTCGCCGAACCGCACGATGGCGGAGTTCGGATTCCCGAAGGGCGTCTATCCCATCGGCCGGCTGGATGCGGATTCCGAGGGCCTGATCCTCCTGAGCGATGAGCCGGGGCTGAATTCCCGGCTGCTGCATCCGTCGCACGGCCACGACCGTTGCTACTGGGTCCAGGTGGAACGAATCCCGACGGCGGACGCGCTGATGCATTTGGAGCGGGGCGTGGAGATCCAGGGTTATCGCACGTTGCCATGCCGGGCTGTCCTGCTCGAACCGCAGCCCGGCGTGCCTCCGCGCGACCCCCCGATCCGGATGAGGAAGAGCGTGCCGGATTGCTGGATCGCGATGGAACTGGTGGAAGGCAAGAACCGCCAAGTGCGGCGCATGACCGCGGCGGTGGGGCATCCGACCCTGCGATTGATGCGGGTCCGGATCGGAAGTTTCGAGCTGGCAGGTCTGCCTCCCGGGACATGGCGCGAGCTCGGGGACGCCGATCGTCGTCTCGTTTTGTCCTGAAGCGGGACCACATCCAGATGAAACGGCGGGGGCTGTGCGGGAAAAATGGTCCAGAGGCAAACAAACCTTGCTAGGCCGAAACGGGGTATGGCTTATTGCGCCTTCGTTTCCGCCTTAAATTCGATACGGGCGGGGCCGTTAAGAAATGAGCCGAGAGCGTGTCACGGTGTTCTATTCCGGGCGGGTCCAGGGCGTGGGTTTCCGCTACACCGCGAAGACCCAGGCCCTCGGGTTCGACGTGTCGGGCACGGTGCGAAACCTGCCGGACGGCCGGGTGGAGCTGGTCGCCGAAGGCCAACGCGAGGAACTCGGGGCTTTTCTTGAAGCGGTCAGGGATTCGGCCGTCGGTGGTTTCGTGCGCGGAGAAGAAGTTGGATGGAGCGCGGCAAAACAGGATTTGCGCGGCTTTGAAATCATCCGGTAAGTTAGCGGCAAGACAGAATGAAATACGCAATCGTTGCCGACATTCACGCCAATCTGGAGGCGTTGAACGTCGTGCTTGAGGACATCAAGGTTCAGGAATGCACGCATGTGGCGTGTCTGGGCGACGTCGTGGGCTATGGCGCCAACCCGAAGGAATGCCTCGACATCATCCGTGGGATGAACATCCCGTGCGTGAAAGGCAACCACGACGAGATGTGCTCCGTCGAGGCCGACCTCGAAGGGTTCAACCCGCACGCCGCCGAGGCCGTGCACTGGACCCGGCAGCAGCTCGACGAGACGGACTGCCAGTGGCTGCGCGACCTGAAATACATCCGGCTCGTCACCAGTTTTTCCATCGTCCACGCCACCCTCGATGTCCCGCAGAAGTGGGGCTACGTGTTCGACAAGCTCGCCGCCGCCGCCAGCTTCACCTACCAGAACACCCCGGTTTGCTTCTTCGGCCATACCCACGTGCCCGTGGCGTTCGTCCGCGATTCCGTCGTCCGCGGCGGCACCTACTCGAAGTTCAAGGTGGAGACGGGCAAGAAATATTTCGTGAACGTAGGCAGCGTCGGCCAGTCCCGCGACGGCGTGGCCAAGGCCACCTATGTCGTCTACGACATGGTCGAGCAGACCATCGAGCTCCGCCGGCTCGACTACGACATTGCGACGGCCCAGGCCAAGATCCGCGCGGCCGGGCTGCCCGAGCGCCTGGCGGAACGGCTGGCCCAGGGCAAGTAGCCCCCCTGTTTTCCATTGGGCGGCTGGTCCGGATCGTCCGGTTCAGCCGCCTTTTTGCATCCCTCCACTGCCCCGGTGAAAATCCTCCTGCTGAAGCCAAGCTCGCTCGGGGATGTCGTCCACGCCTTCCCGGTCGTGCGCTCGCTCAAGCGCCGCTGGCCCGGGGCGGAGCTGCATTGGTGGATCGATTCCGGCCTGGCCTCGTTGGTGGAATCCGAGCCGGATGTGGCCGGCATCTTCAAGTTCGAGCGCAGGCGATGGGGCCGGCCCGGTGGATGGCCCTCGATGTTCACCGCCATCCGCCGGCTCAGGGACGAACGGTTCGACCTCGTTGTCGATCTCCAGGGATTGGCCCGCTCAGCGGCGTTCGCGTGGCTGGCGAACGGGGCCTTCACCATCGGCGTCGACGATCCGCGCGAAGGAGCGGGCGCCTTCTACGACGTGGCCGTCCCAAGGCCGACGGCCCAGACCCATGCGGTGGACTGGTATCTTGAGGTGGTTCGCCGTCTCGGCATCGCCCCGGTCACGGAAGTGCCCTGGCTCGCACCGCGACCGCTGGTCGCAGCGGGATTGGAAACCCGTCTCGATCTATCGAAGCGGCGATGGATCCTGCTGAATCCTGGCGCGCGTTGGTGGAACAAGCGTTGGCCGGTGGATTCCTTCCGCAGGACGTTGCGCAGGCTTGCAGCGGAGTTTCCGCTGCATCACTTCGCCATTCTGGGCGGCAAGGAAGATGCCGACCTGGCCCGCGAGATCGTGCCTGGCGCCCCTGACCGGACGGTGAACCTCGCCGGCTCGACCAGCCTCGGCGAACTCGTGGAAATCATCCGCGCCGCCGAACTGATCGTGACCAACGACACCGGCCCGATGCACATCGCCGCCGCGTTGGGAACGCCGATGATCGCCCTCTTCGGCCCGACAAATCCGAACCGCACCGGGCCCTACGAACGTCGGGCGGATGTTCTCCGGGAGCCATTGGCCTGTTCGCCGTGCCTGAGCCAGACGTGCCGCAACAAGCTGCAGATGGAATGCCTTACTTCCTTGTCCGTCGACCGGGTCGTCCACGCCGCGATCACCCGCATCCGGCCCTGACAAGGCGGGCTTGCCGGGCGATTGAAGCCGCCTAAAGTGCGGCCATGCGTTTCTCCCTGCTCTTCGCCGCATTCCTGTCCCTCGTGGTCTCCCAACCGCGCGTCCAAGCGCAGAACACTCCCGTCACCGTGGAACTGGAGCTGGAGCAGGACCAGTTTCTCCCGTCCGAGGACATCAAGGTGGCCGTGCGCATCGTCAATCTCACCGGCCGCACCCTGCGCATGGGGGCCGACAACGGCTGGGTGAAGTTCTTCATCGAGACGAAGGATGGGTTGCCGATCTTGCCGGACAGCGAGCCACTGGTCGTCGGCGAGTTCGATCTGCCGACATCCAAGACCGGCATCAAGCGGGTCGACCTCGTGCCGCATTTTCCCATCAAGCAGTCCGGCCGCTACACCGTCCGGGCGGAGATCGAGGTTCCCGGACTGGACAAGGCCGTCACCAGCCGGCCGGTCGCGTTCGACATCTTCAACGGCACGGTCTTGAAAAGCATCACGGTCGGGGTTGTCCGGAAAACCGCTCCCGCCGGCGGGGCCGCCGAACAGCGGACCTTCCTTCTGCAGCGAAAGAACAACGGAAAATCGGACCATCTCTACGTGCGCATCACGGACCACCCGTCCGCGAACACGCTCAAGGTCCTGTCCATCGGCCGGCTGGTCGCGATCGGCGAACCTGAAGTGCAGGTGGACCAGCAGAGCCGCCTCCATGTGCTCTTCCGCACCGACTCGAAGACTTTCCGCTACGTCGTCGTCACGGCCGACGGGGAGCTTGTGCGGCGCCAGACCCATGACTACGGCCCGGGTGCGCCGAAACTTCGGATGAATGACGAGAACGATGTCGTCGTCTCTGGAGGCGTGCGTCGGGAACTGTCCTCCGACATTCCGGCTTCGGCGCGCATCGAAGAAAATGCAGGAGAAAAAGCTCCATGAAGTCCGCCGGATCTCCAAGGGGACGTTCGCGCTCATCGCGCTCATCGCAGGCCTGACCGCGGCGCACGCCGCGGAGCTTCCCTCGCTGCGGATACAGCTGCGCAACGGCGATACACTCAGCGGACAGCTGCTCTCTGAGGATGCGACGAATCTGGTTCTCCGCACTCCTTGGGCGGCAACCTTGTCCATTCCCAAAGCCGAGGTGGCCAAGAGGGAGGCGCTCCCGGCAAGTCCCCCGGTGGCCGCTGCGGCGCCCAAGCCCGCTCCGGTTGTCGCCGCGAAACCGGTGGCGCCCATCCTCAAGCCCGTCCCGCACAAGCCGGCCCCTTCGCCCACGGCGAAACCCAAGTCGGAATGGGCCGTCGATCTGGAGGTCGGGGCCGATCTCGCGTTCAGCACCCGCGACCGGTCCCTCTACCACGGACGCATCCGGCTGACCCACTCCTACATCCGGCTTCGCAACGCCGCCGAGTATCGCTCCTCCTATGGTGAATCGCAGGGACTCGTGACCGAGAACCGGATGGATGCGTCGCTCAAGACCGACTTCGATCTAAACCAGCGGAATGTCTTCGTCTACAATCTCGCGGGGTTGAGCTTCGACAAGATGAGGAACATCGACCTGCGTTATGAGATCGGACCCGGCCTCGGGTATCATCTGATCAAGAAGCCGAAATTCACCCTCGACCTCGAGGCCGGTGCGGCCTTCGAGCACCGGGAATTCGCCAACCGTTCCGCCGACGAACACCTTCTCCTGCGCGTGGCCGAACGGACCACCTGGAACATCTCCTCCAAGCTTTCCATGGATAAACGGCTCGAAGTGTTCCCCAATATCGACAAAATCGGGGAGTTCCGGGTCCGCTTCGAGTCCAATCTCCGCTACAGTTTCTGGAGTAACGTCTACCTTACGCTGGGAGTCATCGACCAATGGGAGTCGGATCCCGCTCCCGGAATCTCGCAGAACGACCTCCAGATCCGCACCTCGGTCGGGGCACGGTTCTGATTCCGGGAAACTTCATCAAATACGATGGCCGATCTGGCCGTCTGCATTGCTTCGTCGGCATTGTCGCCTTTGGGCGGGGTTGCCGGCTTTCAGATGGAAATATGCTTTGGCGGGCTTGCTCCGGAACGCCCAACAGCCGACATTGTGATGGTAGAGTTCGATGAAATACTCCTGTTCAAACTGCGGTCAGAAGTTCGAAGCCGACGCCTCGTGGGAAGGCCGTAGCATCGAGTGCCCCGTCTGCTCGACCTCGGTCACCCTTGTTTCAGGGTCCGACCCCGCCCTCGCGGCTCAAGCCTCCGCCCCTCTTCCCACGACGGCCCGACGCTGGTTCGCGCTTACAGCGGTGGTATTGGCCGTGGCTGCGGCGGGCGCGACGGCGGCCGTTTTTGGGTTCCGCTCCGGAGGCGAGTCTTCAGGCGTTCCCCAAAAGAAAAGCGCGGCCAAAAAACCGACCGTCTCCTTCGAGGCACAGGTCCAGCCTTTGCTGTCGAAATTCTGCTACGATTGCCACGGCGACGAGAAACAGAAGGCGGACCTGAACCTTCAGACCTACAAGACCGCAGCCGACATTTCGAAGGATGTGAAGACGTGGGAGCATGTCCTGACCAACATCCGGAACAACGAGATGCCGCCGCCGAAGAAGGCGCAGCCGACTCCGGAGGAGAAGAAGCTTCTGGCCACGTGGATCGAACACGAGCTATTCCACATCGACTGCGACAATCCCGATCCGGGCCGCGTCACCATCCGCCGGCTCAACCGCGCGGAATACAACAACACCATCCGCGACCTGGTCGGCATCGATTTCAGGCCGGCCGATGACTTTCCGACGGACGATTCCGGCTATGGCTTCGACAACATCGGCGACGTCCTCTCCATGCCCCCGATCATGCTGGAGAAGTATCTCAACGCCGCCCGCAGCGTGACCGATGAACTGGTGCCCACGGAACCGCGTCCCCCCTCCACGGTCACCAAGACCGGCAGGATGCTGGGAACCACCGGCGACAAGGCGACGTTCACCTTCGACGCCCCGGCCGACGGCACCTACCGGCTCGTGATCCGCGCCGGGCAGGACCGCGCCGGCAATGAGAACGCCCGGATGAAGCTGGAGCTGAATGGCAGTCCCGTTAAGGAGATCGAGGTCAAGCAACCGGAGGGACGGGCGGAGAAGTTTGAGGAATCGTTCAAGCTCTCCAGGGGACCGAACGCCTTCACCACCACGTTCCTCAACAACTTCCTGATCGAGGCCAAGGGAAAGGAGCCGAAACAGGACCGCAACCTGCACGTCGTCTCCGTGGAACTCGTCGGCCCGGTCTATGAAGGAACGCCCCCGCCGTCCGAAGCCCAGAAGAAGCTGTTCCTCGGCCAAGCCCTTCCCGCCGACGCGTCCGACGCCAAAAAGAAGCAGCTCGCCACACAGGTCCTCGGTGAGTTTGCCCGCAAGGCGTTCCGTCGCCCCGTGAAGGATGCCGAGGTGAAACGGCTGGTGTCGCTGGTCAGCCTGACGAAGGAAGAGCCCAGGCATCCGTTCGAGAAGGGCCTCAAGCTCGCCATGCAGGCCGTGCTGGTGTCGCCCCATTTCCTTTTCCGGGGCGAGATCCAGCCCGAGCCCGACAACCCGAAGTCCGTCCACTTCATCAACGAATTCGCCCTCGCTTCGCGCCTCTCCTACTTCCTTTGGAGCTCGATGCCGGATGAGCAGCTCTTCCGTCTCGCCGGGAAAAAACAGCTACGCAAGAACCTCGACGCCGAGATCGCGCGGATGCTCAAGGACGACAAGGCCCGGTCCCTCGTCGACAACTTCGCCGGCCAATGGCTCCAGCTCCGCAGCATGGCCCTCGTCTCGCCCGACGTGAAATCATTCCCCGCCTTCGACGAGGCCCTGCGCAACGCTATGATCCAGGAGACGGAGCTGTTCTTCCAATACATCGCCAAGGAGGACCGGCCGGTGACCGAGCTCCTCACCGCCGACTACACCTTCGTCAATGAACGGCTGGCCAAGCACTACGGGATGACCAATATCGTCGGACCCGACTTCCAGAAGGTCTCCCTCGCCGGCACCGGCCGCCGCGGCATCCTGACCCACGGCAGTGTGCTGACGCTCACTTCAAATCCCACCCGCACGTCGCCGGTGAAGCGCGGCAAGTGGGTCCTCGAAAACATCCTCGCCACGCCCCCGCCTCCGGCTCCGCCCGACGTGCCGTCCCTCGAAGAACGCGAGCGCGAACTGACCGGCAGCCTGCGCCAGCGCATGGTCCAGCACCGCGAGAACGCCACCTGCAATTCCTGCCATGCCCGCATGGATCCGATCGGTTTCGGCTTCGAGCATTTCGACGGCATCGGATCTTTCCGGTCCAAGGACGGCCAGTTCCCCGTGGAATCCGCCGATGAACTGGCCACGGGCGAAAAATTCACCACCGCCTCCGAGCTGATCGATATCCTCGTCGCCAAGAAGAGCGACGACTTCCTGCGCTGTGTCGCCGAGAAGGCCCTCGTCTACGCGCTGGGCCGGGGGCTTGAGCCGTTCGACAAATGCACCGTCGAGGACGTGACCGGGTCCATGGCGGCCGGGGGCTACAAATTCTCCTCGCTGGTCGCGGCGGTGGTGAAAAGCGTTCCATTCCAGCAGCGCCGGGGCGAGGCCGCCCGCACCTCGTCGGTGGAAAAGCCTGCGGCCGACGTCGCCTCGACTCCTTGACCACTTGAGTTTGAATCGAAACAGGCCAATATCAGTCAACAAGCCGAAGCAACGACCATGAAGATGACGCACATACCCCGCCGGACCTTCCTCCGTGGACTAGGCACCGTTCTCGCCCTTCCCGCCCTTGAGGCGATGATGCCTTCTTCGAGGGTGTTTGCGGCTGCTGCTGCGACGGCGAAGAAACTCCCGAAACGACTGGCCTTCGTCTACGTGCCGAACGGCGCGAACATGGACGATTGGACCCCGTCGGAAGTGGGCTCCAACTTCAAACTGCCCTACATCCT
>JAYTUE010000106.1:0-27972 GCA_043744715.1 Verrucomicrobiota bacterium | reverse complement strand
CACCGGCTGGAGCAGGACCACGCGGTGAACAATGAGGCCGAAGACCGGCGACGGGCACAGCGAGCACGAGATGTGCAGCGCACCGCCGCCAAAGCCGGCCGGGCCGTGTCGAGCCTGCTCACGCGCGCCCGGCGGGCCAGCCAGCGCTCCGTAAAGTTCATCCGGTGGTTACGGCATGCGCTGCAGGAAAACCTCACGGAAGCCGCCGCTGTGCCCCGTCTCACCACCCTCTATGCCTCACTTTGAAACTCCATCTGTGGACACCGTTGGCTGCCTGTAGGACAAGCCCAGCACGTCGGCTGCGGCCACCGCCTTGAGGTGTCCCGTTTTCACGTTGGCCATGATCACGGCTCGCCGCCGTTCCTTCGCACTCATCGTCAATGGCTCCGTCATGCCGACGGTGGCTACCGCCACCGCCGTTAAAAGGGGACATTTTCAAAGAGTCGAGACAAACCTACCCAGCCGATTGACCGCACCGGCCACGGCTCATACCTTGGAACCAACGAAATGATTGCCGCCTCCACCAAAGCCGTTTCCGCCGCGCCGACCATCCGGCAGGGCGACGAGCGCCTGATCAAGCTGACCGAGAACGCCGCCAAGAAGGTGACCACGCTTCTGACCAAGCAGGGCCGGCCGACGGGTGTTCTGCGAGTGGCGGTCATGGGCGGCGGCTGCTCGGGCCTGCAATACAAGATGGATCTCCAGGACGCCCCGGCGAACCGCGACATCCTTGTCGAAAGCGCCGGCGTGCGCGTGGTCGTCGATCCCAAGAGCGCGCTCTACGTCACCGGCAGCGAGTTGGACTATGTGGATGCCCTGACGGAAGGCGGCTTCAAGGTGAAGAACCCGAACGCGGCCACGAGCTGCTCCTGCGGTGAGAGCTTCAGCGCGTAATGCCCGACTCCTTCTCCCTCCTCAACGAACCGCGCCTGCCGTGGCTGGATGCGGATGTGTTGAAGGCCAAGTTCCACCAGTTCTCCGCCGTGGTGCATCCGGACCGGTCGCACAACGCGCCGGAAGCCGAGAAGGCCGCGAGCAACACGCGTTACGCCGAATTGAACGCGGCCTACAACACACTGCGCGAGCCGAAGGACCGCTTGCTCCACCTGCTGGAGCTGGAACTCGGCGGCAAACCCAAGGACATCCAGCGCATCCCTCCGGGCACGATGGACCTCTTCATCGAGGTCGGACAGACCTGCAAGGACGTCGACGGGTTCCTTGCCGGAAAGGCCGAGGTCACCTCGCCGATGCTGAAGGTGAAATTCTTCCAGCAGTCGATGGTCTGGACGGACACGCTCCAGAAGCTCCAGCAGAAGATCAACGCGCTGCGGGACTCGCTCGTGGCGGAACTCCAGCAGATGAACGCGGTCTGGCAGGCGGCTCCGGCGATCGGCTCGACGGAGCGGGTTGCGGCGCTGCCGTTGGAGCGGTTGGAACAGGTCTACCGGGCCTTCAGCTACGTGGCGCGCTGGTCCGAGCAACTCCAGGAACGCAGTGTGCAACTGGCTTTCTGACGAAATGGGCGACGAATCGAGATCCCTGGCGGGTGGCGCAGGCCTCCGGCCTGCCGTTCCGGGCGTCGCGCCCGGAACGGACAAGACGGCCCCAGAACAAACCACCCTCGCCGCACTCCGACCGGAAACTTGGTTCCAATCCGAAGGCCGTGGGTGCTTTCCGGCGAGGACGCCGGAAAAAGCAGGCCGGAGGCCTGCGCTACCCATGATCGGCGTTCGGACGCTTGTTGTCTTACTCCTGCTTTTGGCAGGTGCTTTCAAAGCGCGCGCCCAGGATTGGCAGAAGGAGTTCGCCGCCATGCCGCTGGGCGAACCGGTGGTGGAACTCAATCGGACGAACGCCGCGAAACTCATGCTCGGCGCGTTCCGCTCCAATTCCACGGTGAAGGCCCTCATCTTCATGCCGGGTGCGACGGACGAGCTGTATTTCTTCGACCGGGACAAGGCCGGGCTGACCAACGCCGCCCCGACTTTGCTCGACGCTATCGCGGCCTACACGAACCACACGCGCATCCGGGCCGCCTTCCGTCCACCCTTTCTGCTGCTGCATTCGGCCGAGGATCCGCTCCAGACGACGGTGATCGTGGAGGACACCAGGACGGCGGAGCGGCTGCGTGGTAAAATCTTCACGAAGCAGTTCAGCTATGAAGACCGGCCTTGGGAGTTCGTCCGGCGCGAGGTCGGCTGGAACCTGAACATCAATGCCGGGCCGCCCGGCAGCTCGGAGCCGGCGTATCACTTCTACCGGCACACGCTGGCCGGGTTCGGACTGAATGGCCTGGAGGCGATCGAGGCGATCTCCATGGCCGGGAAAACGACCGTGAGGGTCAAGAAGCGGTCTCTGTTCTTTGCGGCGGACACGCGTTTCAACCAACGACCGGAATCGAGCGCCGACCGGGTGAAACGTCTCCTGGAACGGAAGGCTGTGGAGTCGGGGGCGAAGCCGTGAGCAATTCAAGACACGTTGCCGGGAAGTAGTCAGGGATCGGAGAAGCGAGGGCTGACTGAGGCTTCAATCGCCCACAAATCCCGTGGCACAGGCGAAGCTTGGAAACGGGTATGCGTAAGATGCTGCGCTTCTTAAACCGAAACGGTGCATCCCCCATCGTCGGCGCCATCATGGTTCCGGCAGAAAGCCCCACCTCGACTCCATCCCCGGGCGCCAGGCTGCAATCCTGACGCATCAACCGATGATCAATTGCCTGGCGGCCGGCGAAAGCTGACCGCCAGTTCTCTTCTCCGGAGATGAGCCGACCAAACGGGCCGACCCCGAGCCGGATTCAGCGGATGTAATCGAGAAGCGACTGGTGGAGGATGGTGCTACCGGACTGGAGCGCGGCCTTGTAGGCGTTCTGCGTCTCCGTGAGCTTCACGATGACCGCGGCCAGGTCGACATCCGTTTCCTTGGAGACGAGCTGGTCGAGCGATTCGAGGCGTTGCTTGGCGACGGACATGGAGGTCTCCAAGCGCGACTGCGTCACTCCGTTGGTGCCGTAGTGAAACAGGAAATTCTCCTCGTCCTTCTGGATGTTCCCCCGGTCGACGCTCTGGATCTGGGCCGCATTGCCTGACTGGAGATTGTCACGGAGCGCGATCAGGTGGCTGAAGATGTCCGCACCCGACTGAGAATCGACATAGAGCCCGCGGTTCCCGCTGCCGGTGGTGTTCGCGCCGAGGGTCTGGGCGGAGAGGGTGACCTGTTCCGCGACCTCGCTCTCGGCCAGCTCCGTGTTCCCCTGGTAGGAAACGGAGATGGTCTTGCCCTGGGCGTCCTTGTTGGCGACGAACGGGACGGTGTCCGACTTCGTGCCGCCGAAAAGATAGTCGTTCCGGTTCTTCGTGTTCGCGACCTGGACCGCGCGGGCGACCAGTTGATCGACCTCGACGGCCAAGATCTTCAGCTGTTCGGGAGAATTGATGCCGCCGGCCAGCGTGGCGATCTCGCCGGCCCGGTCGACGATCTTCTTGCTGGCGCTCATCGACGCATAGCTGGCCTGGGCCAGTTCCTGGTGGCGTTCGATGTTGCGGGTATACTGGGCGATCTTCTTCGTCTGGCCCTGCATGTCCAGGACACGGCGCATGGCGGCGGGATCGTCTTCGGGCAGGGCGATCCGCTGGCCGGTGGCGGCCTGGGTCTGATACTGGTTGGTCCGGTTCGTGAGCCGCGTGATCTGTTCGATGAGCCGGTTCGGGAAGGTGTTGGATGTGACTCTCATGACCGATCAGGGTTTGGGAAACGCGGGTTCACCGTTTCAGGTTCACGATGGTGTCGAGCATCTCGTCGATGGTCGTGATCATCTTGGCGGACGCGGAAAAGGCCTTCTGGAACTTCATCAGGTCCGTCATCTCCTCGTCGATCGAGACGCCCATGACGGAGTCGCGCTGGCGCTCGAGCATCTTCTGGACGACGTCCTGGTTCCCGATCTGCGTGTTGAGCGTGTTGAGCTCCTGCCCCATCGACGCGATGGACTGGGCATAGTAGCCGCCGAAGGTCTGGCCAAGGAGCGACGTGATCGGTTTGTCCCCGAGCTGGGCGAGCCGGAGGATGACGGAGTTGTTGCCGACGGCCCCGGCCGTCGCGCTCGCCTGGATGAGGCGGGGGTCGTTCTTCAGGGCCGGGTTGATCCTGATGTCACCGGCACCCGTTCCGAGGAAGAAGTCGTTGCCGGTCGCTCCGGTGAGCCCGAAGCCGGACGCGTGGATGCCGTTGACCTCCGAGATGAGGTTGGCGGCGAGGGCCTCGATCTCGCCGCGCATCTTGACCAACGCACCGTCGCGGGCCTCGATCCGGCCATGGATGCTGCCGCCCTGGAGATTGAGCGTCGTGGCTGTGCCCTGGGCCCGGACAAGGATCTGGCCACCGCCGGCGTCGAAGGCCTCCAACCGGTTGTTCACCACCGCACCGGTGATCATGGGGACACCGTCGATGGAAATGTTCGAAGCCCCTTGCGGCGTCTCCGAGACGGTGAAGTTGGCGATCTTCGACAGGTCTTCCAACCGCTGCTGGCGGGTGTCGCGCAGCTCATTCGCGCGGCCGTTGCCGCCGACCTCGGTCTTCACGATCTCGGCGTTGAGGCTGGCGATGTTGTCGACGAGGCGGTTGGCCGAGGTGACGTCCACCGTGACCGCGTTGCCGATCGCCGTGCGGACGCCGTCGAGGCGCTGGCTGACCTGGTTGAACTGGGTCGAGAGATTCTGCGCCTTCAACATCAGGACCTGCCTCTCGGCCAGATCGGTGGTCTTGCTGTTGGAGACGCTCTGGAAAGAGGAGAAGAGGTTGGCGAGATCCTCGGCGATGCCGTTCTGCGCGCCCGAGGCGGCGATCGATCCCGCGCCCGTGGCGCCCTGGGCCTGCCGGTCGATCTGCTGGCCTGAGGCGGACTGGATGTATTGGAGGCTCTGCTGCTGGGAATCAAGAGAACCGCGGATGCCGAACTCCCCGAGCAATTGGCTGTCGACCAGGATGTCGCGAAGGCTGCTGATGCCGACGGCCATCGAACCAGTGCCCTGCGGACCGAGGGACGAGGGCACGGTGTTGCTGGTGACGATGGAGACACGCTGGCGGGCGTAGCCGGGCGTGTTGACGTTGGCCAGGTTGTTTCCGGCGATTTCCGTGCCCGCCCGCGCGGTCGAGAGACTGCGCGTCGCCATGCTCAGCGAACCGAATAATCCTAGTCCTGTCATGCTCAGCCTACTGCTTCGTAAATGGATCGGAGCGGGATGACACGGCCGGGTATCCCGCCGTGCTGGTCGTAGACCTGCGTCCCCTGGCGGGGAAACAGGCTCGCAAGGAAGGTCTGCATCAGGTCGACGGAACGTCGCAGGAGCATGTGGTTTTGCCGCGTGCGCTGCTGGACCCGGACCAGGAGTTCGTTGTTCTCCTCGACCAGGGCGGTGACCAGGCCCCGGTAGTGCTGGGGCAGGACGGGGATCATCTCACGGAACGTGCAGTCGTCCCGGAGCCCGAGAGCCACCGCCGCGATGTGACGGGCGCGTTCCCGGCGCTCGCGGGCCTGCTCCACCTCGCCCATCTGCCCATGGATCTGGTGCACCGTGTCCATCAGGGCATCCGCCGCCCGGGCCATGACGGCGTCCTGCTGGTTGTCGAGGGCGGCCAGGATTCCTCCATAGGTTTCCAGCTCGTCCCTCAGGGCGGCCACCAGTTTTTCAGACTGTTCCAACTGAACGTTCATTTGCTGCGTTTTCCTTCCAACGTATTCGCGGCAGTCTTTTCCCCCGTCGCCGCGCCGACTGCCTGCTGACGCATTAACTGTGCCTGAAGGCTTGAACCGAGGCCGATGTCGCCGCTGCGGGCGATGGAATCCGCCAGCCTGTCCGTCACCATGTCGTCATAAATCTTTGAGACGGAGGATTTCCCCGTGAGCGTGTCCCCCAGCATCGGTTTGCGGGCCTCCTTCAGCATCTGCCGCAGAAGCAGGGCCTCGAACTGGCGGGAGAGCTCGGCGACTTTTTCCCCGGAGGACATCGTTGCCGAGCGACCGACCTCTTCGGCGGGCCGGCTGGCATTGGCCGTGGTGACTCCGGAAATGGGTGGTGTCATGGGTAAAAGTGGAAGAGCCGGCGGGTCCGGTGGATTGACTAGCGGAGGACCAGGTCCGCCTGAAGTGCGCCGGCCTGCTTCATCGCCATGAAGATCGACATCATGTCGCGCGGGGTGACGCCGAGGGCGTTCAACGACTGCGCCACTTTTTCGACGGTCGGCATGTCGGGAAGCGGCACGAGGGCGCCCTTGTCCTCCTTCAGATTCGCATCCGTTCTGGGAGTGACGGCGGTCTGCCCGCCCTGGCTCAGGGCATTGGGCTGCGAGACATCGCTCGTGTTGGCGATCGTGATCGTGATGTTGCCCTGTGAGACGGCGCAGGCGGAGATGCGGACGCGGGACGTCGCGACGATGGTTCCGGTCCGTTCGTTGATGATGATGCGGGCGGGAATGTCGGAATCGACTTCAACCGCCTCCAACCGCGCCAGGAAGGAAACCTCGGAGCCCGAGAATTTTTCCGGCACGCGCACGCGCACAGTCGTCGAATCGACGGCCACGGCGGAGTTGGTGAACTTGCCGTTGACCGCATCCGCCACGCGGGCGGCGGAGGTGAAGTCGGGTTCACGCAGGAGCACCTCGACGGTGTTGTTCTGGACGACCTCGGCCGGGATTTCCTTTTCGACGATGCCGCCGTTGGCGATCTGCCCGACGGTGGGATGGTTCTTCTGGACGGAAGCCGATTCGTTGCCCGCCGAGATGCCGCCGATGGAAATCGCTCCCTGGGCCACCACGTAGACCTCGCCGTCGGCACCGATCAAAGGGGTCTGGAGAAGCACGCCGCCCTGGAGTGTCTTGGCGTCGCCCATGGAGGAGACGGTGACATCGAGACGGGAGCCGGGTTTCTTGAAGGCGGCGACTTCGGCCGTGACCATGACGACGGCCACGTTCTTGGAGACCAGGGCCTGGGCCGGGACGGTGATGCCGTAACGCTTGAGGAGGTTCGCCACGGATTGGACCGTGTAGATCGGGTTCTTGTCGCCATCGCCCGCGATGCCGACGACGAGACCCAGGCCCGAGAGCTGGTTGTCGCGGGCGCCGGCGATCATCGCCACGTCCTTGAGACGGGAGCCCGCAAACGCCGGATGCGCGCCGAGAAGCGCCACGACCGCGAGGTGCCAAAGTAATCGCATGGGGGTGCGCCTCAGAAGGGGTTGACCTTGTCCCAAGCCTTGGTGAACCAGCCCTTCTTCTGCGTGTCGGACACGGAGCCCGAGGAGACGATGCTGATCGAGGCGTCGGCCACGTTGTAGCTGAGGACGGTGTTCAACGCGGAGACGTCGTCACCGCGCACGACGCCGCGGAGGACGACCTCCTGCTTCTCGCCGGAGAACGCCGTGCGGCGGCGGCCTTCGACGATCATCGTGTTGTTCGGCAGGACATCGACGACGCGGACGGCGATGCGGGCGTTGATCTGCTCGGAGTTGTTGATCTGGCCGCCACCGTCGAACGTGTTCTTCGCACCGGCCTTGAGGGCGGGATACTGGCCGCCCTTGGTCAGCAGGCCGCTGGCCGTGGGGCCGTAGAGAAAGCTGCTGATGCTCGCGTCGATCTCGGTGGACTTGGAGGTCTTGGTGTTGTTCTGCTTCGACGTGGTCGCGCTTTCCTGGACGATGATCGTGACGATGTCGCCGACGGCCGTCGCCTTCTTGTCGGCCAACACCGAACGGGTGCCGGGCTTCCAAAGCGAATCGGCCGACGCATTGGCGATGAAGGCGAATAAGAGGCCCATGAGTGCCGCCTTTCGGAAAACGGAGACCTGCGATTCCCCGGCGCGCATCCGGTTCGATACGCGCTTCCACTGCCTGAATTCGCGCTCCAGCTCGGACTCGCGGCCGGGCTGCGGTGCGGTCGGCACTCCGTTTTTCTTAGCCCATTCGTAGGCCCGCTCAAAGATGGAGGATAACGGTTTGTTCATTGTGCACCTTTCCGAGGAGTTCTCGTTTTGTTTTGGGATTCCGCACCCGCAGGGTCTGCCCGACGACGCCGTCCTCCAACGCCTCGACCTTGAGGGAAATCTGCAGGCCGCCGTCGCGAACCCACGCCTCGACCATGGCGCCACGGAGGATGACCGGGCGCGTCCGGACCGATCGTCCGGTCAAGGGCACGCCCGCGTTGAGGTTCTCGGTCAGTTCAAGATCGCCCTCCTCCAACGCCTTCGCGGGGACGAAGTCTCGGATGACCAGGATGTCGCGGCGCTCGGCCTTGATGTCGGCGTTCCGCAACGCCTCGCCCCGACGGACCGGACCGGAGCTCACGAGCACATCGCGCCAGACCTTGGCCTGGATGAGCATCTGCATCTCGGCGACACGCCGGTCGGATAACTGGACTTCAAAACGGCAGACAAAATTCTGGCTCAAGCCCGTGGCCGGCACGTCGAAAATGCGGACTGTGACCGGCTCGTCGGAGACCTGCATCCCGTTCCAAGCGCGGCCGAAACGAAGCTCCAGTTCGCCACGGTCCTTCACATGGTCCCGTTGAAGGGCGGCCTGAAGGAGGTCCTTCAATTCGCTCTCGGGCATAAGGCGTGTGCGGCGGGTGATGGTGACGCGGTCGGCGCCGGACCAGTTGGTCGACCGATCCATCCCGGCTTTATCAGCGAGGAGCTTCTGCACCTGCGCCGCGTCCCAGTTCAGCGCCTGGCCCATGGCTGGGGCGAGCGCGAGCTGGATGGCCGCGGCGGAATTGGTTTCGCCCCCCGTGAACAGGTCACGGAAGAACACCCCGGCACCATCCACCTGGATCGTCCGGCGGAGCTCGTAGGACTGGGCCTGCGAGGCGAAAGCTGTCACGCCGAGGGCGAGGGCGCCCATCACGGCGAAAAATCGTTTCTTGAACCGGACACGTGTCGCCGGGCCGCAGCCGGGCTGGCGTTCGAGGCGGGGTATCAAGCTGGAGAAGATCCGGATCATCGGCGGAGTTCGTTGGCTTGCCGCATCATGTCGTCGCTCGCCTGGACGGCCTTCGAGTTCACCTCGTAGGCGCGCTGGGCCACGATCATGTTCACCATTTCCTCGACGACTTTGACGTTCGACATTTCGAGATACCCCTGCTGGAGCGTGCCCAACCCCTCCTGCCCGGGGATGCCCGGGGTGGCCTGGCCGGAGGCCGGCGTGTCCTTGTAGATGTTGCCGCCGATGCTCTCGAGCCCTCCCGAGTTGGCGAAGCGCACGAGCTGCACGGAGAAAGTCGTCTGGGAACCGTTCGCGTTCCGCATCGTGACGTCGCCATTGTTGGCGAAGCTGATCTCGGTCGTGCCCTGGGGGACCGCCTGGAAACCGCTGAGGATATGGTAGCCTTCGCTCGTCACGAACCGGCCCTGGCTGTCGAGCTTGAGCGCCCCGTCGCGGCTGTAGCCCCGCGTCCCGTCGGGAAGCTGCACCTCGAAGAAACCGTCGCCGTTGATCGCCACGTCGAGTTTCTCCCCTGTCTTGGTCAGTTCGCCCGCGGAAAAGACGCGCGCCGTCGAGACGGGCCGGGCGCCGTGGCCGACCTGGATCGCCGTGGGAGTGACGGCGCCCTGCCCCTGCTGGGCACCGGCGGGACGCTGGGTCTGGTAGAGCAGGTCCTGGAACTCGATCTTGGACTTCTTGTAGCCCGTGGTGTTGACGTTCGCGAGGTTGTTGGAGATCACGTCTAGGTTCATCTGCTGGGCCTGCATCCCGGACGCCGAAGTGTAGAGTGCGCGAATCATGTTTCAGGAAAGTGGGGTTTAAGATCAGGCGGGCGGGGACAGTTCACCGATCGAACGCTGCATCCGGTCGTCGGTCATCTGGATGACCTTCTGGTTGAGTTCGAACGCGCGCATGGCGGAGATCATGTTGGCCATCTCGGCGACGACCGACGCGTTGGACGTCTCGAGGTATCCCTGCCGGACAAGGGAGGAGGAGGCAGCGGGGTTCAGCCTGGGGTCGTCGGCGATGAAGTAGCCCCCGGGAACGGGCGTGAGCTTCGAGGGATCATTGAACTGGATCATGGCAAGGTTCCCCTTGGCCTCGGCGCCTTGGCTGATTTCGCCGGTGGAGCCGACCATCATCGGACGCGGGTTGTTGAGGTCCACCTGCACCGGTCCGCCGCTTCCGACCACCTTGAAGCCGTCCTTGGTCACGAGGCCGCCCGTCGTATCCAGCTTGAACTCGCCGTCCCGGGTGTATCCCATCTTGCCGCCGGGAAGCTCCACCTGGAAGAAACCGTCTCCTTCGATGGCGAAGTCCGTATTGCCGGATGTCGGACGGATCGGTCCCGGCATGAACGACGTGCTGATCGTCGCCGTCTGCATCGGAGCCGGACCAAACGCCCCGGTCGCGGGAGCCGCGATGGAGAACGAAACGTCCTGCCGCTTGTATCCGGGAATGGAGGCGGAGGCCAGGTTCTGCGAGATGATGTCCTGCCATTGGCTATTCGCGTTCAGCGCGGCAGCGGCGTGGTAGAGACTGACGTTCATGGCACCTTCGACCTAGCAGCGGCAATGCCATGGGAAGAAACGGGCCTGTTTACGCGGATTCCTGAAGGATCACGGCAGGAACTGGAAATTGCTTCCCGCTGAAGCCGGTGGAATTTGCCGCGTCTGGGGCGGCGGCGGGATCTGACGGATCAGAGCTCGCAGGCGAGCTCGATCACCTGCCCGCAGGGGCATTCGATGCGGATGGAAGTGACCACGTCATCCTGCTTCTGGACGATGACCTTGGGGGGATTCTTGCAGGAATCAGGCGAGTGGAGAGGCGCCGTGACCTGGGAAGGAGCGTTGGAGCGGGTCGGAATCTTCACCGCCGGGGGAGCGGACACGCTCACGACCTGGACCCGGGTGGTCGCCACTCCAGACCGGGAGGGACTGGACTTGCCGAACAACGGGGCAAAGGCAGCGGGCATGGTTGGTTGCAGATTGGACGGGACTTGGCTCAATTCTTGGTCTTCAGACGAAGCATGACGGTGACCCGGCGATTGGACTCGTCGTCGGGCGCGGTTCCGGGCACAGGCTGGGTGTCGGAAAATCCCGCTACTTTCCGGAACTGATCAAGACGGACCCCGTGTTTCAGCAGCTTCTTGCGGGCGATGTTCGCGCGGGCCGAGGTCAGTTCCCAGAGATCCAGGTCTCCCAGATCGACCGCGCCCCGGCTTTCGGAGTGGCCTTCCAGCTCGACGGCGAATTCCTTGAAGCGGGCAACTCCCCAAGCCACCGTGGATAACACCCAGTCGCCGTAGGCCGTCAATTCCGAGCTGTCCTTCTTGAAAACGGGCTTCCGCGCCCGGTCAAACAGGCTGATGCGGATTCCATCGGGGGTCATCTCGAGCTTCATCGTCTCGGAGTTGTCCAGCTCGTTCATGTCGAGCTTCAACGCCTCGCTGACCTTCCGGAGAAAATTCAGTTCCACCGTCGAAGCCGCGTCATGCTGCCCCTTGCTGGTGTCCACCTTCTGGGGATCCTTGTTCTGGAGGATGCCGGGAGACGCGGGGATCAGCGATGCAAACGGGTTCCTGAAAGAGCGCTCGATCGCCGCCTTGACCTTCTCGTCCTGCGCCGTGAGCCAGAGCACGAGGAACAAAGCCATCATGGCCGTGACGAAGTCCGCATAGGCGACCTTCCACGCTCCGCCATGATGTCCGTGTTTCTTGGCCATGGTGACTTTTCGTTCCCGCCTTCGATCTTACTCCAGCTCTTCCGCTGTCCCTCAATCCCACGGGCACAAAGCCTGGAATCACGGGAACGAGAAGGAATAGGAGGGGACTACTTCTTGCCGATTCCCTTCAACATCTCCTCCAGCGCCTCCGCGCTCGGCTTGACGTCGCTGGTGAGCCCGCGCCGGGCGACTTCGACGGCCATGACCGGAGCCATGCCGTTGGCGAATCCGACGACCGCCGCGGCCATCGACTTGAAATAGAGCATCTCCGAAGCGCCGTTGAACTCCATCGAGACCGTCAGGGGATTCACGAAGCCGTAGGCCGCGAGGATGCCGAGGAACGTTCCGACGAGGGCCGCGCCGACGCTGTGCCCGATCTGCTCGATCGGGCCGTTGATGGCACCCATCGTGATGACGATACCGAGGACGGCCGCGACGATGCCGAAGCCGGGGAGTCCGTCGCCGGTCTTCTGGAGCACGCCGACGGGCTGGTGGTGCTCGTCCTCCATCGCCTCCAGTTCGAGGTCGAGAAGGACCTTCAACTGCTCGGGCTTCATCTTGCCGTCGATGATCGGGCGGAGGGAATTGCAGAGGAAATCCACCGCGTGGTGGTTCTTCAGGAAGGTCGGATACTTCGAGAAGATGCTGCTGGAGGCGGGCGTGACCACGTGTTCCTCCAGGGCGATCATGCCGTTGCGGCGGCCGATCATGAAGAGCTCGTAGAGCGCCATGAACATGTCCTGGTAGGCGGCCTTCGTGAAAGGGGAGGGCTTGAGCGTGCCGATGATCTGGATGATGAGGCCTTTCATCACGCGCATGGGCGCCATGATGACCAGCGCACCGAGCGCCGCGCCGCCGAGGGTCACGAACTCCGAGGGATGCCACAGCGACATCAGCTGGCCGCCGGCCATTTTGAAGCCGCCGGCAACACACCCGAGCACAATTAAGGCACCTATGATGACTAGCATGACAATGACGTCCTGTTCCGTCGGAGAAGACCGGTCTCAGAACACTTCAGGATCGTGCTTTTTGAGGAACGACTTAATGGAAAGAATGGCCTGCGCGTGGATCTGGCAGATGCGGGATTCGGTCACGCCGAAGACTTCCGCGATCTCCCGGAGGCGCATGTCCTCGAAGTAATAGAGGGCGAGGACCTTCCTCTGCATCTCGGGGAGATGTTCGAGCCGTTCGGCGATCAGCTTGGAAACCTCGCGGGTTCCGGTGCCTTCACCGGGATCGATCTGCTTCTCGTCGGGAAGGCTCTCGTAGCGGCTGCTGCCCTCCTGGCTCTCCGCGTTGCGGACGGAGTCGAGGCAGACGAACGTCGTCGGCCGGATCTCCTCCAGCAGGTCCTGGTAGTCGTCGAGCGACATGTCCATGGCCTTGGCCATCTCCATGTCGGACACCGCTCCGCCCTTCTCCTGTTCCAGTTGGCGCAGCACTTTTTCAACCTTGCGGGCCTTGTCGTGCACGGAACGCGGAACCCAGTCGAGACGGCGGAGCTCGTCGAAAATCGATCCCCGGATGCGGGTCCGGGCGTAGGTCTCGAAGGCCGTCCCGGTCTTCGTGTCGAAGCGGCGGACGGCGTTCAGCAAGCCGACGAGGCCGGCGCTGTAGAGGTCCTCCGGGTTGACATGCGACGGGAGGCTCATCGCGAGCCGGCCGACGATGGTCTTCACCAGCGGGAGGAACTGGGTGACGAGCTCGTTCTCCACCGGGCTTCCGGAACCCGCCTTGGCATACTGCTTCCAGACGTCCGGGGTGGTCGGCCGTGGTGAACTGGCTACGGCGGTTTCTTGGTTGGGTTCGAGGAGGGTGGCCTTCATGGGGGTCTAATCAGGAATGTTTTGCCAGGAGTTGCTCTTCCGCCTTCAACGCGGCCGCCTGTTTTTCGAGGAGCACCTGGCTGAGGGATCTCATCCAAAGGCGCCCCCACCATCGCATGAGCAGACCTGCGAGGTAGGCGGTCAACGAGGCGCGCCACAGGGTCGACGGCCATCCACTCTCGCTTGCCAATCCGAAAGAAACCCCGATTCCAAAGCCGATACACCCGCCTAGGATCATAAGTAGTTTCATCGTGAGTGAAGTTCCGTCTCCCCTTCCCTAGCAAAGCCTTTGCCAGCCTCATGAATCTTCAAGAAACCGAGGAAAACCCACTATCCACACGCGAACGACGCGGAAACTGATGGGAAAGAATTTGCCGCACGGAAGCCGCCTCGAACCGTCCCGGAACATTTTGCCCCGCCGACAGGAAGCTCACCGGACAGTTAGTGCCCAAAACCAGGTTCCACACCTTACCCCTCCGAGAATCTTCATCCACATGGGTGACAATAATGTCCTGCACCGGGCAAACGCCGAAAGCGCGGGCCTGGGCCAGCATGGTGTCCGTCTCATAGGCGAAGTTCAGGACCAAGTGGACATAGGCGCGCGGAAACCGGGACAGCTGGCGGCCCAACTCCCTGATCGCTTCAGCGTCACGCCAATCGACGCCGGGCAGGTCGATGAATCCGATGTCCCCCAGCGTGCTTCCACCGGGCCAGGCGCGCTCCACCGGCACTCCGAGGATCTCCGCGTGGACACTGAGGAACTCCGCCGTGTTGGACGTCGTCCCGTCCAATCGCCAGATCGTCGCCGCTGCGCCGTCAACAAGGACGGCCTGGGTGAGCCATTTGCAGATCGAGGTGGATTTGCCGCTGCCAGCCGGCCCGATGAAGACATGGAGCCCGCTGCGTGGATTGCCCGGAGCCTCCCGCCACAGGCGCTCAAGCACCTTTTCCGCCGCCGAAAACTGCTCGTGCAACGGAGAAGTGGAAGAAACCCGGCCCCGCTGGAAGACCTCCTCCTCCACCCGGCCCGCGATCAACGGAAGCAGCCCGGTGGCGATGAGATAGGATTTCAGCGAACCTGACGCGGGTTCGGGAAATTCGGTGGCAACGGCGTTGACCGCTTGTATCTGCGGACGGGCGAGGAGCCCGTCCTGGAAATTGAATCTCGAACCATCCTGCACCGAGTCCACCGCCACGATGAAAGGTCCCTTCGTCTCCGGCGGTGCATCCATCCGGCGGCGCATCTGGCCGAGTTCCCGCCGCATTTCCGCCATTTGGGCCGCCATGAGTGCGTTGCCCGTGATGTTCGTGTCCGGCGGTGGCTCGGCTTCGGGCAGACGGGCCAGGACCTCGATGCGCGGCTTGCGCCAGAGGCGGGACAGGCCGTCGGCCGGCAGCTTCCTGACGGCGACGATGACCGCCTTTGGACCCAGTTCGGCCCGGATCTGGGCCACCGCATCGGCCGAGGAATCAGCGATGAACGGAACAGTGCGGCCTTCAGGCGTCATGGCGTTTCAGGAATTGGCTCAAGGCGCATCGGGCGACGGGATGACGCCGGCCGACTGGATTTCGACGCGGGGCGGAACCTCGGAATAGGAAAGCACGGCCAGTTCGCCAAAGGTGCTCTCGAAGAATCTCTTGAAGGCCAGCCGAATCTGCGGCGCACAGATGACGACGGGCGGATGGCCAGCGGCGACGAGGCTTTGGATCTTCTGCGACAGCCAGTCGATGACGTGCTTGGCCAGGCGCGGATCCATCATCAGCGAAATCTCCGTCGGCGTCTGGCGGACGCCCTGGGCGATCTGCTGTTCGAGCCGTGGATCGAGCGTGATGGCCTTCAACGCGCCCGTCTCGGACTGGAAGCTCCGCGTGATCTGCGGCCCCAGCGCCCGGCGGGCGAACTCGGACAGTTCGTCGGGATTCTTCGTGATCGTGGCGTAGTCGGCCACCTTCTCGAGGATGGCGGCGAGGTTGCGGATGGAGATGCCCTCGGCCAGCAGGTTCTGCAGGACACGCTGCACATGGCCCACCGTGAGCAGTCCGGGAATGAGCTCCGTCACCACGGTGGCGTGGGTCTGTTTGAGGTTATCAAGGAGGTTCTGCACGTCCTGACGGCTGAGGATCTCGTGGCAGCTGCGTTTCACGGTTTCGGACAGATGGGTGACGAGGACCGAGGCGGCGTCGACGATGGTGTAGCCCGCCATCTCCGCGTTCTTCCGCTCCATGTCGATGATCCATGTGGCGGGCAGCTTGAAGACCGGTTCCGTCGTGGGAATGCCCTTCAGCACGACGCGGCTGTTGGTGGCGTTCATCGCGAGCCAATGGCCCGGCATGAGTTCCCCCTGGGCGATGACGTTGCCCTTGAGGACGAAGCGATACTGGTTGGCCTCCATCTGCAGGTTGTCCCGCAGACGGATGGGAGGGACGACCACGCCCATCTCGGAGGCGAAATTGCGGCGGACCCCCGTGACGCGCTCCAGGAGATCCCCTCCCTTGCGCGTGTCGGCCAGATTGACGAGCCCGTAGCCCAGCTCGATCTGGAGGGTGTCGAGCTGGAGCAATGATTCCAGCTTGTCCGACTCCTTGGCCTGTCCCGGCTTGGAAGGATCGGATGCAGCGCCGGCTGCGGTGCCGTCCTTGCCGGCGGAGGTGACATTCGCGTGGCCCGTGGAAACCTGGGCCAGACGGCCTTCGAGTTCCTCCTTCTTCAGATACCTTGCGATGAGCCACGAAATGCTGCCCAGCAGAAGGAAGGGAAACATCGGAAGGCCGGGCATCAGCGCGAACACGAGAAGCATCACCGCCAAGATTTTCAGCGCCCGCGGATAGAGCATCAACTGACGGGTCAACTCCTGGCCCAACGCGTCCTTGGCCGCCGCGCGGGTCACAAGAATACCGGAGGCGACCGAGACGATGAGGGCCGGGATCTGGGAAACCAGGCCGTCGCCGATGGAGAGCAGCGTATACTTCTGCAGCGATTCCGTCAGCGTCAGGCCCTTCTGCATGATGCCGATGGCGAAGCCGCCGAGGACGTTGATAAGGGTGATGAGGACGGCCGCGACCGCGTCTCCCCGGACAAACTTCGAGGCACCGTCCATCGCCCCGTAGAAATCCGCCTCCTGCTCGACCTTGCGGCGGCGGGCGCGGGCCTCGGACTCGACGATCATGCCGGCGTTGAGCTCGGCATCGATGGCCATCTGCTTGCCCGGCATCGCGTCCAACGTGAAGCGGGCCGCAACTTCCGCGATGCGTCCCGCGCCCTTGGTGATGACCACGAAGTTGATCACCACGAGGATCACGAACATGACGAAGCCGACGACGTAGTTGCCGCCGACCACGAAATTGCCGAACGCCTCGATGATGTGGCCGGCGTGTCCGTCGGTCAGGATGAGGCGCGTCGTCGCGATGTTCAGCGAGAGGCGGAACAACGTGATGAAGAGAAGGAGCGAGGGGAATCCGGTGAACTCCGAGGGGTCCTTGAGATAGAGAATCACCAGCAGGATCAGGAGCGAGAGGGCGATGCTGCACGCCAGAAGCGCGTCCAGGATGAACGGGGACACCGGCATGACCATCAGCATCACCGTGGCGAAGACGCCGATGATGAGGAAGATGTCACCCTGCTTGAGCAGGCGACCGATGTTCGAAACTGGATTGGCCATCGACTCTGCCATGGCTCAGGAGTGCTGCTCCCGGTAATAGCGGTAAGCGTTCACCCGGTAGACCCAGGCGAGCACCTCGGCCACGGCGGTAAACAGTTGAGCAGGAATCTCGCCACCGATCCGGCCGAACTTGAACATCGCCCGGGCCAGCGGCTTGTTCTCCATGATCGGCACCCCGTGTTGCTGCGCGATCTCCCGGATCTTCACGGCGTTGAGACGGATGCCCTTCGCCACGATCTTGGGCGCCTTCATGGACTTGCGGTCATAACGGAGGGCGACGGCGATATGGGTTGGGTTGATCACAATCACGTCCGCCGTAGCGACTTCTGCCAACATCTTGCGCTGGCTCATCTTCATGCGGCGCGACCGCATCCGGCCCTTCATCTGGGGATTTCCGTCCGCGGATTTCGCCTCTTCCTTCACCTCCTCGCGGCTCATCCGCATGTCCTGGTTCGTCTTCCACAGCTGGTAGCCGTAGTCCACCGCCGCGATGACCCCGAGCGCGAGCACGGCGCGGTATCCGATCTTGGCGGTCGCCGCGGCCATGAATCCGGCAATTCTTGCCACGTCGACCGTCTGGAAAAAAATGGGATCGGAGACGATGCCCTTGATCACCGAGTAGGAGAGCGCAAGCACCACGCTGATCTTCACCAGTCCGAGCAGGGTTGGAACCGCCTTTCCGACGCCGAAGACCTGCTTGAACCCGATCAACGGATTGATGCGTTCCCAGTTGAAACGCAGGGCTTCGGGGGTGGCCTTGAACCGTGTCTGCAAGGCTCCGGTGAGCAGGCCGACGCCGAGGATGGCCAGCACCGGAGGCCCGACCAGCTTGGCGAACTGAAGACAGGCCAGGGCAAACTGGCCTTGGACGGAATTCAGGCTCAGGGAAGTTTCGTGGAGATGCCCGAGCAGCCCGACACTCTCGGCCATCCCGTTCCACATCCCCTGCCCCGTGACGCTGAGCGCGGTGAGGCCCGCCAGCAAAACCATCGCGGTCTGGATCTCGGAACTGCGGGCGAACTGCCCGCGCGACCACGACTCGTCGAGACGCTTCTGCGTTGGCTGCTCTGTTTTCTCTCCGCGATCTTCCGACATTCCTCCGCCTGCTCAGCCAGCCCCATGCCAAAGCCGCATCATTGGCCCATGAGCATCGCCACCCGGTGGAAATCCTCGGGAAGCCGGTTCAGGTAGTTGGAGATGTGCTGCCCCATCAGCTGGATCGTCATGCCGAACACGGCCAGCGTTCCCAGGACACGCACGCTGAAGCTTTCGGAGAAGACGTTCATCTGCGGCACGGCCCGCGCGAGGACGGAGAAGACAAACGAGACGACGAAGGAGACCGCCAGGATTGGAGCCGTCATCTGGAGTCCGATCAGAAACGTCTGCCCCGTCCGCACGACCATGTCGAACGCGAGTTCCTTCGACATGCGGATCCCGCCCGCCGGCAGGACGTCGTAAGTCCGCGCAAACCCCACGATGAGCCAGCGCGGCAGGTCCAAAGCCACCCACATGACCGCGGCGAGATAGTTCAGCAACATGCCCGGCGTCGACTGCGGCTGCGGGCTTATCGGACTGGGTGAACTCAACGCGCCCAGTCCCATCTCCGCCGTGATCAGGGCCCCGACCAGATCGAGGGTGTAGAAAAGCATCCGGGACGAGAAGCCGAGGACCAGCCCGACCCCCACCTCCTTGGCGAAAAGGCCGACGATTCCGTAGATGTCCGTCGTCAATCCCGGCGGGACGGGCGGGATCAACTGCGAGACGAAGATCGAAAGCAGCGCCGCGAAGGCGACCCGCAGACGGACCGGCGTATTGGTGGCCGAGAAGATGGGAAGGATAACCAGGAGCGCGCTGGCCCGGACGAACACCACTCCCCAGCTTACGACATCGAACTGAAAGTTCATGCCCTTGGCACCTCGACGGCTAACGGGCCATGTCGGGCATCTTCTGGATCAGCTCCAAGGCATACTCCATCAACGTCCGGAGCATCCAGGGCAGCGCGACGATGAGGACCAAGATGATGGCCAGCGCCTTGGGGACGAAGGAAAGCGTCTGCTCCTGGATCGACGTGACGGTCTGGAAGAGGCTGATGGCGAGGCCGACGATCATTCCCGCGATCAGAAGCGGGGCCGCCAGCTTGATGGCCAAGAAGATCATGTTCTTGATCAGTTCGATGGCGAGTTCGGCATTCATTTCCTAGCTGCCCTGCCTAGCAGGACCGGGGCCAATGAAATGACAACGCCTGAACCGGATCCCTGAACTCCCGTCTTCGAGCTACCCGCCGAAGCTCAGCACGATGGACTTCACGACGAGGTTCCATCCATCGACCAGGACGAAGAGGAGGATCTTCAGCGGAAGCGAGATGGTCATCGGCGGCATCATCATCATGCCCATGCTCATCAGCACCGTGGCGACGACGAGGTCGATCAGGATGAAGGGCAGGAACAGGAGGAAACCCATCTGGAACGCGGTCCGCAGCTCGCTCAGGATGAAGGAGGGAATCACGACCTTCATCGGAAGATTCTCCGGCGAAGTCGGGCCGATCCGGGAGATCTCGACGAACAGCTCCACGTCCTTCGGCCTCGTCTGCCGGAGCATGAACGCCTTCAGCGGGACACTGGCCTTCTCCAGCGCTTCCCCGCTCGTGATCTGCTGGGCGCGGAGCGGGGTCAGGGCCTCCTTGTCGATCCGTTCCCAGACCGGGGCCATGATGAAGAAGGTGAGGAAGAGGGAGAGCCCGATTATGATCTGGTTCGCCGGGGCACCCTGCAGCGACAGCGCCGTGCGGATGAACGAGAGCACGATCACGATCCGGGTGAACGAGGTCATCAGGAGAATGATCGACGGCCCCAGCGACAGCAGGGTCATCACCGCGAAAACCTTGAACGTGGCATCCACGTCCTGAAGGGGATTCTGGCCGTTCAACGAAATGCTCACGCCCAACGGCTGGGGACCAGCCGGCGGCGTCTGGGCTTGGACGGCGCTCGAAAAGCCAAACAGGAAAGCCAGGAGGACCAACCCCGGCAACATCCGGCGTCCGACGAGAGAACGTTTTAGGAAGGTGCTCATCTCTTACCAGCGAGCACTTTTTGAAAAGCTTCCACGAAACTCGGATTCGATCCGTTCCTGCCGGCGACGGGAACCGATTCTACTTGGGAAGGTTCTTCGCTCGGAAGATGCGAAAGCAGCGTCACCCCGCTGGGCGCGGCGCCGAGGAGAAGCCTTTGTTCGCCGTAGCCGACGACGAGGATAGACTGGCGGTTCCCGATGGAGCGCGCTTCCAGCACATTCAGCCGGGGAGCGACGCCGCGCTTCACTAGGAGGCGTTGCCAGTTGCGGAAGATCCAGATGCCTCCAAAAAAAACGGCGAAGACGATGCCGAGCGCTCCAATGACACGGATCATCGAACCGGTCGTGTCGAACGCGGGCGATGGGGTGAAGGCCACGACGTTCGTCGAGGCGGACTCCGCCGCAGAAGCGGCGAATCCGGAAACGGCGAGCAGGATGAAGGCGGAGGGCTTCACGGCGCGCTTCAGGACCCGATGATCTTGGTGATCTTGATGCCGAACCGGTCGTCGATCACGACGACTTCGCCGATGGCGATGCGCTTCTGGTTCACGTAGAGATCGACCGGGGCATCGGCCACTTTGTCCAGCTGGACGACGGAGCCGGCGGCGAGATGGAGGACGTCCTTCATGGGCATCATGCACGAGCCGAGTTCGACGGTCATCTTGACGGGCACATCGAGGAGGACGTCGAAATTGGGGGAAGTGGCGGTATCCATGGGCTAGGTGTTCTTGAGGACCTCGTTCAACTGCACGGCCCAGCGCTGGTCGGTGACGCCGATGGTTCCGTTGAACTTTGTGATCTGGGAAAGACGGACGCTGACCTGGTTGGCGAGCGAGGGATCGAGGCTGATGAAATCGCCCTCGCGCAGGTTGGCCACCTGTCCGGCGGTCATCTCCAAACCCTGCCATTCGGCCGTGATGAGGACCGGGATGTCGTCGAACTGGCGGTTCCACGCGGGTTTCGTCGCGACGGACGGATCGGCGTTGTCCCCGGATCCGTCGTCCATCTTCTGGCCGAGGCGGCGGATCAACGGCTCCAGGGTGTGGAAAGGGATCGCGAGCTGGAGCTGCTCCATGCAGTCGCCGATGCGGGCATCCATCGTCAAGGCGAGGAGGACCGTGTCATGGGCGGCGGTGTTCAGGAAACGGCCGTTGGACTCGTAGCCAAGAAGCGTGGGCCCCAGTTCCTGGTAGGGCACCCAGGATGCGGCCCATTCCGACATCATCAGGTTCACCACCTGTTCCAACAGGGCGTGCTCGATGTCGCTGAGGTCGTGCTCATGGTTGATGGAGTGGGCCGGCCCGCCCATCAAACGGTCCACGATGGTGAGCCCGAGACGCGGGTGCATCTCGAGGAGACAAAGCCCCTTCAACGGCTCGACCTTGAAGACGGTGATGTAGGTCGGGTTGTTGAGGCTCTCGGTGAACTTGTCGAACGGCACCGTGTGCAGCTTGGATATCTGCAGGCCGAACTCGAGCCGGAGGAAGATCGACAGGCGGGACGAAAGCGCCTTGGCGAAGGCCTCGTGGTGCAGCCGAAGTTTCCGCATGTCCCCCTGAGAGAGGAAGACCGGGTTGCGGAAGTCGTAGGGCTGGACCTGGTCCAGGGTTTGGCGGGACTTCTCCACACCCTCATCCGGAGCGGTGGAGCGGGGCTCCTCGGCGGAGACCTCGGCGAGCAGCCGCTCGACCTCGGATTGGGAAAGGACCTCCGCCTCTGTCTGGTTCGCTTCCATGGCGATCGGCTACTGGACCGCCATGTCGGTGATGAAGATCTCCTTCACCAGCGGCGAGGGAAGCGCGTTGTTGAAAAGGGTCATCAGCTCGGCCCGGATGTGGTTTCTGGCGCCGGGTTTCTCAAGGTCCGCGATGGTCTTGGACGAAAGGGAACCGCTGGCGATGTCGAGGAGCTTGTCCTTGTTCTCCTCGATGACGTCCTTGAAGTCCTTGCTGGAGCCCACAAGCGTGACGCTGGTCATGAGGTAGCGGGAACCCATGGTGCCCGACACGTTCACCACGATCTTGCTCAGCGCGACTTTGGAGGAACCCTTGGCGGTGGCACCGCCGTGGCCGGACTCGGCCGGGGCCTTGGCGTCCCCGTGACCGCCGGATTCCTCTGGTTTGGCCGGCGCTCCATGGCCGTCCGACTTGGTCGCCTCGCCATGCTCGTCCGCCTTCACGGCGGCCGGGCCGCCAGCGGAGACCTTGAGCTTGGGCAGGAGGACGAACACCGTCATGGCGTAGGCCAGGACGGGCATGAGCACGATGCAGATGACCAACGGCAGCATCGCCTTCATGCCGCCGCCCCCGGCCGCGGATTTCGCCGCCTTTGAGTCCGCTTCTTCGTGCTTGTCCGACATGGCCTAGTTCCTGGTTAACGCTTGAGCTGCACGAGTTCCTGGAGGATCTCGTCGCTGGTGGTGATCATCTTCGCGGTCGCCTGGAAGGCCCGCTGGGTGCTGATGAGCGTCGAGAACTCGTTGGCAAGATCGACGTTCGAGAGTTCGAGCGCGTTGGACTGGACGATGCCGATGCCGGGGTCGCCGGGCATGTTGAACGTGCCGCCAGTCCTGCCCGCGTTGGCGAGGTTGCCGTAGAGATTGTTTCCCTCGCGCGTGAGGCCGAGAGGATTGGTGAACTTCTCGAGCCGGACCTGTCCGATCTTCTGGTTGAAGCCGTCGCTCATGGCGAGTTCGACGTTGCCATCGGTCGCAACGCTCCAGCCTCGGACCGCCACCGTGGCGGGCAATGTCCCAAGCGACCCGATCTTGATGTCGCCCACGGTCGTTGACGGCGTGGTGGCGGGATACGCGGCGCCGGCAGTGGCCGTGAGCCCCTGGAGGCGGTAGCCGTTGGAAGAGACGAGATAGCCGTTCTGATCGACGCGGAACGAGCCGTCCCGGGTGGCGAATTCGGCCCCGGTCTGCGGATCCTTGACGACGAAGAAACCTTCACCGGCGATGGCGAGGTCGGAGTTTACCCCGGTTCGCGTGATCGCACCCTGGGTGTCGAGGACGCGGATCTGGCTGGTGGCGACGCCGGTGCCGACCTGCATCGCCGTGACGCCCGAAAGCGTGCCTCCACCGGCGGTCGATCCGCGCAACGTCTGGCTCAACGAATCCTGGAACTCGACACGGGCACCCTTGAAGCCGGGGGTGTTGACATTGGCGATGTTGTTGCCGATGACGTCGATCTTCTGCTGGAAGTTCTGGAGGCCGGAGACGGCCGAATAGAGGGAGCGGATCATATCAATGGAGCTTGGGTGTGTTCGGGGTCGAAACCGCGACGGGTGTCGCCCTTATGTTTTGGATGTGTGAGAGCGGATAGGCCGTCCCTGCCACGATCACGTTCGGTGCTCCGTCCTTAAGCACGACTTGGGAAACCGTCCCGGACACCGTCTCCTTGGAGAGCGGGACCCTGACCTCGACATCTTTTCCGATCAGCGAGCTGGAGAACATCATCGACATGTCGTTCTGCATCTTGCGGGTCGTGTCCAGCGAGCTGTAGCTGGTGATCTGGCTTGCGAAGTCCTGGTTGGACATCGGGGCCGTCGGATCCTGGTTCATCATCTGCGAGACCAGCACCTGCAGGAATCCCTTCTGGTCGAGTTCGCTGCTGGGCGTGCGGCTGAGGCCGTTGGCCTGGTAGCCCGCAGACAACTTCGCGTTGAATTCCTCGATGGTCTGCTGCGGCTTGGCCGCCGTGGCGGCAATGGAGTCGACTGGCATAATGGTTCAGGCCCAGTTGTCAAAGTTGCGGTCGGTGCTGGCGCCACGCCGGGGAGCGGACCTCGGTGCGGAAGGATTGGGAATCCTCGGGGAAAGGGGCTCCGCTTCAAACGGAGACTGCGGACGGCGTTGGTCTTCCTGGCGGAAACCACCGCGGGATTGTCCTTCGAAGGAGTATTTCGATCCGGAAGGCTCACCATCCTGCTGCTGGGAAAAACGGTTCTGCCGGCCCTGCTGGTCCAAGTCCTGGTTCGCCGATGAACCCGACTGCAACGGTTGCAGGCGGACCTGCTGCTCGGCGAGGGCTCCTTCCAAGTGGCTCCATTGGCGGCGAAGTTCCGCCGTGTCGCCCTTCTCCACGCGGATGAAGGCCTCGACGCCGCCCTTCTCCCGGGTCAGCTGGATGAAGACTTCGGAATCGGCGGTCGGGCGGATCACGACCGCGAGAGCGTCGGCGCCGGAAGCCTTGAGGACGGCCATCTCGTGGTTGATCACGGAGCGTAATCGTTCGACGGCATCCATCTTGTCGATGCGGTCCGACTGGACGATTCGTTCCAGCGGGGTGGAGGGATACACCGCGTTGATTTCCGTCCGGGAAGCACGCTCGGCGAAGGGCATGGCAGCGAGCTCGGTCAGCAGATCCTGCGGAAGGGACTTCGCCCCGGCCTCTCCAGTCCGCCCGGAAGCGGCAGAAACGCGATTTCCAGCGTTACCGGCAAATTCCTCCTGATCGTTGGTTGATCGCATGGCAACAGCCTGTCTAGCACTGGAAATGCCACCCGTGGAATTCGGGTTGAACCGCTGAGGAACCGGACTCCCCGGAGGGGTCGAAACCTGCTGTTTGGCCGAAGGATCGGCGTCCTGAGCGGAACCTGAAGAATCCCCCGAGGTTGCCGACCGCGACAGAACGGGCGGTGCGATCACTGAACCAACCGGCTGAAATTTCCTGTCAGATTTGCCCTGGGGCCGTGGCACGTCCTGGCCGGGTGCGGCTGAAACCAAACTCCCGGCGGCTTCCCACCGGACTGCAGGCGCGGAACCGCGATCAAAACCGCCGGCATTGGCCAAAGTCACCTCCGGTGCCGCGGGCACCCGAGTCAGGTCGATTTCGGGGCGGCGGGCCTGATCTGAAATAATCGTCGCCTGCCTGGGAACGATTCCGGCGGAAACAGGATGATCGACTTCGGCAAGACCAGCAGAGGTTCCAGGCGGATTGGGACTCGCCGGCAATGGATCGGAACCAATCGCCCGGGGAAGGCTCGTCAGCGGCCGCGGCTCCATTCCAGCCGAGGGTCTGGCACCGGGAGGAACCATCCGGCCGGCTTGATCCCACCATCCGGAAATCTTCACCTCATGCGTTTCCGCCTGGACCTTGAACTCGCCTGGCTCCGAGACCGTCGGCGCTTTGATCAACTCGATGCGGACCGGCCCGCGAAGCGTGATCCCTTCGGCCTTCAGCCGGTTCTCAACCACTTTCGCCAAGTCAACCGGCCCTCCAGAATCGCTCGCGGCAGCCTCGGCGACTGCAGGCAGCACCGTGCGAGTGGAGGCCAGGGCCTCCCGGCCACCCGTCTTCGCCAAGCGTGGACGGCCCAACGGATCCAACTGCACCACGACGGAGACGTTTTCTCCGGCACCAAGGACCGTTTGGAAAATTTGGATCGCCTCACTTCCGACGACGGGCTGGAAAAATTCCGCGGGCAAGGCTGCCCGGCCGGGTCTCTCAACCGCGCTTTCGGACGCGACACCTTCTCCAGCGTGTCCCTGATCGGCTTGAACCGGGGCGCGCTGGGGCTTGATCACGCCAAACTCACCCAGCGACGACGCCTCCAAACGGCGCCCCGCAACCGTGATCTGACGGCTCACCACTCGGGGTTCAGCGACCGGTTCGGAAGGGACTTCAGCCACGGGATTCTGAGGAGCAATCCGGACGTCAGGGCGAAGCTCAACCTTTCGCGGCACCGAGGCTGCGGACTCCAACGGGATCGATTCGGCTGACGTGGCTGCAGTTTCGCCACCACATGGGGAAACTATCGTGGGCCCGGCGAAGCCGCGTCTGCCGGAGAACGCATGGCTTGGTTCAGGTTCGGAAGGGGCAAAATCATTGGACAAGCCCGACTCAGGTTTGGCCGGAATCGATGCCGACTGCACAACCGAAAACACCAAGCCCAGGGCTAAGACCCGTTCGTAGACGGCAGTTTCTACGACGGCTACCCCATCGGATTCGCGGGCAGGGGCAACAATTTCTCCCGGTTCGATTAAAGCCAGTTCGGTTGGTCCCGTCTCCGCCGGAGCCTGACGCAGGAGTGAAGCCGGCATCGGAACGCGTTCTTGAAAGCTGGCAGGGGCTATCAGCACCGAACGGCCACTGTCAGCCGATCCAGTTCGCCGGGCACCGCGTTGTGGTTCCTCTTCGGGCTGAGGGGTGGCCGGAGTGGGTGCAGAGTTGGCCTGCAGGAAATCATCGAAAGTTGCGGGCCGCCCCGGTTCACCAGCGACGCAGACGTCGGAGGCCAGAGAGGGCATCGTGGGAAAACCCGCACCGGATACGGGCATGGAAGGCAGCTCGAACGGCAAGGCTGCGGTGGAGTTCATGGTGACGCGGGGGCGGGCTTCGTTCGGTTCATCTGCGCGAGGCGCAGTCGCTCGGAAATCAACGCCATCCGCTTGGCGTCGGGTTCGCCTTTGCGGGCAATCCCTTCGAGGATCGGAGCCGCTTCGGTCTCCTTCATGTAGAGGAGGACCTTCACCAGCGAAACATCGTCCAGGCCTTTCATCACGGTCGCGGCCCCTTCGGGGGTCATGCCGCTGTAGGTCTTGGCCAGTCTCTTGAGGTTGACGCCTTCATCGTCGCGGACGCGGATGATCGCCTGGTCGATCTCCTTTTGGATGCGATGGACCTGCTGCGTGATCTGGATCAGTTCCTGGCGCTCGCTCTGGATGCGTTGGGAAAGTTCGAGAAGGGTCTTCCGCTCCGCCTCCATGTCCTGCTTCTGCTGCTTGAGCTCGGCGACCATCTCGTCCAAGTCCGGATTGACGAACTCCCAAGAAGGTCCGCGCGTGACGGCTACCGGCTTGGGCACTTCCTCGTCGACATCGGCCTGCACGACGGGTTTCGGGACGATCTGGTCCTTGGCCTTGATCACAAGGACCGCCGTCGTGCCGAGATAAATCAGGGCACCGAGGAGGATCACCATCCAGCTGGAGGTTAAAAACTTCATCGCTTACTAGGCGTTCTGCCAACGCAGCGACGTGCGAAGCTGCCGCTGTGCCAGCTCGTCGAGCAGATGGGCCTCCTCCAGCATCACGCCTTTCTGGTGGCTCGCGTGCTGCCGTTCGAAAGTCTTGTCCACCACCTCCCGCCGCTGTTTGGCCTGCACGAGACGCTGCATCGTCCCTTGTTGAAGCAGCTCCGACTCGGCGAAGCATCCTTCGGCTGCACGCAGGTGGATGCGGAGGGATTCGTGAAAACTTTGCCGCTGTCGAAGCCGTCCCGAAGTGCATCCGGCAGACATTTCCTGCCGGGTCTCTTCAGATTCCTGCGCCTGCTGGAGCCGGACTTCCTCAAGGCGGTCGAGAGCCTTCTGCCGGGCCAAAAGCGCGGCGGAATAGGCCTCCAGAGCCTCTTTTTCTTCGCGTAGCCGCACGACCCGCACGGCGTCCAAGGTGAATCGGAACTTCTTCATCGGATGTTCCCTCCATGCGTAGCAGCACGCGGGCCAAGGGGTTACACGGGGAATGACGAAGAGCGAAGGCCGAAGGCCAAAGGAAGGCCTGGCGTGATCAAAATGGCCACACCCGAGGGAAGCGTCTTCAAACCGGCTTTACCGCAACGGAGGACGTTGGGCCGGTTGGGTGAACGCTCCGGCCGAGCCGCCTTAGTCGGGATCATGCAGTGGCAGGTAGGGCGGGCTTCCAGCCTGCCCCGTGCTGATAAGGGTTCCCGGATCGTCCGGCGCCCTGATCCGCCCGCACTGTTTGATTTCAGACCGGCAGCGCCA
>JAYTUE010000105.1:0-1978 GCA_043744715.1 Verrucomicrobiota bacterium | reverse complement strand
TGGCGAAGCTCGGCCTGTCGCACATTCCGATCATCGGCCTGGCCAAGGAATACGAGGAGATCTTCCGCCCCGGCGAACCTGAACCGCTCCGTCTCGACCACAACACCGGCGCGCTCAAGCTGCTCCAGCGCGTCCGCGACGAGTCGCACCGCTTCGCCAACACCTACAACGCCCAGCTCCGCATCAAGAAGATCAGCGAAAGCATCCTCGACGAGTTCCCGGGCATCGGCGACGCGCGCAAGAAGGAGCTTCTGAGAAAGTTCGGCAGCATCCAGCGCCTGCGCCTCGCGACCATCGAACAGATCGAGAAGGTCCCCGGATTCGGCGGCGAAATGGCGGCGAAGCTGAAGGGGTTTCTCGATGCACGGAACGATTCGCGACCGGAGGAGTGATGCGCCTTAGCAGCCCGTCAAAGAACGCCCGGTCAGGGGACCGGGCCTACAAGTCCAAGGTGATTCCCGAGCTTTTTTGTAGGCCGCGTGCCCTCACGCGGCGGTCCGCATGGCTGTTTTGACGGGCTGCTAGGGCGCTGTTCTCCGCTCTTTGGCTCCGTCAGGAGCCACCTATTTATAGCCCCGCCGACTACCAAAAAGCCAAAGCTCCTACGGAGCTGAAGAATCTGATTCCTCGCTGTTTTCAGTGGGTTGGTGAGGGAGAACGCGGTCGAGCAGTCCAGAGCAACTCGGAGCCGCAAGACGCATGGTTACCCACCGAAAACAGCGAGGAACCGAATACCCCTCTTGTTCAGACCGTCTTCGGCCCTTGGCCTTCTGATTTCGGATTTCTCCCTTGGCCCTGTCCGTAGCCGCTCCTTAGCCTCATCGCATGACATTGTTCGAGAAGCTCATCGGCCGGCAGATTCCCGCCGCGATCGTCTACGAGGACGACTTGGTCTTCGCCTTCCGCGACATCAATCCCCAGGCGCCCACGCACATCCTCGTCATTCCGAAGAAACCCGTTCCGCGCATCGCCGAAGCCTCCGCCGAAGACCAGGCCATGCTCGGCCATCTCCTATTGAAAGCAGCGGCCATCGCCGAGCAGGCCGGTCTCAGGCCCGACGGCTACCGTCTCGTGATCAACAACGGCCGCAACGGAGGAGAATCCGTCCCGCACCTGCATTGCCACATCCTCGGCGGGCGACAGCTCCATTGGCCGCCCGGCTGATGGGCCGCGCTCCGGCATTGAACGAAGACGATCCGACCGCTTCACTCCCCACCCATGAGCGAGAGCGCCAACGCACCGGCACCCGATTTCGAGCCCCTCTACGAGCTGCAAAGCGTCATCGACCGTCTTCCCCTTTGGACGATGTTTCCGAATCCTCAACCGCTCGAGGTCGAGATCGGGGCCGGCGACGGGTCGTTCATCGACCAGTGGCACCGGCTTCATCCGGAGCGGAACTTCCTCGCGCTCGAACGCCTGTTGGGGCGGCTGACCAAGATCAGGAAAAAGGCCCTCCGCAGCGGCCAGCGCAATCTGCTCGGGGTGCGCGTCGAGGCGGCCTACTTCACCGACTACCTGCTCCCGGCCCAGTGCGCGTCGGCGTTCCATATCTACTTCCCCGATCCGTGGCCGAAGAAACGGCACCACAAGAACCGCCTCATCCAGCCGGGTTACGCCGTCGCCGTCTGGAGGGCTCTGGAGCCTGGCGGTGTGCTCTATCTTCGCACGGACGACATCCCCTACTTCACCCACATGAAGGAAGTGTTCGCGAGCGTGAGAGGTCTGTTCTCCGAAACCGAGACCCCCGCCGAACTCGCCGCCGTCACGACCGACTTCGAGCGCGTCTTCAATGCCCAGGGCATCCCGACGAACTACGCCGCGTATCGCCGGATCGGATGAGGCAAGGGTTTATCCACGAAGAACACGAAGGAAGTTGGTTTAGGCCGGTGCGCCGTAGCCTCCCTCGCGAGTAGGCGGAAACTCACTTTCCGAACGTGATCCAAGTCGCCTGACACCTTGGCGGTCCATTCATTGTTCA
>JAYTUE010000104.1:0-28305 GCA_043744715.1 Verrucomicrobiota bacterium | reverse complement strand
ATTCGGCCTTCCAGGGAGAGGAGGGGTGGCATCGCGTGGTGGCGTCGCTGAAGGCCGGCCGGCCCTACGCGGTGGCCTTCGTGGATGTGCGCATGCCGCCGGGCTGGGACGGCGTGGAGACCGTCGAGAAGATCTGGCAGATCGATCCCGACATCCAGATCGTCATCTGCACCGCCTACTCGGACTACTCTCTCGCCGACATCCTGCGGAAGCTCGGGTCGTCCGACCGACTGCTCATCCTCAAGAAGCCCTTCGACACCATCGAGGTCGTGCAGATGGCCAACGCGCTCACGGACAAGTGGCGGCTCGGGCGTGAGCTCCGCCGCAACCTCGACGATCTGGAAAATCTCGTGCAGCAGCGCACGGACGAACTGCGTTCCGCCAACGAACGGCTGGCGGCGGAATCGCGCCATTCGCTCGGGCTGGCCCGCGAGGCGCAGGCGGCCGTCCGGGCCAAGGGCGAGTTCCTGGCCATGATGAGCCACGAGATCCGCACCCCCATGAACGGCGTCCTCGGCATGACCGGGCTGCTGCTCGACACCGAGTTGACCGCCGAGCAGCGCGACTTCGCCTCGACCGCCCTCAGCAGCGGCGAGGCGCTCCTAGTCATCCTCAACGACATCCTTGATTTCTCGAAGCTGGAAGCCGACCGCGTCGCTGTCGAGGAGGTGGAGTTCAACCTCCGCGAGATGGCCGAGGGATCGGTCAAGCTGCTCGTGCCGTGTGCCCGCGAGAAGGGCCTCGCCATCGCCTGCCGCATCGCCCCCGGTCTCCCGGTCCTCGTGCGCGGCGACGCCCACCGCCTCCGGCAGGTGCTGCTCAACATGCTCGGCAACGCCATCAAGTTCACCCCGGACGGAGAAGTCGTTCTCGAAATCAAGGCCTCCGCCGAATCGCCCCTGGACATCGACCTGACCTTCGAGGTCCGCGACTCCGGCGTCGGCATCGGCGAGGATGTCCAGCACACGCTCTTCCAGGCTTTCGTGCAGGCGGACCGCTCCACCACGCGCCGATTTGGCGGCACCGGCCTGGGGCTGGCGATCTGCCGCAAGCTGGTGGGCCTGATGGGCGGCACCATCGGCGTCCGCAGCGAGCCGGGTTCCGGCTCCACCTTCTGGTTCCGGATCCAGCTGCAGAAGGGGGAAGCGCCGGACTTTTCCGGAGCCGCTACGACCCCTGCTGCCGTTGTCGACTGCACGGCGGCGCTCCGCTGCGCCATCGCCGGCCTGGGGCTGAAGGTGCTTGTCGCCGAGGACAACCCCGTGAACCGCAAGCTCGCCACGCTGCTTCTCAACAAACGGGGGTTCGACGTGGAGACGGCCGTGGACGGCATCAAGGCGGTGGCGGCGTGGGAACGCGGCGGCCATGCGCTCATCTTCATGGACTGCCACATGCCGGAGATGGACGGATACGAAGCCACCCGCCGGATACGCGCCCTCGAAGCGGGCGGAGGCCGCGGGCGCATCCCCATCATCGCGCTCACCGCCAGCGTGCTCGACCGCGACCGCGAGGACTGCCTGCGCGCCGGGATGGATGAATTCCTGACCAAGCCCATCGAAGTCGCCCCCCTGCAGGACCTGATCGAACGCGTGCTTCGCCTCTCCATGGATGACCTCGGAGCCGTCCCGGGAGGCGCCTCGGATTTCAAAGACCTTCCCAGCATCGTCACCCCATGAACTCAAACACCCGCATGCCCAACCGCCGCATCCTGCTCGTGGACGACTACCGCGCGATCCACGACGAGTTCCGCAAGATCCTCGGAGAAGCCCCCGCGACCTTGGAACTGTTGGACGAGGCCGAAGCCGCGCTGCTGGGCGAAGGCCCCGGCGGTCGCGTGACAAAGGGCTTCGCCTTGGATTCCGCCTACCAGGGCCAGGAGGCGTTGGAGCTTGTGCAGAAGTCGCTACAGGAAGGGTGCCCGTATGCGATGGCGTTCGTCGACATGCGGATGCCGCCGGGCTGGGACGGCGTGGAGACGATCTCCAAGATCTGGGAGGTCTACGACGATCTCCAGGTGGTGATATGCACCGCCTACTCCGACTACTCGTGGGACGAGATGATCGCCAAGGTCGGCCAGTCCGACCGGCTCGTCATCCTCAAGAAGCCCTTCGACAACGTCGAGGTGCTGCAGCTGGCCAATGCGCTCGTCGCCAAGTGGCAGCTGCTCCAGGATGTCCGCCTGCACATCAGCGAGCTCGAGGAACGCATCCTCGAACGCACGCACCAGCTGGAGGGCGCCAACGCCACGCTGCAAACGGAGATCGCCGACCGCAATAAGATGGAGAAGCAGCTGCGCCACGCGCAGAAGATGGAATCCATCGGGCGGCTCGCCGCCGGCATCGCCCACGAGATCAACACGCCCACGCAATACATCGGGGACAACACCCGCTTCGTGCAGGACGCCTTCGGGGACATCACCCGCGTGATGGCGGAATACGACAAGCTCCTGAGCGCAGCCGACACAGGCACGGTGACGCCGGAACTGATCGGCTCGGTCAAATCGGCCATCGCCGCGGCGGACATGGAGTATCTCGGCGTGGAAATCCCCAAAGCCATCCGGGAGTCGCTCGAGGGGGTTGAACGCGTGGCCAAGATCGTCCGGTCCATGAAGGATTTTTCGCATCCGGACACCAAGGAGAAGGTCGCGCTGGACCTCAACCGCACCATCGAGAGCACCTTGGTCGTCTGCCGCAGCGAATGGAAATACGTGGCCGAGCTTGTGACCGATTTCGACGCCGACCTGCCGCCGGTGCCGTGCCTGCTGGGCGAGTTCAACCAGGTCATCCTCAACATCGTCATCAACGCCGCGCACGCCATCGCCGACGTGGTCGGGGAGGGCGAAAAAGGCAAGGGCACGATCACCGTGGCCACACGCCGGGACCAGGGATGGGTGGAGGTGCGCATCGGCGACACCGGCACCGGCATCCCGGAGCAGGCGAGGGAGCGCGTTTTTGATCCGTTCTTCACCACCAAGGGTGTCGGCAAGGGCACCGGCCAGGGGTTGGCCATCGCGCATTCCGTCGTGGTCGAACAGCACGGCGGCACGCTTCATTTTGAAACCGAGACAGGGAAAGGGACGACGTTCGTCATCCGGCTCCCGCTCCAGTCCCCCGCCATCGAGAGGAAAGCGGCATGAAAAAACGAATCCTGTTCGTGGACGACGAGGTCATGGTGCTCCAGGGATTGCAGCGCATGCTCCGGCCCATGCGCGAGGAGTGGGAGATGGAGTTCCTCGACAGCGGCGCCAAGGCGCTCGAATCCATGGCCCGGGCCCCGTTCGACGTCGTCGTCTCCGACATGCGGATGCCCGGAATGAACGGCGCGGAGCTCCTGAGCCGTGTCATGCAGCAATACCCCAAGACGGTGCGCCTGATCCTCTCCGGCCATGCCGACCAGGAGCTCATCCTCAAGTGCATCGGCTCCACCCACCAGTTCCTTTCCAAGCCCTGCGATCCCGAGGCGATCAAGGCCGTCGTGCGACGCGCCTCCGTCATCGGCGACGCCCTGGAAAGCGACACCCTCAAGCGCCTGGTCTCGCGGATGGACCGCCTGCCGAGCATCCCCTCGCTCTACAGCGAGATCATGGAGGCCCTGCACGATCCCGATGTCTCGATGGAAACCGTCGGCGGCATCATCGCGAAGGACATCGCCATGACCGCGCAGGTCCTCAAGCTGGTGAACTCCGCGTTCTTCGGCCTGCGCAGCCGGGTCTCCAGCCCCGCCGAGGCCGCGAATTACCTCGGCCTCGACACCCTCCGTTCGCTCGTCCTTTCGATCAACACCTTCTCCCAATACGAGCCGGTGAAGATCGAGGGCTTCTCCTTCTTCGCGCTCTGGACGCACAGCCTCGACACCGGCGCTGCCGCCAAGGCCATCGCCAAAATGGAGGCCGCCGACAGCAAGCTGGCGGACGAATCGTTCGTCGCCGGACTGCTGCACGACACCGGCAAGATCGTCCTCGCCTCCAATTTCTCGGACAGCTACGCCGAGGTCCTGCGGCTCATGCGCAGCGAGGGCCTCGGACAAAGCGAGGCCGAGCAGCGGATCTTCGGCGCGAGCCATGCCGACGTGGGCGGCTATCTCCTGGGCCTGTGGGGCCTGCCCGTGTCCGTCGTCGAGGCCATCGCCTTCCACCACCGGCCCTCCAGCGCGATGGAAAACAGGTTCAGCCCGCTCACCGCCGTCCATGCGGCCAATGCGCTCGTCCAACTCACCAGCGAGGTGGACATCCCCTACCTTACCGCCCTCGGCCTGGGCTCGCGGGTGCCGGAGTGGCGCGCGAATCTCCAAAAACAAACCCCGCCGGAAGCAGACGCATGAGCAAAAAAATCCTGTGCGTCGACGACGACGCGAACATCCTCGCCGGCTTCCAGCGGAACCTGCGCAAGCAGTTCGCCCTCGACATCGCAGTCGGTGGCGAGCAGGGCCTCGCCGCCATCGAAGCCAACGGTCCCTACGCCGTGGTCGTGGCCGACATGCAGATGCCCGGGATGAACGGCATCCAGTTCCTCACGAAAGTCGAGCAACGCGCCCCCGACACCGTGCGTGTCATGCTCACCGGCAACGTGGACCAGAAGACCGCGATGGACGCCGTGAACGAGGGCCATGTCTTCCGTTTCCTCACCAAGCCATGTTTGCCCGAATCCCTCGCGGCCACGCTGGAGGCCGCCCTCGGCCAATACCGGCTCGTCACCGCCGAGCGGGAAATCCTCGAGCGCACCCTCAACGGCACGACCAAGGCGCTGAGCGACATCCTCTCGATCCTCGATCCCGCCGCGTTCGGCCTCGGCCAGAAACTCCGCGACTACATGAGGGCCTACCTCAAGCACCTCAAGATCGCCCAGACATGGGATCTGGAGCTCGCGGCCATGCTTTGCCAGGTGGGCTACGTCACGATCCCCGCGCCCGTGCTCGCCAAATTCCGCACCAACCTCACCCTCAGGTCGGAGGAGAAGGACATGCTGGCCCGCATCCCCCGCACCGGGGCCGATCTCCTCGCCAACATCCCGAGGCTGGAAGGCGTGGCCGAAATCGTCCTGAACCAGAACAAGAACTTCGACGGCACGGGCTTCCCTATCGGCCCCCTCGCACGCGAGGAGATTCCGCTCGGATCGCGAGTGCTCCGTGTGTTGACCGATCTCATCGCCCTAGAGGAACGCGGCCATGCGCGTCCGAAGGCGCTCGCGGAAATGCAGTCCCGCCATGGCATCTATGATCCGCGTGTGCTGGAGTCCGTTTCGGTCTGCTTCGACGTTTTCATGTCCGATCGCGCCGAGCCGGGCATGGCCGTGCAGGAGATATCGATCAAGGATCTCTGCGTTCGCCATCTGCTGGTGGACAAGATCGAGACCCTCGACGGTGTGATGCTCGTCGGCGGCGGCACGCTGGTGACGCCGATGCTCTTGGAAAAACTGAAGAACTTCGCCGCCATCAACGGCATCCGGGAACCGATCTACATCCAATGATGCGGATGTTGTTTCCGAATGGGTGCTGGGTGGTTTCTTCGCCGCCCCACACCGGCTCAACTACACGGGCTGGAGCAAGCCGGCCTTGGCCAGAAACGCGTCGATGTCCGCAGGCGTCGCGTTGAGTTTGGCGGAGGTGCGGTAGAGGTCGGCGAAGTCGACGGGATACCAGTTGCGCCGTCGCGGTTGGAACAGCCCGATGACATTGAAGGGATCCACTAGTCGCTCGGTTCGCCTCACCAAATCCTCGGAGGAATGGCCATTGCGGGCGAGGGTGCAGATCTCCAGCAGGCCGGTGCGAAAGCCATCGTGACGGCGGAGGAGAAATCCCGGAGCCAGTTCTCCGCGATGCAGTCGACGAGCTGATTCTGAAAAACTGGCGGCGGCGAAATAGAGCATGGTCAGCGCGGAGAAGGCACCAAAGTCGTCCATGCGGGCGAAGAGGGCGGAGACGAGTGCTTCCACGATGGCGAGGTCGGCCAGCGTTTGTTTGCCGTAGCAGTGCAGGGCGCGTGCGCTTGGCGGCCCATTGCGGAAGGCGCGGCCCAGCCGCTGGACGCCCAGCAGCGTCAGGGGAAAGCCCGTGGAGAGCAGAGGATCGACGAATCCCGCAGCCGACGGAAGCATCGCCCAGCGTTCGCCCACGGCCTCCGATGAACGGAAACCGATCGAAGGAGTCTGGACGACCGGAACAATGTTTTCCGCGCGTCTGAATTGCTCACCTACCGAGGGGAATCGTTCGAGCACCCGTTGCCAAGCCGGCTGGCCATCGGTCAAGCGGAGCTCCGTCGCCAGCGCGGGACTGACCGAAACGCCGGCGCTGGTGATGCCGTTGTTGAAACGCAGCACCCACATCCAGCCGCCTTCGAAGATGTGGTGCAACGCGGCGTCATCGGGAGGGTAGGGCGGGCTTCCAGCCTGCCCTTCCTTGAGGCCAGCCCACCGGGCCACGTCGGTGAAATGGCTGAAGAGCGCCTGTGTCCGAGGCAAGTTCGGGAATGGGTTCTCCTTAAGACCCAGTTGCCGATGAAGGAAGCCGTTGGGCCCAGTCGCATCGATCAAGAAACCTGCCGACCACGACCTGGTCCTTCCGTTGTGTTGATCGGAGAGCCTGACGCCCGGCGGCGTGAACTCGGGTTTGTCCAACTCCACTTCTTCGACCACTTCGACGCCCAGCTTCGCGGCTTCCAGGGCGAGGAACTGGTCGAAGTCGGGCCGATACCAATGCGTGTCGGCGACCTCGTCATTGGGACTGGCGGCGACGAGAAGTTCGTTCGAGCGGTCTTCCCGAGAGCGGAAAGGAATTCCCGCCGTGTGGTGGTAGAAGCTGAAACCGCGCTTCAATCCGGAGCCGATCTTGGGATGCGTTCGTTGCCACGGCCCCCACGCCGTGAAAGGCAGGAGCTGCGGCAGGTCGAACTCGGCGGCGATCTCCTCCAGCAACAGGTTCGCCAGGGGCGTGCTCGATTCGCCGATGGCGAAGCGGGGGTGCTTGGAGCGATCGAGCAGCAGGATCCGTAGGCCAAGACGACGGGCGACCATGGCCATGATCGACCCCGCATAGCCGGAGCCCACGATGGCGATGTCGAAGTCGGGTTTCATGCGGGACAACCCCTCAGTCTGCCCGACGGGGTTCCGCGCGCAAATGGTCGTGGGCGATGCGGCGGGCTTCCTCGAGGAGCACGCGATCCATCAACAGGTCGCCGAAACGCAGCTTTGGAAGGCCGCTCTGCTGGTGGCCGATGAGGTCGCCCGGGCCGCGCAGCATAAGATCCTCCTCGGCGATGCGGAAACCGTCGGTCGTGGACTCCATGATCTTCAACCGTTGGAGCGATTCGGCCGTCTTCGAGTTGGCCACGAGGATGCAGAAGGAATCGTGGCCGCCGCGCCCGATGCGGCCGCGGAGCTGGTGCAGCTGGGCGAGGCCGAACTGCTCGGCGTTCTCGATGACCATGACGGTCGCGTTCGGCACATCGACGCCGACCTCGATGACGGATGTGGCGAGTAGGACCTGGATACGGTTCTCGCGAAAGGCCTCCATCGCGGCGTCCTTCTCCTCCGACTTCAACCGTCCGTGGACCATGCCGACGCGCCATGGGCTGAGGATGGGTTTCAGCTTCTCGGCTTCCTTGGCCACGGCCTTCACGCCGGCGGCGGTGTCCTCCTCCTCCAGGCGCGAGTAGACGACATAGGCCTGCCGGCCTTCCTTCAGCTTTTGGCGGATGAAGTCCCAGACCTTGGGCAGGCTTTTGCCGTCGCGCACGAACGTCCGGATGCGGCCGCGTCCCGGGGGTAGTTCGTCGAGCACCGAGACGTCGAGATCGCCGTAGAGAGTCAGGCCGAGGGTGCGCGGGATGGGCGTGGCCGTCATCACGAGCAGGTGCGGGTAGCGTCCCTTGCGCAGGAGAGCCTCGCGCTGGGCCACGCCGAACTTGTGCTGCTCGTCGATGATGACGAGCCCGATCTTCTCCATCGCGAACCCTTCCTGCACGAGCGCGTGCGTGCCGATGACAACGGCTCCGTGGGCCTTGTTGCGCGGCTTTGTGCCGCCGCCGAATTCCAGTTCGCCCATCACACGCTGGGCGTCGGCGGCGGTCTTGATGCTGCCGGTCTGGAGCGAGACGGGAATGCCGAGCGACTCGAAGCCGTTGCGAAGCGTCCGTGCATGTTGCTCGGCCAGTATCTCGGTCGGAGCCATCAGGAGGACGTTGTAGCCGCTCTCGACGGCCATGAGCGCCGCGCAGGCGGCGACGACCGTCTTGCCCGCGCCGACATCGCCCTGGAGCAGGCGGCGCATGGGAACCTTGCCGCCGAGGTCGGTGCGGATCTCGCGGAGCACGCGGGTCTGGGCGCCGGTCAGCTGGAAACGGAGCCGCGCGAGAAAGGGCCGGATGAGCGAGTTGTCACCGGCGCAGGGCAGGGGAAGGGAATTGCGTTCCAGATTGATCCGACGGCGCTGGATCTGGATCTGGAGATCGAGGAACTCGTCCATCGCCAGACGCCGGCGCCCCTGCTCCTCGTCGCCCGGCACTTCGGGGAAATGGAGTTTACGAAGAGCGGTTTCCCGGTCGCACCAGCTTTCGCCGAGGATGGCCCGTTTCTCGTCTGGGACTTTGCCCCGGACAAACTCCAGAGCCCGCCACATCGCCGAACGCACCGAACGCTGCGGCAATCCCTCCGTCAGCGGGTAGATCGGGGTGATCCGGTTGATGTGGATGAAGAGTTCGTCGCCCGCCTCGATGACTTCCGTCTCGGGATGGTCGATGGACTTGGGCTTCTTGGCGCCGACCTTGCCGTAGATGAAGAGCTCGTCGCCTGGAGCGAAGACCTTTTCCATGAAGGGCAGGTTCCACCAACGCAGGTAAAGCCGGCCCGAACCATCCTCGACGATCACCTCGACCACGGACCGGGAACTCTTCGCCCAGCGCTTCAAGCCGGCGGCCACGACCTTGCCGCGCGTGGTGGCGGCCTCTCCCGGTTCCAGTTCGGCGATCTTCTTCGAGTGCCGCCGGTCCTCATGGCGGCGCGGGCCATGGAGGAGAAGGTCGCCGATGGTGTGGATCTCCAGCCGGGCCAGCTGGAATGTGCGCTCCGGCCCGACGCCCCAGATGGTAACGACGGGCAGATCAAGCGGGGAACTGATGTCAGCCGGATCGGGCACAGCGGCAGTTACAGCAGGGAACCGTTTGTTTGCCAGCCTGAGTTTCGACGCTCACACGGAAGTTCCGCCGGAAGCCGTGGAGCGCGGGGCATCGCTCCCCCCGCGCTGGCTGCGGAGCGATGCTCCGCGCTCCGGCGAAGGAGGCCTGTGCTTACGCCGGTGCAATGGCGACAATGCCTCCTAGCAGCCCGTCAAAACAGCCATGCGGACCGCCGCGTGAGGGCACGCGGCCTGCACAAAGATCTGGGAATCACCTTGGACTTGTAGGCCCGGTCCCCTGACCGGGCGTTCTTTGAAGGGCTGCTAGGCCCGGCGTCACTCCCACTCGATCGTGCCGGGCGGTTTGCTGGTGAGGTCGAAGACCACGCGGTTCACGCCCTTCACTTCGTTGGTGATGCGGAGGGAGATCTTCTCCAGCAGGTCGTAGGGCAGGCGGACCCAGTCGGCGGTCATGCCGTCCTGCGATTCCACGGCGCGGAGGGCGATGGTGAAGTCGTAGGTGCGCTCGTCGCCCTGCACGCCGACGCTGCGCACGGGCAGCAACACCGCAAACGTCTGCCACGTCTTGTAGTAGAGCCCGCTGGCCTTCATCTCCTCGACGACGATGGCGTCGGCGTTGCGGAGGATGGCGCACTTTTTCTCGGTCACTTCACCCAGCACGCGCACCGCGAGGCCGGGGCCTGGGAATGGCTGGCGATAGACGATTTCCTTGGGCAGGCCGAGTTCGAGCCCGAGCTGGCGGACCTCGTCCTTGAAGAGGCACTTCAACGGCTCGACCAGCGCGAACTTCATGTTCTTCGGCAGGCCACCCACGTTGTGGTGGCTCTTGATCATCGAGGCGGGGTTGCCGTCGATGGGCACGGACTCGATCACGTCGGGATAAAGCGTGCCCTGGGCGAGGAACTTGGCCTTGCCCGCGCGTTTGGTGGCGGTCTGGAAGACGTCGATGAAGGTCTTGCCGATGACCTTCCGCTTCTTCTCCGGGTCGGTGATCTTCTTGAGCTTCCGCAGGAAGAGGGCCGAGGCATTCTCATACTGGAGCTTGATCTTGAAGTTGCGGACGAAGACCTCCTGCACGACCTCGGCCTCGCGGGCGCGGAGCAGGCCGTTGTTGACGAAGATGCAGGTGAGCTGGTCGCCGACGGCACGATGGATGAGGGCGGCGGCCACACTGGAATCGACGCCGCCGGAGAGACCGAGGATGACGTGCTCTTTGCCGATCTGGGCGCGGATCTCCGCGACCGATTGATCGAGGTAGCTCCGCATCGTCCAGCTCTTGTCGCAGCCGCAGATGCCGTGGACGAAGTTGGAGATGATCTCCTTGCCCTTCGGTGTATGGACGACCTCGGGATGGAACTGGATGCCGAACAGCCTGCGTTTGGCATGTTCGATGGCGGCGTAGTCGGAGTTGTCCGTGGTTCCGACGACGACGAAGTCCTTCGGCAGGCGGGTGATCTTGTCGCCGTGGCTGTTCCAGACCTGGAGCTGGGCTGGGAGGTGTTTGAAGAGGGCGCACTCCTTGTCGGCGACGGTCAGCGTGCCCTTGCCATATTCGCGCTTCGGTCCCTTCTCAACCTTGCCGCCGAGGAAGTGGGCGAAAAGTTGGACGCCGTAGCAGACGCCGAGAATGGGCAGGCCGAGCTTGAAGATCGCCTTGTCCGGCAGCGGGGCGTCCTTCGCATAAACGCTGCTGGGGCCGCCGGAGAGGATGATGCCCCTGGGGTTGAGCTTGGCGATTTCGGCGGCCGGGGTGTCGTAGCGCAGGATCGTCGAGTAGACGCTGCACTCACGGATGCGCCGGGCGATGACCTGGGTGTATTGGGACCCGAAATCGAGGATTACGATCTGCTCGTTCATGTGAGGTGAAGCAAAGCGAAGTTTCTGCCGTTCGCGCCCGGGATTTGCCAGAGGATTTTGTCTCCGGTTGCGGAAAAGAACGTTTGCGGCCCGCTACGCTTTACTGGGTGACGGCTTTGACGGTTCCCGTCTTCGGATCGTAGTCGAGGCGGATGCCGTAGGGCGCCTTGGGGAGTTCCCTGAGATGGCCCTTCTTGACCAGTTCGTTGAGATCGGTGGGATACCGGTCCTCGGCTTCATGGAAGAGCAGGATGGCCTGCTTAAGCACGGACACGTCGATCGTTTTTACGGCGGTCTGCCGGCCCTTGGCCACGGCGCCGAGGTAGTCGACCGGTGCGGAGAGCGCGTTGCCGGAGGCGTTGTTCGAGATGGCGGCGTTGAAGGACTGCGGGGTGGTCGAAGGCTCCTTGGCCTCTTCCTTCTTGCCGCACCCGACCAGGCCGACGGAGGCAACCATGATGGCGAGGGAGAGAAGCAGGTTCATGACCGAACGGTAAACCGACCGACACCTGCGCCAAGCAGGAAAAGTGGAGCGCGGAGCATTGCTCCGCGCTCCATGCAAAGCAAACGCCGCCGGCCCTGCGGACGGCGGCGCTGTGGAAACGGACGGGGGATCAGCCGACGAACTTCCGCACGATGGTGCAGGCGTTGTGGCCGCCGAAGCCGAAGCTGTTGTTCACGGCGACATCGATCTTCATCGGACGAGGGGTGTGCGGGATGCAGTCGAGGTCGCAGGCGGGGTCGGGGTTGTCGAGGTTCAGCGTGGGAGGGGCGATCTGGCTTTCGATGGCCTTGCAGCATATGGCCAGTTCGACGGAGCCGGCGGCTCCGAGCATGTGGCCTGTGGCGCCCTTGGTGGAGCTGAGGGCCAGCTTCATAGCATGGTCGCCGAAGACGCGTTTGACGGCCTGCACCTCGCACATGTCGCCGGCGGGCGTGCTGGTGGCGTGGCAGTTGATGTAGTCGATGTCCGTCGGGTTGAGCCGCCCGCCGCGGAGAGCCATCTGGATGCAGCGGGCCGCGCCGTCGCCCTCGGGATCGGGCGAGGTCATGTGGTTCGCGTCGGCCGTGTTGCCGTAGCCGACGAGCTCGGCGTAGATGCGCGCGCCGCGCGCTTTGGCGTGTTCCATCTCCTCCAGCACGATCACGCAGGAGCCCTCGCCCATGACGAAGCCGTCGCGGTCGCGGTCGAACGGGCGGCTGGATTTCTGGGGTTCCGCATTGCGCGTGCTCATGGCGCGCATGGCGGAGAAGCCGCTCATGCCCATGGGCACGATCGTCGCCTCGGTGCCGCCCGCGAACATGACCTTCGCGTCGCCCATCTTGATCGTGCGCCAGGCCTCGCCGATGGCGTGGTTGGCGGTGGCGCAGGCCGAGCAGGTGGCGACGTTGGGGCCACGGAGCTTGTGGTAGAGCGAGAACATGCCGGACGCCATGTTCAGGATCAGCATCGGGATCATGAACGGCGAGACGCGGCCAGGGCCCTTCGCCAAGAGGATCTTGTGCTGCTCCTCGACGGTGTAGAGGCCGCCGATGCCGGAGCCGATGAAGCATCCGATCTCCGTCGTGTCCTCCTTCGACAGGTCGAGGCCGGAATCCTGGATCGCCTTCCAGCCGGCGTAGACGCCGAAGTGGGTGAAGCGGTCGCAGCGGCGGACTTCCTTCGGATTGGGGAACGCGGGAACAGGGTCGAAGTTCTTCACCTCGGCCGCGATCTGGCAGTCGTAGCCCGTCACGTCGAACTGCGTCACGCGGTCGATACCGCACACGCCGGCCAGGACGTTTTTCCAGAAGGATTCGATGTCGTGCCCCAGGGCGCCGACGATTCCGATGCCTGTGACGACGACTCTGCGGTCTGCGATGCTTCCTGCCATAAAATCAAACGGGGCAGCCGAGCCGGTCGCCCGCTGCCCCGGTGAAAATCGTGTGACGGTTATTTGCCGAGTTCTTCGACGTATTTGATCACGTCGCCGACGGTCTGGAGCTTCTCCGCCTGTTCATCGGGAATCTCCATGCCGAACTCTTCTTCGAGGGCCATGACGAGCTCGACGGTATCGAGTGAATCGGCGCCCAGATCCTCGATGAACTTGGCTTCGGGGGTGACCTGGTCGGCCTTCACGCCAAGCTGTTCTACGATGATGTCCTTGACGCGCTGTTCTGTGGGTTTCTCTGACATGGTGTTCGGTTAGTTAAGTTGCGGGAGTGATTAGGCGACGACCTATCCAGCGTCAAGGGCGCTTTTCCTTTTGGGAGCCGCATCACCCCCACACTTCTGCCTCGCGCAACTGGCGGAGGAGCAGCCCTTCGAGCGATGTGTCGGACGTGCAGGTGAAGAAGTGGACGCCGCGTTTGCTGCAGAACTCAGCCAGCTCGGCCCGGAACGCGTCGACTGTTGCCTGGTAGTGCTTCAGGCGGAACTTGCCGAAGGTGACCTCCTGCTGGGAACCGGTCTCGGAATCCACCAGCCGCAGGTCGCCGAAAGTCGTGGGCGCGACCTCCTCCGGCGCGAGGATCTGGATGGCGTTGACCTGGAAGCCGCGCGAGACGAGGGCCTTCAAGCCATCCTCGTAACCGGCCGGATCAAGGAAGTCGCTCAGGACGATGGCCGCGCCGGTCTGGCGGGCTTCCATGGCGGCGCGTTTGAGGGAGCTGTTCAGGTCTGCCGCGCCTCCGGCCGTCAGCGAGGACAGCAGGGAGAAGTATTGCATGGTCGACTTCTTGCCGCGCACGGAACGCAAGGCTCCGGCTGCGGCGGATTCGCGGGACGGATCGGCCGAGGGCTTCGGCTCCGCGACCAGCTCGATGGCCTTGCGGTTGCCGACGGTGGGGAAGGGCACGACGGAAACGCGGTCGAACCCGCACAGGGCCACGTAGCCGATGGCGGCGGCCACGCGGCGGGCGAAGTCGAACTTCGTCGGCTCACCGAAGTTCATCGACTCGGAGGAATCGAGGAAGATGCGGACGGGCAGTTCGCGCTCCTCCTCATAGAGCTTGAGGAAAAGCCGGTCCAGCCGGCCGAAGAGGTTCCAGTCGAGATACCGGAAATCGTCGCCGAGGACGTAGTTGCGATGGTCCGCGAATTCGACGGACAGGCCGCGGGCCTTGCTGCGGCGTTCGCCCTTCGACGTGGACTTCGTGCGCCGCGCGGCCAAGAGCTGGAACTGCTCAAGGCGCCGGAGGAGTTCGGGTGGGAGAAGCGGGGTGGACATGGTCGCGGCTAGGGGTTGAGTCGGTGGCCGAGGTTGGAATGGGAGCAGATCGGAACGCCTTCTGGAGACCAGGAATAAACGCCGCCCCGAGGGCAGCTTGGCCTGTGGCTCTCACGCGGAAACAAAGTTTCGATCGTTGGCGTGGAGGTTGGCGTTTTGGAATTGGCCTGTGACCAAGCCGCTCTGGTTTCTTGGATCCATTTCAAGTTTTGGACGCAGTGATATTTGTAGTCCCAAGGTCGCGCCGGGATTGCGGATGGGATCCACATAGCCGCGACGAAACCGCCGAGAAGCGCCGTGGCCAGTGACAGGGGCCATCCGAAACGTTTTCTGCCGAGCCATGCTGCCAGCATCAGCATGAGAATGACGACGACGGTCAAAGCCGTCATGGCGTCAGTCGATTCCGGGAAGGTTTTGACGAGAAAGTCCTCAAACATGGCGGTGCTTTCAGGTTTTGACCTTGGGCGTTTTCTGTCCCGGTGTGAACGGCTGTGCCGAAGGCACTCCGGAAATTAGCCAGCCACAAGGTGGCTGGAAACGTCCGCCCTCAATTCCCCGAGTCCCGGAGGGACGTCGGAGCACTATGACGTCACCAAAGGTAGCGTTCATCATATTCCAATTCGCTCTTGTGGAGGAACTCCACGTATTCCTCCTGAAACGTCTTCGTTCGGTGATGTTCTTCCTGGTTGGCGATGTAGGTTTTCACCGCGTCGCGGGCCGTCGGACTGACGCTGAATGCGCCGTAACCTTGCTGCCAGACGAACTCCTTCTCACCGATGGTTTCGTGAATCCATCGCGAGGAGGTTTGTTTGATGTCCTGGACCAACGTGGCCAGCGCATGGGTGGCGCGGAGCCCGATCAGAAGATGGACGTGGTCGGCCGTGCCGCCGATGGCCTCGGGAATCGCCTGGGCAGTCCGGATCAAACCGCCGAGGTATTCATGGAGGCGCGTCCGCCAAGCCGTGTCGATCCAGGGACGACGCTCCTTGGTGCTGAACACGACGTGGGTGTGAAGGCTGGTGTGGGGCGATGGCATCAGCTCCGGCGTCCCTCCGGGACTTGGGGTTCTCGGTGGCTGGCTAATTTCCGGAGGTCCCTTTGGGACATTGTAGGAGGGCGCGTAGATCCGTGCCGGTGCTGCGGAAAGCGGCGCAGCAGCGCACGCAGTCCAAGACGCTGGCGCGAAGATCGGAGGATGCCTTGGAACTCCGCCAGGTCTTGGAGTGCGCCGGTGCTCCGGCGCTTTGATCGAAGCCTCCGAGGTTTCGGTGAGGTGCCTCGGCAGAGATGGTTTCCAAGGCAAAGGACTCCGCGCCAATCGTTCCCCACCGAATCTTCCAGATCGAGCCATTCGGAATTTGGCTTTCGAGGTTCGGATTTTCTAGGCCCGCGCCGCCGCTTCCTTCGGCAGTTCCTTGAGGATGCTGGCGATGACGTGGTCGGTGGTGATGCCTTCGGCGTCGGCCTCGAAGTTGAGGATGAGGCGGTGGCGGAGGACGGCGGGCGCCACGACGAGGATGTCGTCGATGCTGACGTTGTAGCGGCCTTCGGTCAGGGCGCGGACCTTGGCGGCGAGGAGCAGGCATTGCCCACCGCGCGGACTGCTGCCGAAGCGGAGATACTGGTTCGTCACCGGTGCGGCCGTCTCTGACTTGGGATGCGTGGCCAGCACGAGGCGGACGGCGAAGTCCTTCACATGCGACGCCACGGGCACTTGCCGGACGAGTTGCTGGAAGTCGATCAAGGTCGCGCCGTCCATGATCTTTGCGATGGTCGCCTTGTGGCCTTCCGTCGTGCGCGTGAGGATTTCCGAAAGGTCGCCGGCGGTCGGATACCCGACGACGAGCTTCACGAAGAACCGGTCGAGCTGCGCCTCGGGCAGGGGATAGGTGCCTTCCTGGTCGATGGGGTTCTGCGTGGCGAGGACGAAGAACGGTTCCGCCAGTTTGCGGACCGAGCCGCCGGCGGTGACCTGTTTTTCCTGCATGGCCTCAAGCATCGCGGACTGCGTCTTGGGCGTGGCGCGGTTGATTTCGTCGGCGAGGACGAGGTGGGCGAAGAGGGGGCCGTGCTGGAACTCGAAGGCGCGTCGCCCGTCGGGGCCTTCCATGACGAGGTTGGTGCCGAGGATGTCGGCCGGCATGAGGTCGGGGGTGAACTGGATGCGGCTGAAGCTGAGGTCCATCACCTCGCTGAGCGTGCGGACGAGGAGCGTCTTGCCGAGTCCGGGCACGCCTTCCAGCAGCACATGGCCGCCGGCGAAGAGGGAGGTGAGGGTGCCGTCGACGATGGCCTGATGGCCGACGATGACCTTGCCGATCTCGGCCCGGAGCTGGTTGAAGGCGTCTCGGAACTGCTGGATTCTTTCCGGGGTATTCATGGCGTGTCTCTCTTGGCTTGCGCGGACGCTAACGCGGGTTCGTCGGGCGGCAATACCTAACGCGCCAAGCGGGCGCGGAAATCAGAAGGATGAAGGACGAAGGCCAGAACCGACCGGCGAAGGAACCTTCTTGAATCAGCTCACCAGCGGTGAAACGTGGGACCAGATTGCGGCGGAGACTTCGTCGATCCGGCGCGTCGCGTCGATGCGGCGGATGCGTCCGGCTTCGGAGTTGGCGAGGGCTTCGTAGCCGGCGTGGATGCGCTCGAAAAACGCCCGGCCGGCTTCCTCAAAACGGTCCCGTTCGGGCTTCGCTCCCGAACGGTGGCGACGGCGCTCTTCGCTGACTTCGAGGGGCACTTCGAGGAAGAGGGTGAGCTCGGGCCGGGTATCTCCGACGGCGAGGTCGATCACGTTCTTGACCTGCGCCGGGTCGAGGCCGCGGCCGGTTCCTTGATAGACGGTGGTGGAGTCGTAGAAGCGGTCACAGAGCACGATGGCTCCGCTGACCAGGGCCGGGCGGATGATCTGGCGCACGAGCTGGGCGCGGCTGGCGTTCATCAGGAGCAGCTCCGTCTCGGCCGTCATGCCGATGTTGGCGGCGCTGTGCTTCAGCAGGTGGCGGATCTCCTCGCCGATGGGCGTGCCGCCGGGTTCGCGCAGGGTGATGACCGAGCGGCCCAAGGCAGCCAGACACTCCGCGAGGATCTTGATCTGGGTGGATTTGCCGCTGCCTTCGTTTCCCTCGAAGGAGATGAATCGTCCGGTCATCGGCTGGAATCCTTGGCGAGCTACTTCGACTGGGGGATGGCCGGCGCTACCTGAGGCGAGACCGCCTGCGGCAAGACGGCCGGCAGGGCGCCGGCGGTCGACGGGAAATGTTTCACGAGGTAGTCGACGAGCGATTCGACCTGCTTCTGGTCGAGGATGCCGCCTTGTTCCTTGGCGAAGGCCGGCATGAGCGAGCCGGGTTTGCCGTAGGTGATCCAGGCGCGCCAGTAGTCGGCGTTGGTCGCGGTCTTCACCGCGGTCAGATCAGGCACCATGGCGGCGCGGTGGTCGGAGACGTGGCAGATGCCGCAGGCGGCGATGAAGAGTTTTTCGCCATGGCGATCCTTGGCCGGTTCGACATGGCACTTCACGCAGTCGCCCTTGAAGACAGCCTGGCGGTCTCCCAGCGTCATGAGCTGGTTCTTCTCGCGGCTGCTGAGGGAGATGGCCGTGCCGGCCGTGTCGGGGATGGGCGTGTTGGCCCGGACCATGAGCGACTGTGGGCCGGCGGAGGTGCTGATGTGGACGAGCTTCTGCACGAGGCCGAACTTGCCGACGAGGTTCATCGAAGCGGTCAATGGACCCGAGTCTCCGGGTTTGAAAATCCAGGGAGTGGACGGGAGCTGCGCGACCGTGCAGCCGCAGCTGGTCGAGACAGCGTCGATGCGCGCTTCGGTGGGACCGGTGTTGGTGACCCAGAAGGTGAAGTTGACCAAGGTCTCGCCGGCTTTCGGAGTGATCTCCTTGCTCATCGCATCCCAGACGAACGGGTTGGTGGTGACGGGAGCGGATGGAGTGGCGGCGGGCAGCGCGGGTGGAACGGGCGGGCCATCGGCCAGGAGGCCGAATGACATGCAAACCGATGCCAGCAGCGACGAGATACGCATGGGTGAAGTATACGGGCGACGAAGAAGCTGACGAGAGGGAAGTGGCTTCGGGCGAAGCCCGGAAGCATAGGGCCAAACGAACGGTTCCTGAAGTAGGCCGGGCGTCCGCGCCCGGCAAGTTGGTGTCCATTCACAACGAACACGAAAACTCGAAGACTGGCCGGGCGGGGACGCCCGGCCTACGGAACTGGTCACGCCTTCTTCAGCCGGGGACCCTTCGCGGTGTCCTCGATGATCCAGCCCTTGACCTTGAGTTCGTCGCGGATGGCGTCGGAGCGTTGGAAGTCCTTGGCCTTGCGGGCGGCCTGGCGTTCTTCCAACAGGGCGAGTAGTTCGGCCGGGGCTTCCAGTTGCGCGGGTTCTCCGATCCCAAGGACCCGGTCGATCTCGTTCCAGGCCGCGATGAGCCCTGCCGCTTCTCCGGGGGAAATCTGGTGTCCGACGGGAGTCAGCGCCTGGTTGTTGGCCCGGATCCAATCAAAGACCGCGGCCCAGGCTTTTGAGACGTTGAGATCCTCTTCGAGAGCGTGCTTGAAGTTGGTGACCAGGAATCCGCTGACAGGCGACGGAACCGGCGGCGTGTTGCCGGCGATCTCCCGAAGCTTGGCGACGCATTCATCGAGCCGGGCCAGTGCTGTCTTCGCACCGTCAAGGCCTTCCAGCGTGAAGTTAAACTGTTCGCGGTAGTGGGCGCTGAGGAGCAGGAAACGCACTTCGCGGCCGGAGAATCCTTTGGCGAGCAGGTCGCGCAGCGTGAAGTAGTTCCCGAGCGATTTGCTCATCTTCTTCCCTTCGACGAGCAGGTGGTAGCCGTGCATCCAATGCTTCACGAAGGGCTTGCCGGTCGCGCCTTCGCTCTGGGCGATCTCGTCCTCGTGATGCGGGAACGCGAGGTCTTCGCCGCCGAGATGCAGGTCGAAGCTTTCGCCGAGGGCCTTCATCGACATGGCGCTGCACTCGATGTGCCAGCCGGGACGGCCTTCGCCCCATGGGCTGGCCCAGAAGACCGCGCCGTCGTCCGGCACGCGGGCCTTCCAGAGCGCGAAGTCGGCCACGGATTCCTTCTCGTATTCGTCGCTGGCCACACGGTCGCCCACGCGCATTCCGTCGAAGTTGAGGTTCACCAGCTGGCCGTATTTGCAGCCGCAACCGCGATACTTCTCGATGCTGAAGTAGATCGAGCCGTCGGCCGCCTTGTAGGCCACGCCGCGTTCCAGCAACCGGGCGATCAAGGCGATGATTTCGGGAATGTGCTCCGTGGCGCGCGGCGTCTGGTGAGGACGCAGGCAGTGAACAGTCTCCAGATCCTGGAAGAACTCGGCTTCGTATTTGCCGGTGAATTCGGCGAGCGATTGCCCGGTCTCGCGCACCTTGCGGATGATCTTGTCCTCCACGTCGGTGATGTTCATGACGTGCTGGACGTTGAAGCCGGAGAATTCCAGCCAGCGCCGGGTCAGGTCCGCGAAGACGAAGGTGCGGATGTTCCCGATGTGGGCGAAGTCGTAGACGGTCGGTCCGCAGCAGTAGAGGCCGACCTTCTTGCCGGCGGGATCAAGCGGGACGAAGTCTTCGACCTGGCGGGTCAGGGTGTTGAAAAGGCGGGCTGGCATGGGATGGGGGAATTCAAAACGACCAATTCAAAACTGGAAATGACGAATCACTCCACCGTGACGCTCTTGGCCAGATTACGGGGCTTGTCCACGTCGCAGCCGCGCAGCACGGCGATGTGGTAGGCGAGGAGTTGGAGGGGAACGACGGCCAGCAACGGGAAGGTCTGCTCCAGCGTCGCCGGCACATGGAACACGTCGTCGGCGAACGATTTGATGGATTCGTCGCCCTCGGTGGCGATGGCGATGACGGGGGATCTGCGGGCGCGGACCACTTCGAGGTTGCTGACAACCTTGTCATACATCGCGTCCTTCGGCGTGAGGATCACGGTGGGCGTCTTCTCGTCAAGGAGGGCGATGGGCCCGTGCTTCATCTCGGCGGCGGGATACCCCTCGGCGTGGATGTAGGAGATCTCCTTCAGCTTGAGCGCGCCCTCCAGGGCGACCGGGAAACACGCCTGGCGTCCGAGGAAGAAGAAGTCCTCCGCCGACTGATACTTCGCCGCGAGGGTCTTGATCTTGGATTCCTGTTGGAGGATCGACTCGATCTGCCCCGGGATGGCTTCGAGGGCTTTTAGGATCTGGTGCCCATGGGTCGACGAAAGCATCCGTAGCCGGCCCAACAACACGGCGAGGAGGGTCAGGGCGGTGACCTGGGACGTGAAGGCCTTGGTGGAGGCGACGCCGATCTCCGGTCCGGCATGGAGGTAGATGCCGCCATCGGCTTCGCGGGCGATGGTGCTGCCGACGACGTTGCAGACGGCGAGGACCTTGTGGCCGCGTCGCCGGGCTTCGCGCATGGCGGCGAGGGTGTCGGCGGTCTCTCCGGACTGGGTGATGACGAGGAAGAGCGTGTTCTTCTCGATGGGCGCGTTGCGGTAGCGGAACTCGCTGGCGTATTCGACCTCGACCGGGATGTGGGCCAGTTCCTCGATCAGGTATTCGCCGACGAGACCGGCGTGCCAGCTCGTGCCGCAGGCCGCGATGACGATGCGGTCGACGGCGCGGAGTTCCGCCGAGGTGAGGTTGAGGCCGCCGAACTTGGCGGTGGCCTCCTCGAAGTCGATCCGGCCCCGCAAGGCGTTCTCCACCGTGCGCGGCTGCTCGAAGATCTCCTTGAGCATGTAGTGCGCGAAGCCGCCCTTCTCGGCGGCTTCGGCGCTGAACTCGATCTGGCTGATCTGCACGCGCGCGGTGTCCGTCCCGAGGCTGATGACGTCGAACCGGTCCGCCCGGATCGTGGCGACGTCGTAGTCGTTCAGGTAGACGACCCGGCGCGTGTGGGAGACGAGCGCGTTGGCGTCGCTCGCGAGGAAGTGTTCGCCGTCCCCGATGCCGATGATCAGCGGCGAGCCGCGCCGGGCGGCCACGATGGTGCCGGGTTCATCCAGGCTGATCACGGCCAGGCCGTAGGTGCCGATGACCTCGCGGAGAGCGGCGGTCACGGCGCGGGTGAGAAGCTGGGAGTCGGATGTTTCAACCGCGCCCGTCTTCTTGAGCAGCGCCTGATGTTCCCCGATCAGATGGGCCAGGACCTCGGTGTCCGTGGCCGATTGGAAGACGTGCCCGGAGGCAAGCAGGCGCTGCTTCAGCCGGTCGTAGTTCTCGATGACGCCGTTGTGGACCACGGCGATCCGGCCCGAGGCGTCGAGGTGGGGATGGGAATTTTCGTCCGAAGGCGGGCCGTGCGTGGCCCAGCGCGTGTGTCCGATGCCGATGAGGCCGTCGGCCGGGTGGTCCTTGAGCAGCGGGGCGAGGCCTTCATCGATCTTGCCGCGCCGTTTGCGCATGAGCAGGTCGGCGGCCCGGAGAATGGCCACTCCGGCGCTGTCGTAGCCGCGATATTCCAGGCGCCTGAGCCCCTCCAGAAGGATGGGGGTCGCCTGTTTTTTGCCGACGTAACCGATGATTCCACACATGAAAGTAGCTAGCGGTGCGCAAACTACCTTGCCCGCCGAAATGGCCGCAAGGTATGAACTCCCGCGAACCAAACCGGAGACCTATGCCAGCTTCTATTCTGCCCCCGCCCAACAGCAACAGCGTGCTTGCCATCATCATGGGCGGTGGCCAGGGCACGCGGCTCTTTCCGTTGACCCGCGAACGCGCCAAACCGGCCGTGCCGCTCGCCGGCAAATACCGGCTCGTCGACATCCCCATCTCGAACTGCATCAACTCCGGCTGCCGCCGGGTCTACCTCCTCACGCAGTTCAATTCCGCCTCGCTCCACCGGCACATCTCGCAGTCCTACAAGTTCGACCACTTCTCCGGCGGCTTCGTCGAACTGCTCGCGGCCGAACAGACCTTCGCCAACACCTCCTGGTATCAGGGCACGGCCGACGCCGTGAGGAAGAATCTCGTCCACTTCCTGAACAACGATTTCCAATACGCCCTCATCCTCAGCGGCGACCAGCTCTACCGGATGGACTACCGGAAGATCCTTGCCCAGCACATCGAGAGCTACGCGGACATCACCGTCGCCACGATCCCGGTAGGCCGCGAAGCCGCCGGGGCGCTCGGCATCCTCCAGATCGACGGCGAGAAACGCATCACACGCTTCGAGGAGAAGCCGAAGGATCCCGCAGTGCTCGATTCGCTCAAGATCCCGCCCGCGCTGCACAAGACGCTGGAAGTCCCGGCCGGCGAGGACCAGTTCCTCGCATCGATGGGCATCTACGTCTTCAACCGCGACGTGCTCATCAAGCTGCTGGACAACACGCAGACTGACTTCGGCAAGCACATCATCCCCGGAGCCATCGGGTCGCACCGCGTCTTCTCCTACATCTTCCAGGGATACTGGGAGGACATCGGGACGATCCGGGCCTACTTCGAGGCGAACCTCGATGCCTGCGCCGAGCTGCCGCGCTTCAACTATTTCGACATGGGTTCGCCCATCTTTACGCGTCCGCGTTTCCTCCCGGCGTCGAAGATCAACGGCGGCGCCATCAACCACGCGGTCATCTCCGACGGCTGCATCATCAACCGTGCACGGGTCGAAAACTCCCTCGTCGGCATCCGCAGCATCATCGCCGAGGGCGCCTGCCTTCGCCGGACCATCGTCCTCGGTTCTGACTACTACGAGAGCCAGAACTCCATCCTGGAAAACTCCGCCCGCAGCATTCCGCGAATCGGCATCGGGGCGAACACCCGCATCGAGGAATGCATCGTCGATAAGAACGCCCGCATCGGCGACAACTGCGTCATCACGCCCTACGACAAACCGGCCGACTCCGATCATCCGATGTATTACATCCGGGACGGCATCGTGATCATCCCGAAGAACGCCGTCATCCCGCACGGCACGATCATCTGAAGGGGCAACCAAGCCTTCAGCAAAACGCCCCGGCTCCTCACGGAGTCCGGGGCGTTTTGTTTTGAAGGCGATCGAAGCTCAGGCAACTGCGGCGGCCACGGGTTCGGGTTCCACCCATTTGCCGTGTTCGCGGATCAGGTCGACGAGCCGGTCCACGGCTTCGGCTTCGGGGATGTTGAACTTGATGGGGGTCTTGCCGACGTAGAGGTTGATCTTGTTCGGTGCGCCGCCCACGTAGCCGAAGTCCGCGTCGGCCATCTCGCCGGGGCCGTTCACGATGCAACCCATGATGGCGATCTTCACGCCCTTGAGATGCGCCGTGCGGGCCTTGATGAGGGCGGTGACGGTCTGGAGGTTGAAGAGCGTGCGGCCGCAGCTCGGGCAGGCGACGTAGTCCGTCTTGAACGAACGGCAACCGGCGGCCTGGAGGATGTTGAACGCCAGCCTGAGGCTTTGGCCAGCGCCGCTTTCGCCGCGAACGAGGATGGCGTCGCCGATGCCGTCCGCCAGAAGTGAACCGATGTTCACCGAGGCGCGGAGCAACGCGACGCTTGGTTCCAGCGGAACGGCTTCAAACGTGAGGCAGTCCTTCAGCAGGATCGGATTCTTCCGGCCAAGCTTCTTGAGCTGGCTGACGAGCAGACGGAACGCCGTGATCGGCGGAAGCTTGACCCCGTCCTTCACCGTCACGAGCTGCGTGTCGCAGTTGATCTGGTCGATGGTCAGCGGTTGGGAGGGATCGAGTTCAAGGATGTTGAGGTCCTCGTAGACCGCCTCGGGCTTCACGTCGTCCTTCGGACGGATTTTAGGCGCGACTTTGTCGAAGGTGGCTCGGCCCACGACCACGCGGACGGTTTGTTCGCCGCCGGCCTTGATGGAATCGGTCAGGGCGGTCTCGGGCGTCTCGCGGCGTTCGTAGTGGAACGGGTCGAAGGGGAAAGACTGATCCCGGATTCCGGATGCCTGATCCCGGATAGTGAGAACGGGGAGCTGCGCGACCAGCTCGTTGCAGACGGCGATCTCGTGCGGACTGTCCTCGGTGAGACTGACGCGGATGGTGTCGCCGACGCCGTCGCAGAGCAGGGAACCGATGCCGATGGCGGACTTGATGCGGCCGTCTTCGCCTTCGCCGGCTTCCGTGACACCGAGGTGCAGCGGGTAGTTCCAATCCGGCCCCTCCTTGTCCAGCCGTGCGGTGAGCAGGCGATAGCACTCGATCATCACCTTGGGGTTCGACGACTTCATCGAGAAGACGAAGTTGTGGAAGCCGTTCTTCCGGCAGATCCGGGCGAACTCCAGCGCGCTTTCCACCATCCCGAGCGGCGAATCGCCGTAGCGGTTCATGATGCGGTCGCTGAGGGATCCGTGGTTCGTGCCGATGCGCATGGCGCGGCCGAGGCGTTTGCATTCGAGCACGAGCGGGGTGAACCGCTCCTCGATGCGGGCCAGTTCGGCGGCGTAGGCTTCGTCGGTGTATTCCTTGACGGCGAATTTCTTCGAGTCGGCGTAGTTGCCGGGGTTGATGCGGATCTTCTCGACCCACTTCACCGCTTCCATCGCGGCGTCGGGCTTGAAATGGATGTCGGCCACGATGGGGACGTGGCAACCGACGGCATGGAGTTCGCGGACGATGTTCTCAAGGTTCGCGGCGTCCTTCACTGTGGGTGCGGTGATGCGGACGATCTGGCAGCCGACGGCGACGAGTTCCAGCGTCTGCTTGACGCTGAGCGCGGTGTCCATCGTGTCACAGGTCAGCATGGACTGCTTCACCACGGGATGAACGCCGCCAATGACGACTCCGCCCTTGGCAGGATCACCGACGACGACCTCGCGGCTGAGGCGGCGGCTGAAGGAATACGGCGAATGGCAATAGTTCATCGCAGAGGCCTAAAATGAAGCTTCTTGGCGGTCCGACAAACGGAAAATCCGTATCGTTGCGTCACCGGCCGCTCTGAGGGGCGGGAGCCGGTGTGGAAGCCGGAGCATTCGTGGACTGCTCGACCTTGGTGTCGGCGTTCATCATGGCCTTGAAGAGCGGGAACCTCTTCACATCGAAGAAGGTGACGTAGGCCATGAAGGAAATCAGCATGATGGCGAAGGCGGATGTGGTCAGTTCCACGAACCGGACGCTGAGTGGTTTGCCCCGGAGTTTTTCCAGGATGGCCATGGCGATGTGACCACCGTCGAGAACCGGGATCGGGAGCATGTTGAGGACGGCCAGATTGATGTTCAGGAGGACCAGGAAACTGAGGGCGAGCCGGTAATCCGTGTTCACCTGGATGGCGAGGCCGGAGATGATTCCCACTGGGCCGCTGAGATCTTTGGCCTTCACCCCGGTCTGCTTGGAGTAGACCAAGGCCTTGAGGGTGGAAACCATCTGGTCAAAGACATTGGCCACTTGGACCCACGGCAAGGGCCCGGGGCGCATGACTTCAAAGACCTGCTTCGAGTTGCTGCCGACCTCGACCTGAATGCGGCCGATGCCTTCCGTAGGGTCTGCCGCAGGAGTGACGGTGAATGGCATGATCTGCCCTGCGCGTTTCACCTCGATTGGGGTCGCCTGGCCCGGGCGTTTGCGGACGAGTTCGATGAACTGTTCGCGCGCCACGATCGGGACGCCGGCGAAATTGACGACCTCATCGCCTGTCTCAAGTCCGGCTTTGGCAGCCGGACCGTCAGCCTTGATGCCGATCAGGATGGGATGGTCCTTGGGATTCAGTTTGAGAATCTTGAGGCCGAACACTTCGCTGACCTCGGCTTTCAAGGGATGGGTGAACTGCTGTCCCGCCCGGTCGAAAGTTACCTGGAGCGTATTTGTGAGGGCGAGGATGGTGCCCATGTTGACGTCCTGCCACGTCTTCACCGGCTTTCCTTCCAGAGCAACGACGCGGTCGCCTTCCTTGATGCCGAGCTTCGCTTCGTCGGACTTCGGGTCGACGTAGCCGATGATCGACGGATTCACCGGCTGGGGCAGGCCGACGAAGTAGATGAAGGTCGCGATGACGAACGCGAAGACCACGTTCATGAAAGGGCCCGCCACGGAGACGAGGATCTTGGAGAGCGGGGTGATGGGAGGCAGTTCCTCCTCGGGCTTACCCTCGATGGCCTCGGAGGTGATCATCTGCGGCAGCTTGACGAAGCCGCCCGCAGGAATTCCACGGATGGACCAAAGGACACCGTTCTTCGCACGCCAGGAAAAGAGCTTCGGACCAAAGCCGATGGCGAACTCCTCGACCTTCAGCTTGCGGCGGAGCGCCACCCAGTAGTGGCCGTATTCGTGGACGAAGATAGCGGCGCCGAAGAGGAGGAGGACGACCACCCCGATGTAGATGTAGTTGAGAAGGGTTTCCACGGATGAGTTCTGTTGGAGGGAAGCTAGTGGGCGTCGGGCCGGGCGGCAACCTGCTTAGCGGGCGGCTTCCTGGCGGGCCCACGCGTCCGCCTCAAGGATCTGGTCGAGCGACGGATGATCGACGATGCGATGCGCGGCCATGACGCGGGCCACGGTGGTGGTGATGTCGGGGAAGCCGATGCGGCGGTTCACAAACAAGTCGACAGCCACCTCGTTGGCGGCGTTCAAGACGGCCGGGAGCGTGCCACCGACTTCGCCGGCCCGCCGGGCCAGTTGCAGGGCGGGGAACCTTTCCACGTCAGGCTGTTCGAAGGTCAGCGTGCCGATGGCCGGAAAGTTGGTCTGCACCCGGTCGCTCTTCATCCGGCGCGGATAGGTCAACGCATACTGGATGGGCAGGCACATGTCCGGCGTCGACATCTGCGCGATGATCGAACCGTCGATGAATTCCACCATCGAGTGGACGATGCTCTGGGGATGCACCACGACCTGCACGCGCGCCATCTCGATGTCGAAGAGCCAGCGGGCCTCGATCATCTCCAGGCCCTTGTTGAAGAGCGTGGCGCTGTCGATCGTGATCTTGCGGCCCATGACCCAGTTCGGGTGCTTGAGCGCGCGTTCGACGGTGATTTCGGAGAACTTTTCCCTGGGCCAATCCGTCCTGCTGCGGAAGGGCCCGCCCGATGCGGTCAGCCAGAGATTGCGGACCGACTCGGGCGGTTTGTCGTCGAGGCACTGGAAGATGGCGGAGTGCTCGCTGTCGACCGCGAGGACCTTCACGCCGTGTTTCCTGGCTTCGGCCATGACCGTCTCGCCGGCCATGACGAGAATTTCCTTCGACGCCACGGCGATGTCCTTGCCCGCGCGGATCGCGGCCAAGGCGGGCTGGAGTCCGGCCGTGCCCACGATGGCGATGAGGACGATGTCGGCTTCGGGAAGAGTGGCGAGCCTGAGCAGGCCTTCCATGCCGCAGGAGGTTTCTGCGGAGTCGCCCAGGGCGGACTTCACTCCGGCGACCTTGGACGGATCGTTGATCGACACATTGGCGACGCCGAACTTCCTGGCCTGTTCGACGAGCAGGTCGGCGTTACCGCCGGCGGCGAGGCCGACGAGGCGGATTTCACCGGGCAAATCCTCAGCGACCTTGATGGTGCTGGTGCCGATGGAACCGGTGGAGCCGAGGAGGACGACGTTTTTCATTCAAAGAGTCCAACCTCAGTTGGTCAGGACGTGACGGAGGTAGAGATACATCAGCGGGGCGTTGAAGAGCAGGCTGTCCAACAGGTCGAGGATGCCGCCGATGCCGGGGAAGAGTTTTCCGGAATCCTTGAGGCCGGCCTCGCGCTTGAAGATGGATTCGATCAGATCGCCGATCACCGCCGCGATGCTCAGGAGGATTCCGAGGATGATCGCGTGCATCATCGTCATGCCGCTCAAGTGCGCTCCGGCCAGCTTGTAGTAGAGCACGCTCGCGCCCGTTGAGACGACGACCGCGCCGCCGAAGCCTTCCCAGGTTTTTCCGGGGCTGACGCGGGGGATCATCTTGTGTTTGCCGATCAACGATCCGACCGCGTAGGCGCCGCAGTCGCTGAACTTCGTCACGAGGACGAAGTAGAGGATGTAGTGGTTGCCCTCGACGCCGGGGAAGAAATGGATCTTCTGGATGAAGTTCAGCAGCCACGGCACATACATCAGGCCGAAGAGCGTCGTGGAGATGGCGAGGATACCGGCCGTGTTCGTGCGCGAGACGAATTGCCGGATGCAAAGGCCGAGGACGAAGACGATCAGGATCGACGTCTCAAAATC
>JAYTUE010000103.1:0-7658 GCA_043744715.1 Verrucomicrobiota bacterium | reverse complement strand
GGCCGAGGTCGATGAGCTTGCAGCGCTTGGAGCAGAAGGGGCCCCACGTGTCGGCAAACCATTTGCCGCGCTGGCGGCAGCGCGGGCAGGCGACGATGAGTTCGGCGGGATCGGGCATGGTTCGAATCAGCGGTGATGAAAGACGGTTCAGTCGACGAAGACAAACTCGTTGCTCGCGAGGAGGGCGCGGGCGACGGAGGACCAGGCGGAGAGTTTGGTGGCGGTGGTTCCATCGACGCCGGGTGAGGGCACCCGGCCTACAGCGGAGGGCGGCGCTGCGGCTTTGGATGTAGGCCCGGTCCCCTGACCGGGCGTTGCGACAACTGTGGTCGGAGCAAGGGCTGCGAGATGTTCGCTCACCAGCTTGATTTCCTCCTCAGTTGGCTTGCGGCCGAGGGCGGTGCGGTAGGCGAAGGTCAGGCGTTCGCCGGTGGTCTTGTTGGAAGCGAGGATGCGTCGGGCGAAGGCGGCAGCCTGCTCATGGACGAACTGGTTGTTGACCGAGTAGAGCGCCTGGAGCGGCGTGATGGAGAGCGGGCGTTCGGCCATGCTGGCATTCGGATCGGGGCCGTCGAAGAGCGCGAAAAAGGAGCTGCGGCGGATGCGCTGCTGCATGAGGTAGACGGAGCGTTTCTCGTGGGGGTAGCTCGCGATGAACTGGAAGTGCTGGGTGAAGTCCCACTCGCGCAGGGGAGGGAAGGGATGTTCGCCGCCGGGCTCCGGATCAAGTCGGCCGCTGGCGGACAGGATGGCGTCGCGGATGGACTCGGCGTCGAGCCGCTGGCGGTTGTAGCGCCAGACGAGTTCGTTGTTGGGATCGGCGGAGAAGCTGGCCGGATTGTCCGCGCTGGTCTGGCGGTAGGCGCGCGAGGTGACGATGAAACGGGTGAGTTTCTTCACCGACCAGCCGTCTTCGACGAAGCGGCTGGTGAGGTAGTCGAGCAGCCATGGATTGCTCGGTGCCTGGCCGCGCACGCCGAAGTCGCTCGGGGTGGTGACGAGTCCCCGGCCGAAGTGCCATTGCCAGACCCGGTTCACCATGACGCGGGCGGTCAACGGATTGGCCGGGTCGGTGATCCATTGGGCGAGTTCAAGCCGGCCGCTGTTGGTTGTTCCAGCCGCGAGTGTTTCGCCGCCGAGGATCTGGAGGAAACCGCGCGGGACAACTGGGCCGGGTTTGAAGCGGTCGCCGCGTTGGAAGACGGGTGAATCGGCCGCACGGCCTTCGGCGACGGCGTAGGCCATCGGGATCGGCGGCGCGTCGTCGAGCGCGCGCTTGCGCTGATATTTCAAGCCGCCGAGCTGTTCGGTGAGCTTCGTTCGTTGTGCGGTGGTGACGGCGGAGTCATTCGACTGTTCGCCACCGATGGCTTTCGGAAGCGCGGCCAACTCGGCTTCTACCTTGATGATGTCAGCGTCGAGCTGGGCGGCTTTCTCCTGGAACGGCGCGAGTGCGCGGGAGGCGTCGGCTTCGGCGATGAGCGGAATGAGGTCGCGCGGACGCTGGCGAATCTCGGCGCCGGGGAAGGGGTAGCGGATGCTGTTGAAGATACCGTGGAGCGCGTAGTAGTCGCGCGTGGGGATGGGATCGTATTTGTGGTCGTGGCAACGCGCGCAGCTGACGGTCAGGCCGAGCGCGGTTTTGCCGAGGACATCGATCGTGTCATCGATGGTCAGGTGGTGGTCCGATTCGTCGACGGCGAAGCGGCGGGAGATGGCGATGAAGCCGGTGGCGATGAGGTGTTCGTTCCGCTGTTCGCGCGTAGCGCCGGGCAGGAGGTCGCCGGCGATCTGTTCGCGGAGAAACTGGTCGTAGGGTTTGTCCTGGTTGAAGGCGCGGATGACGTAGTTGCGATAGCGGTAGGCCTGCGGCACGGGGAAGTCCGCGCTGTCGCCCGCCGTGTCGGCGTAGCGGACGAGGTCGAGCCAATGACGGCCGAAGCGTTCGCCGAAGGCGGGAGATTCGAGTAGGCGGTCGACGAGTTTCTCGTAGGCGTCGGGCGAGCGGTCGGCGACCAAGTCGTCGATGTCCTCGGGCGTGGGAGGAAGTCCGGTGAGGTCGAAGGTGACGCGGCGGATTAAAGTGATCTTGTCCGCTTCGGGATTGGGCTTGAGGTCGCGCGCGTCGAGTTGGGCGAGCAGGAAGTGGTCGATGTAGTTCCGCGCTAGGTGATGGCTCTTGGAGAAGGGCGGGATGTAGTCGCGCACCGGCTGGTAGGCCCAATGCCGGCGCTCGCGCTCGAAGTTGAATGCGCCCTTCACGGCTGTCTGAGCCGTCCCGGCTTGGCGCGGATCGGGCAAGCCCATGCGAATCCATTCCTCGAAGTCCTTCACCTGCGCGGACGTCAGCGACTTCTTGGGCGGCATCTTCAGATCGTCGTCGGACTGGTGGATGGCTTTGACGAGGCGGCTGTCTTGCGGCTGGCCGAGGACGACGGCGGGTCCGTGGTCGCCGCCCTTGAGCAGGCCTTCGCGGGTGTCGAGCAGGAGGCCGCCCTTGGCTTTGCCGCTCTCGGCGCTGTGGCATTCGTAGCATGAGGCGACGAGGACGGGCCGGATGCGGTTCTCGAAAAATTCCAGCCCGGCCGGAGAGAAGGCTTCCGCCGCGTGCGCGATGGCCAACGGCAAGAAGCCGGTCAGCAGAATGAAGATGGAGCGGAGTCCGCGCACGACGGGAGAATCAACGGGAGAAGCGTGTCGTGCAACTTGAAGGCCGGGCGTCCTCGCCCGGTAAGGGGGTGCTCATCCGCGAAGGGCGCGAAGAATTTTAACCGCAGAAGAAGCAGAGGACGCGGAGGGAGGCGTTTCGGACGCGCTGGTCATGTTTCCACCGTCGGAGAAAGCGCCGGAGCACCGGCGCAGTCCACGACCTGGCAGAAGTTCCACGCGCCTGTTCAGTGCGCGAGCGTCTTGGACTGCGTGCGCTGCTGCGCCGCTTTTCTATCGACGAACGAAGCTCGGACGGAATGCCGTCCCCGACCCGGTTTGTTCGGTCCGTCCTTTGCCCGCCGTCGGATTCGAACCAACGGACAAGGCCGCGAGAAACCGTTCGGCCGCACGACGGCGCGCACGGAGTGACGCGCCCTACCGGAGCTGTTGATTTGACTACGGTTCGCGATCGAACGGCGACGTGAGGCGGTCGGCGGCGTGGTCGGCGAGGAGCTTTTCCACGGTCAGGCCGAGCGGGGTTGGTTCGGCGGCAAGTTGCTGGAGGACGGGAAGGGCGTCGGCGTCGCCTTCGGAAAGCAGCTGGTGGGCGGCCCAGCGGCGGACGTAGGGCGAACGATCTTGGAGCAGGTTCTTCAGAGCAGAACGGCCTTCGGGTCCAATGGCGTCCAGTTCGTGAAATGCGTCGCCGAGACGTTCGAGGAAGGCGATGTCCAGGGAACGCGGTGAGGCTATGTCGCCCTTGGCGATGGCGGCGGAGCGGAAGGCGGCGATGGCGTCGGCGACAGAATCGCTCACAGCAACCCGGCCGTTTCCGGATAATCGCACATCAGGTTCAGGCTCTGGACGGCCTGGCCGGAGGCGCCTTTGACGATGTTGTCGATGGCGCTCATGAGGATGAGGCGGCCGGTGCGAGGATCGAGCCGCCAGGCGAATTCGCAGACGGCGGTGCCGACGACGTTCTTGGTGTCGGGCAGGAGCTTGCCTTCCAGCACCCGGACGAACGGTTCGTTGGCGTAGGCGGACGCGTAGGCTTCGGCGATGGCCTTGTTGAGCGCGGCGGCTTCGTCGGCGGTGGCGAAGTGCTTCGACGGCGCGACGTAGATGGTCGAGAGGATGCCGCGGTTGACCGGAATGAGATGGGGCGTGAACTGGATCGTGACCTTAGACTTGGCGGCGATGCCGAGCTCCTGTTCGATCTCGGAAAGGTGCCGGTGCTTGGGCACGCCGTAGGGCCGGACGCTCTCGTTGCATTCGCAGAAGAGGTAATCGAGTTCCGCCTTTCGGCCCGCGCCGCTGACGCCGCTGAGGGAGTCGGCGATGATGCTGTTGGGCTGTATCAACCCGGCGCGGATCAAAGGCAGCAAAGGCAACAAGATGCTCGTGGGATAACATCCGGGCGAGGCGACGAGCGACGAGGCTTTGATCTGTTCGCGATAAACTTCGGGCAGGCCGTAAACCGATTTGGCCAGCAGGTCGGGCGCGGGATGGTCGTGGCCGTAGAATTCTTTGTAGACTTCCGGGCTCTTCAGTCGGAAGTCGGCGCTGAGGTCGATGACCTTGGCTCCCAGTTGGAGGAGCGGCGTGGCGAACTCGGCGGCGACGCCGTGGGGCAGGGCGAGGAAGACGATCTCGGCGGTCTTGGCGACGAGTTCGGCGTTGGAATCCACGAAGCGGAGCGTGCGGGCCTTGGGCAGGTGGCTGAACTTGGGGAACACCTGGGCGACCGTCTGGCCGGCGTATTGGCGGGAGGTGACTGTGGTGAGTTCGGCGTGGGGATGGTTCAAGAGCAGGCGCACGAGTTCCTCACCGGAATAACCGGACGCGCCAATGATGCCGACGGAGACTGATTTCATCGCGCGGCAGTTGTAACGGCCGACGGCGGGGCTGTCCAATGTGGCGCGGTCCGAATGGTCCTGCCTCGTCACTTCGGAAGCCGCCTCAGTATTCGTGGTGGAAGCGGTAGGTTTCCCAGGCATCGGAACCGAGGAGGGCGCGGAGTTTCTCGATGCGGTGTTGCTCCAACAAAACCTTCAACGTGCGGCGCTCGCGCGGCAGGAGTTTGGCGTCGGTGTCGATCTCGCCCTCTTCCTTGCGATAGGCCGAATTTGCTTTGGCGGCGCTGAGGGCGAGGTCCGGGTTGAGGCCGAACTTGCGGGTGATCCCAAGGAAGGTGTTCACGGATCCGAGATCCGTTGATTGGATCGATGCCCACCGTGCCGCGCGTTCAGGCCCCAAGGCCTGGGAGAAAGCGGTCTGATTGGTGAAGGACGCCACCATCGACGCGTAGTCGGCGCTGTTGGAAGCGATGAGGGCAAGTCCGCGCAGGGATTGGCCTCGTTCCTGGAGTTCCAAAAATGTGCGGAGCCGGTGTTCCCTCAGCTCCGCCTCGCTGAGGAGATTGGTCGTGGCCGCCTCGTATTCCGCGGTCGCGGCCTGGAACGCCCCGGATTGAAGGCGGGGAGCAAGGTTGGTCTTGATCTCGGCGTTGCGCTCATCAAGCGACAGCTGGAGGTTCGCCAAGCTGGCCAGTTTGCCATCCGGGAGGAATCCATTGACTCCGGCTTTGAGGTCTGACCGCCGTCTCTGAAGTTCGGCGCTCCGGTTCTGTTCCGCTGAATCGGCCGGTTTTTGGAAAAGGGCATCAAGTATTTCGTCGCGTCGTGCGGCTGCCGTTTCGAGGGTTTTCCAGGCGAGCTGCAACTGGACCTGGGCGTTCGTGCTTCCGGTGAGCACTTCCCAGAGCAGGGGGTGCTTCTCGGTGGCATAAGCGTGGATGAACGTGGCGAGCTCGAACCACGACGCTCCCCGGATGATCGCTTCGACCGTTTCAGGCGGGCAGCCGATGTTGCGGAGATTGGCGACATAGTTGGAGTAACTGGTCGAATGGACGGAACTCCATCGGAAGGGCGGCCAGTTGGTCGTGGGTGATTCCACCGGCGGACGGGTCCGTGGCGGTAGCGTGATGGCTTTGTCGCGTAGCCCGGGAATCTTCGACTGGGCCATGGGCCGGACGGGGGTGATCGATTCGCGGCGGACGAGTTCGATGCCGATGAGGACTGCGAAGACGATGTTCGTGGCGAGGGACAGGATGGTGAAGAGTCTCCAGCCGCGCAGGTTCATGGCTTTAATCCCTTCGCCATGTTGGTGATCCATTGACCGTGTTCGCGGAGGTATTCGTTGAAGGCCTTATCCGGAAGCAGCTGCCTGAGCGCTGAGACGGTGGATTGGCTGACTGCTTGGAGTTGCTCCTCCTCGTCGTCGGGTTCCAGTTCAGCCGCATCGCGGAGACGTTTTGATTCCTCGAAGGCGATGTGCTTCACATCACTGAGGACTTCGGCGATGCGTTGGGGCAGTTCTTGGGATCTGGTGAATTCCACTGAATCCGACCAATATCCGTCAAAAATCCGCGTCAACTGCGCAGCGCGGCGAGGGCCAAGGGCCTTGGTCACCAATGGAGCGAGCGCTTCCATCTGTTCGTCGGGGGTGGGTTTAGGCGGGAGCCCGGCGATGAACCGCTCAAACTTGGCGAGCTCGGGATGGTCGAGAATATAGTTCAACACTGTGAGATCCCGGGGAAGAACAGATGAGATGCGGCGGAGATCGTCGCTGGTGATCCCGGTGGCGCCGACACCTGAGGTGCTCGCTTCAGGCATGAGAAGATTGAGGCTGGCGAGTTGGAGCAGCTCGGTGGAGCGTTGTGGGCCGATGATGGCCTCCAATTGGAGCAACGTTTGATCGCGCATTTCCTTCAGGCGCGCGAGTTCCGACAAGGTCAACGGTTTACCGCTCTCCGTCCTGAAATAGCTGTGCTGGAACTTGGCGGAATCGAGGACCCAGCAGGCTTTTTCGACGGTTTCAATGTCTGGAATGGCCGCGCCCCAGCAGTAGATGGCCCAATCTAGTGGATTCCCGGCGGCTTTCGGCCAATTGCCTTCAACACCGAGTAAGGCTTTCAGAACGCTGCGTTGTTCGAGTTCGAAGCGGGCTTCCGCGATTTCCCGGCGCCGGCTCTCCGCATACTGTTCCGCCTCGGTCCACCAGAAGGAGTTAACGCGCGAGGGATTGGAACGGCGGCTTTCGTAGATCCGCTCAATTTCGTGGGCTACGATATCGCGAATGGTCCGTTCGGGGCAGCCGACCTCCCGGAGATTCTGGATGAATGCGGGAAAATCGGCGGACTCAATCTGGAGCCAGGGGAGCGTGGTGGCGGCTTCAGACGCGGGCGAGCGGCTTGCAGTCGATGCGGGGGTTGTCGGAGGGGACTTTTCCGGCTTTCTGGCTTGGAGGATTGACGGGGGTAAATCCGGCCGCATTGCCCCGGATTTGGATGAACGGAAATCCAGCCAGGCCGCTACGAGGGCGACGTTCAGCACCAGCGAAAAGACGCCAACCAGCCGAATGGACATGGGTTGATTGGGCTGGTTGGAGGGGACTAGAGCAAGCCGGAATCATTCTGGTTTCTCCAACAAAAAACCCGCCGGATTGCACCGGCGGGCTGAAAAAACTGGGAACAGATCAACGCTTGCTGAACTGGAAGCGCTTGCGCGCACCGGGCTGGCCATATTTCTTGCGTTCCTTCATGCGAGAATCTCGGGTCAGCAGACCATTGGACTTGAGAGCTGGCCGGAGATTGGCATCGGCACCGATCAAGGCACGGGCAATTCCATGGCGGACGGCACCGGCTTGGCCGGCGGGGCCACCACCGGTGACATTGATGCGGACGTCATAGCGTCCGGCGGTCTCGGTCACACGGAAAGGCTGGCTAACGAGTTGGCGAAGGCTGTCGGTGAGGAAGTAGGCTTCGAGTTCGCGGCCGTTCACAGAGAACTTGCCGGAGCCGCTGGCGAGACGGACGCGGGCGATCGATGTCTTCCTGCGGCCGGTTGCGAGATATTCCTGGGTCTTGGGATCCTGTTTGGCCATGGCGTGTCAGAAATTCAGTTTACAGCTTTGGTGACGGCGGGCTTTTGGGCTGCGTGGGGATGCTC
>JAYTUE010000102.1:0-28523 GCA_043744715.1 Verrucomicrobiota bacterium | reverse complement strand
GGGGTCGGCCACGGGACAACCGGGGAGTTCACGTAGGCCGGGCATCGGGTGACTGCCCTCCGCGCCCGGCCAGTGGATGCTTGAGGACGGGAAACACCGAACACCGAAGGGAGCGCCAAGTTGTCAGGCGCACGGATGTAGCCGTGGACATGAGCGCCGATTCACATCGGTGGCTACAAAGTGGTCCGGCGGGTAGCAGGTAGGGCGAAGCCTCCCGGCGAGCCGCCTTGTGGTTCACTCCTGACAAGTCGGCTTCTCGCGGGAAGACGGAAGTCTCCATCAACCGTCCGTCGTTGCCGCCGGAGCTCAATGGCTCTCAGGAAACGCAGCGGCGGCTCGGCAGGAGCCTTCGCCCTACCTCAGCCGTAGGCCGGGCGTCTCCGCCCGGCGAGTGGGTGTTGTTTCATGGCCATCGCGCAGGAGCACCTACTGGCCGCGCGAGGACGCGCGGCCTACGATGGCTCGGCCGGAGCCTTCGCCCTACCAGCCACAAGTCCTTGTTTGCCTTCTGCCTGGCCGGCGGCTTCTGCGGCTGACCCGCTTCGCGTTCCTTCGCGGATGAAACCGGACAAATACCCACTGGCCGGGCGGAGACGCCCGGCCTACGGGCTTCAGGCCAGGACCTGCTTCACGACGTGGCCGTGGATGTCGGTGAGGCGGAAGTCGCGGCCTTGGAAACGGTAGGTGAGCTTCTCGTGGTCGATGCCGAGGCAGTGCAGGATCGTGGCGTTGGAGTCGTGGATGTGCACGCCGTCCTTCACGATGTTGTAGCCGTAGTCGTCGGTCTCGCCGTGGACGACTCCCGGTTTCACGCCGCCGCCGGCCATCCAGATGCTGAAGCACCGGCCGTGGTGGTCACGGCCGTAGTTCTCCTTCTCGATCTTTCCCTGGCAATAGACGGTCCGCCCGAATTCCCCGCCCCAGACGACGAGCGTGTCGTCGAGCAGACCGCGTTGCTTGAGGTCTTTCACGAGCGCGGCGCTGGCGCGGTCGGTATCGGCGCACTGTTCGCGGAGGCGGTTGGGCAGGTTGTTATGCTGGTCCCAGCCACGGTGGTAGAGCTGGATGAAACGCACGTCCTTCTCGGCCATGCGGCGGGCGAGGAGGCAGTTGTAGGCGTAGGAACCGGGCTTCTTCACGTCGGGCCCATACATGTCGAGGGTCGCGGCGGATTCCTTGGAAAGATCGACGAGTTCGGGCACCGACGTCTGCATGCGGTAGGCCATCTCGTATTGGGCGATGCGCGTCTGGGTCTCGGGATCGGCGAACTCGTCGAACTGCTTTTGATTCAGCTTGGCCAAGCCGTCCAACATGCGGCGGCGGACGGTGCTGCTGATGCCGTTCGGGTTCGAGAGGTAGAGGACGGGATCGCCTTTGCCGCGGAACTGCACGCCCTGGTGTTCGGACGGCAGGAAGCCGGAGCCCCAGAGCCGCGCGAAGAGCGGTTGGTCGGCGTCCTTGCCGCTGGAAATCATGACGACGAAGCCGGGCAGGTTTTCGTTCTCGCTGCCGAGGCCGTAGTTCATCCACGCGCCCATGCTGGGGCGGCCGGCCTGCTGGAATCCGGTCTGGATGTAGGTGATGGCCGGGTCGTGGTTGATGGCCTCGGTGTTGACGGTCTTGATGACGGCGATGTCGTCGGCGAGGGAGGCGATGTTGGGGATGAGGTCGCTGAACCACATGCCGCTCTTGCCGTGCTGGGCGAACTTGAAGAGAGACTTCACCACGGGCAGCGAACTCTGGCCGGAGGTCATGCCGGTGATGCGCTGGCCCATGCGGATGGTGGCGGGGAGTTCCTGCTCGTGGAACTTCTCAAGCATCGGCTTGTAGTCGAAGAGGTCGAGCTGCGACGGGCCGCCGGCCATGAAGAGGTAGATGATCCGCTTGGCCTTGGGCGCGAAGTGCGGCTTGCCGAGGACGCCCCGGCCCTTGATCGCCTGCTCGGCCGCAGAGGCGGCGAAGAGCGAGGGGTTCAGCAACGAGGCGAGCGCGGCGGTGCCGATGCCGACGGCGGCCTTGCCGAAGAACTGGCGCCGGGTCTGGAGGAGCTGGTGGTCGCGGAAGGGGTTCATGGGAGGAGAGGGTCAGATGCCTGATTCCGGATACCGGATACCGGATGCCGGATGCCTGATTCCGGATGCCAAGGGCGCGGTCGGCCCGGAGGGCCGTTTGGAAATTAGCCGGTGGCGCGAGCCACCGGATTGACCGCGATCCGATCGCGCCCTGAAGGGGCGGTGGATACCATCGGTTGCTCGATCCATCGCCCTTTCAGGGCGGGTGCATTGGGGGGCGGGATTCCGGTGGCTCGCGCCACCGGCTAATTTCCATTCGCACCTCCGGTGCTGGAGCGGCGTGGCGTTTCGTTGGCCGTGTCGCGGCCGACGGGAGGCCACGGCTGCGCGGCAGCACAGCCCTACCCAAGGCACAGGCGTCAGTGTGAGCTCGGCTTTCATGGGTTCGTCTCGAGCGGAGTTACGCGTGAGCTTTTCCGAAAAGGAAACAAGAGAATCAGTGGAACTGCGACAGCGCTGAAACTAAGCCAAAGAGCTCCAATAAACATCGTCTCAGTTCGGTGCTGAATCTCCATTTGCCGATCAAATGATGCCCTGTTCTCCGCAGTGGGCTGAATACGCCACTCCGCAAAGGCTTTTGCTGTCGCTGGGCTGTAGCCGTGGCGGATGGAAAGCACCATCACGCCTGTCAGCAGCCATACGACAAATAGTATGGCGATCCTCGTCTTCATCCCTTCGTCATCGTCTCGTCGAGGTTGAGGAGCATGCTGGCGATGGTCGTCCAGGCAGCGAGGTCGGCCTGGTTGAGCGACGGGTCGGCGGCGAATTCACCGATGCTGAGGAACTTGCCGGCGGCCTCGCCGGACTTGCGGAAGTCGGCGGTTTGCTTGGCGAGGACGTCTTCCAACACCTTTGCTTCGTCGCGGGTGGGTTTGCGCGAGGTGGCGAGCATGAAGGCGAATTCGATGCGGCTGCGCGGGGTCTTGCCGCCTTCGCGGATGACGCGTTGGGCGAAGGCCCGTGCCGGTTCGACGAACTGCGGATCGTTCAACAGCGCGAGCGCCTGGAGCGGCGTGTTGGTGCGTGGGCGTTTCACCACGCAGCTTTCGCGGGTGGGCGCATCGAGGATGAGCATGTTCGGCGGCGGGCTCTGGCGTTTCCAGTAGGTGTAGAGGCTGCGGCGATACTGGCCTTCGCCACGATCCGCGACGAAGGACTGCGAGTTGCGATACGACACGGCTTCCCAGAGCCCGGGCGGTTCCCACGCCTTCACGCTGTGGCCGCCGCGACGTTCAACGAGGAGGCCGCTGACCGACAAGGCCGTGTCGCGCAGGGTCTCGGCGTCGAACCGGAAGCGGGACCCGCGCGCGAGCAGGCGGTTCTCCGGGTCCTTGGTTGCGAGCGCCGGCGTGAGTTTCGAGGCCTGACGGTAGGTGGACGAGGTGACGATGAGCCGCTGGACATGGCGGATGTCCCAGCCCGTGCGGACGAACTCCGTGGCCAGCCAGTCGAACAGCTCCGGATGCGACGGGGGTTCGCCCTGGGCGCCGAAGTCTTCGGCGGTCTTCACGAAGCCGTTGCCGAAATACTGCTGCCAGTAGCGGTTCACCGTGACGCGCGCGGTGAGCGGGTTGGACGGATCGACAAGCCACTGGGCGAGGCCCAGGCGGTTGGTCGGCGCGCCCCGGGGCATCGGCGGCAGGATGGCGGGAAGGCCGGGCGGGATGACTTCGCCCTTCTGGTCGTATTCGCCGCGCACGAGGAGATGGGTCTCACGGAGCTTGTCGCGTTCCTTGGCGACCATGGTGAAGGGGACCGCCGCATCCACGGCCGCCTGCTCCTCGCGCAGGAGCGTGAGTTCGCGGGCGAGTTTGCGGTGTTCCAGCGACCGGGTCTGATACCAGAAAGCCTTCAGGCGGTTCTTCGCCTCGGCGGTGGGCACCGGATGGGTCGCAAGTTGCCGCGCAAGGTCGGCGGGCAGAAGGCCGGCCGAGGCGTCGAACTCCCCGTCGAAGAACACGCGGCAGTCACCCTGGAGGTTCGCGACCTTGAGCAGGAGCCGGTTCTCGCCCGCCCGCAGCCTCACGGCGACGGGCCGCGAGGTGAACTGCCGGACATCGGCTTCGCCCCAGGTGGCGGCCAGAACCCCGTTGACCCAGAGCTTGTAGGTGTCATCCGCCAGGATGCGGACGTGGTAGTCGCCGTCGACGGGCACCACGATCTTCCGGGCAAAGTAGAAGAGGCCGTGGTTGTCGTTGATGGCGTTGACGAGGCGGAAGGTCTTGCCGTCCTCGATGGCGGGCTTGCCGTCGAAGGCGAAATCCTTGTCGCCGAACTTGAACTTGTTCGTCGTGTTGAAGCTCGTCTCCACGTCGTAGGACTTCGCGTGGGCCTCGGCGACGCCGTCGATCTTGATGACGCCCATTTTCTGCCACCCTTCCTCGCGGATCGGATGGAGGGCGGCGACAAGCGCGTGGTCCTGGGCGATGGAAAGGCGGAAGCGCCCGAGGCTCTGCGCGTTCGTGTTCGCCTCATACTTGAGCCGCACGACGAGTTCGCCATCGGCGGCGACATTGACCGGCAGCCTGGGCACGAGAAGCACGCTGGCGGGCTTGGCGGCGTCTTCCGGTTTCCAGCCGGAGTCCGCCTTGCCGTTGATCAACCTGGCGGCGTCGTTTTCGGAAAGGGCCTCCGCAAAAACCACCTTCTGCGGAGAACCGCGTTTGCCTTCCTTGTCGAAGGAAACGATCTCGGCCTCCACCTCTGAAACGCGGAACAAGCCGTTCGTGCCGCGACCGGCGCCGCTTTTTTCAAACGCCGGATCGGGCAGCGTCTCAAGCCGGAGCGCGCCGATCTCGCCGCTGGCCAAGGGCAGCGTGATGGTATGCGTGTCCTTCTCCGGATTGAATCCACCGACGCGGATCGACTGGTCGGGGAGCGTCTCGAACGTGACCCCGTTGGTGCTGGCCGAGGCGACGGAAACGGGCTTCGGCACGCTCCAGCCCTCCGTGACCTTCGATTTCCACGTCGCTTCAAACGCGGCCAGGCCCTTGTCGAACGCCGGAACCGCGCCGTCGAAACGCGCCTGGGTTGAAGTGATGTGCTTCTTGAGCTGCTCGATGCGTGCGGTCTGTTCGCGCGACGGCACGCGGATGGACGGATGGGGGTTGGGCACGTTTCCGTCCATGACGGCTTCGTCCAGGTTGTTGAAGAAGGCGAAGAGGCCGAAATATTCCTTGTGGGTGATAGGGTCGTATTTGTGCGTGTGGCAACGTGCGCAGGTCAGGGTCAGGCCGAGCCAGGTCGTGCTCATGGTTTCCGCGCGGTCGAAGGTGTATTTCGCCTGATACTCCTCGGTGATCGCCCCGCCCTCCCCGCTGGTCATGTTGGCGCGGATGTAGCCGGAGGCGGTCTGCTGCTCGGGCGTCGCGTTGGGCAGGAGATCGCCGGCGAGCTGCTCGATGGTGAACTGGTCGAAGGGCTTGTTCGCGTTGAAGGCGTCGACCACCCAGTCCCGGTATTTCCACATGCTGCGTTCCGTGTCGATGTGCAGGCCGTGGGTGTCGGCATACCGCGCGGCGTCGAGCCAGTAACGCGCCATGTTCTCGCCGTAGCGGGGCGACGTCAGGAGGCGGTCCACGACCTTTCCATAGGCGTCGGGGCTGCGATCGGCAGTGAAGGCCTCGACGTCCTCCGGACTGGGCGGAAGACCGGTCAGATCGTAGGTGACCCGGCGGATCAGCCGGGCCTTGTCCGTCTCTGAGCCGGGCTGGAGGCCTTCCTTCTCCAGGCGGGCGAGGATGAAGCGGTCGATCTCGTTGCGGCCCCACGCGGTGTTCTTCACAGAGGGCAGCTCGGGACGCTTGGGCGCGTCGAAGGCCCAGTGCGACTGCCAGGGAGCGCCTTCCTCGATCCAACGCTTCAGCAGCGCGACCTGGTCGGCGGTGAGTTTCTTGCCGGACTTCGGCGGAGGCATGACGGCTTCCTCGTCCTTGCTGAGGATGCGGGCGACCACCTCGCTCTTCGCGACGTGGCCCGGAACGATGGCGATCTCGCCGCTCTTGCCCGCCGCCAGCGCGCCTTCCTTGACGTCCAGACGGAGCTTGGACTTCCGGGCCTGCTCGTCGGGCCCGTGGCAGGAGAAGCAGTTGTCGGAAAGGATCGGGCGGATCTGCCGCGCGAAATCGATTGCCCCTGCTTTGGCGGCATCGGCTGCGCAAAGGCGGGGCGCTGCGACGAGCCCGCACGCGACCACGATCCAGGCGGCGGAACGGCGGAGAGTTTTCCTGACGGCATTCATGGCTGAGCTGACAATCATTAACCCGGACACGGCCGAGGTTCAAAGAATTTGCCCAGGTCAGACGAGTTCACGAAGGAACTCCTTCAAGCAGAACCACGGGGCTGCCCACAGATTCGGATTGCGCCCTATCGCCATCAGGTCACAAGTGCATCACCCCTATGAACGCACGATTCCTCGCCCTCGGGCTGCTCGCGGCCAGTCTGGTCCTTTCGGCCGATGCCCAGCCCACCACTCCCGCTCCGGCCGCCCCACGCCGCGCTCCGCAGGCTCCCGTCCGCTCGGCCGAGATCGCGGAAGACCGCCGCGTCACGTTCCGTCTGCGTGCTCCGAAAGCCACCGAAGTCACGGTCAACGGCCAGTGGGCCAACGGCAAAGCCGCCCTGGCCAAAGGGTCCAACGATGTCTGGAGCGTGACCGTCGGCCCCGTCGAACCCGGCGTCTGGGAATACAGCTTCAACGTCGACGGCGTCTCGATGATCGATCCGGCCAACCCGGCCACGAAACCCATGCGCGAACCGCGCACGAGCATCCTCCATGTCACGGGCGCCACGCCGATGGTCTGGGACTTCCAGGATGTCGCCCACGGCACCGTCCGCCAGCACACCTACCGTTCCAAGGCCCTGGGCCGCCTCCGTGAACTCGCCGTCTACACCCCGCCCGGCTACGACCAGAACTCGAAGAAGTTCCCCACGCTCTACCTCCAACATGGATCGGGTGACAACCAAGCCACCTGGGTCGCCCACGGGAAGGCCCACTGGATCTTCGACAACCTCATCGCCCAGGGAACGATGGTGCCCATGGTCGTCGTAATGATGGACGGACACGCCTCGACCGGTTTCCAGAACAACACCGAAGCCTTCGAGAAGGATCTCATGCAGGACGTGAGGCCCTTCGTGGAGTCCTCCTACCGGGTGAAGAAGGACGCCGCTAACCGCGCGATCGTCGGCCTGAGCATGGGCGGCGGCCAGTCGCTCACCATCGGCCTGAACCACACCGACGTCTTCGGATGGGTCGGAGGCTTCAGCTCGGCCGCTCCCGGCAAGGACAATGTCTCCGCCGCCTTGGGCAATGCCGCTCAGACCAACAAGCGCCTGAAGCTCCTCTGGATCGCCTGCGGCAAGGATGACTTCCTCCTCCAGCGCAACGAGGAGTTCATCGCCGCGCTCAAGGACAAGGGCGTCCGCCACGAATGGCTGAAGACCGACGGCGCGCATAGCTGGCCCGTCTGGCGCGGCTACCTGGCCGACTTCACGCCCCGGCTTTTCAGGTGACCCCGTGGCGCATCATTTCGCGCGCGGATTCTTCATGAAATAGAACCGCCCGTCCTCCGCGCCACCGAGGAAATCGGGCACGCCGTCGCCATCGAAATCAGCCGTGCCGGGGCTCACGTCGTGGCCCTCGATGTTGCGGGAGTTGAGCGGGCCTTCGTTCTTGAAGAACCATTTCCCGTCGCGGCTCGCGACCTGGCGGAGCAGGTTGGCGTTGGCCGAGTTCAACAGGAGATCGAACCGCCCGTCGCCGTCCCAGTCGATCACGGCGAGCTTGCGCCGACCGCTGCCGCCGACGCGTTTATCCGTGAGGCGAAGGGGTTCGCCCTTCTCGTTGAGGAAGACGCGTTGCGGATGCTTCAACACCAGCCGCCCGTCGATCTTCGCCCGCTCGAAGAAGACAAGGAACCCTTCGTGATCAAGCATCGCGAGATCGACCAGCCCGTCGCGGTTGAAGTCATAGGCGAGCGGCGTGGTGCGCCATTGGGTGAGCAGCGCTTTGCCCGTCGGTTTCCACCAGCCCCATTCCAGCTTGGGTTGCGGAGACAGCCACTCCACTTCAACGGGCTGGGCAGCCGCGAGTTTCGGCATCGAGCGCGTGCCGACGTTTTTCAGCCAGACCACCTCGCCGAGGATCGAGTTGAGCACGATGTCCGGCAGCCCGTCGCCGTCCCAGTCGGCGATGGTGAAGGTGGTATAACCCCACTTGGCTTCTGCTGGCCCTTGGATGGAACGGTTCGGGCCGGCCATTATGCGGAAGGTTTTCCCGCCCGCTTCGAGGCGCTTGGGCGCGGCCCAGCTGGGCGTAGGCCGGGCGTCCTCGCCCGGCGAGGCGGTGTTTGTCTTTCTATCAACAATGCGCCGATTCGAATCCTGGCCGGGCGGGGACGCCCGGCCTACATTCTCGAAGAATTCGATGTAGCCGGCGGTGTTGCCGCTGAGGATGTCGAGGTCGCCGTCACCATCCCAGTCGAAGGCCACGGGCGTGGCCAAGGCGCCGCTCTTCAGCTGATCAGCCTCCTGCTGGAAGTAGACGGGAGCCAGAAAGACCGGCGTGTGCGTGGCGTCGAAACGTCCGGTGTTCTCGACGAAGGCGACGCGGCCATCCTCGTCGCCGACTATGAGGTCGAGGTCGCCGTCCTTGTCCCAATCAAATGCGACGGGAACGATCATGCAGAGATCCATCGCCACGGGCCGTCCGTCCGGCAGCTTCACGCGGCGACCGGCGGCGAAACGCGGCTGCGTGCGGGAACCGACATTCTCGAAATAGGTGAACCCGTCGAGGAACTCCCCGCAAAGCAGGTCGAGATCACCATCGCCGTCGAAGTCAGCGAAGTTTGGAGAAACCGTGCCGAAGACGTCGATGGGCTGGCCATCGGCAGTGCGGAGCATCGTGGCCTCGGTGTAGGCGGGCGAGGCGGAGGAGTTCGTGTTGCGCAGCCAGTAGACGAAGCCGTGGAGCGGGCCGTTGGTCCACTGGCCGGAGGAGGCGTAGGCGTTGTCCCAGCCATACTGCGACCAGTCGCCGACGCCGTTGACCAGATCGAGCCGACCATCGCCGTCGAGATCGACATAGCACCACTGCGAACCGCGCAGTTTGAAGACACCTTTCTTGGCATCTACCGGCGGCGGGCGCGCGCTCCAAGCCGTCGGCAGCTTCACGCCCGCGTCGAGGCCGACCTTGAGGAAATCCGGATGCTCCAAGCCCGGGGTGAGGACGCGGAGTTTGCCGTCGATGTAGGACGGCATCGTGTTCTCCAGTCCTTTGCCCAGGCGGCGCGCGGCCTTGAAGACGGGCAGCTTGTTCTTCGCCGTGTCGCCGGAAACGTTCTCGAAGAGATAGGTGCCCTGATACGGTTTGTCATGGCAGACAACGACGAGGTCGAAGTCGCCATCGCCATCAGCGTCGCACGGAACGGGCGCGGACCAGAGGCCGACACCAAGATCAACGACGAGGCCGGGATTGTTGTAGCGGAGCGGGGCCAGTTCGGATGCATGGACCCAATGCGAAACCAGGACGCTGGCGACGAAGATGGCGAGAAGCCGGCTCATGCCATCAACGCAGCGATTTCCACGGTTCCTCGGACGACACGTCGACGACGGACGGCTCGGCCGCATTCGCCGGAGAGAGAATGGCGAGGAAGACGACGGGTTCACGGAAGGGATTGTAGGTGCCGTGGACCTCGCCCTTGGGGATGAGGACCATTTCGCCAGGTTTCAGGATGCGCTTCTCGCGTCCGCACCATTGCTCCGCCTGTCCGCTGACGATGTAGATGATTTCCTCGCGCGTGGGATGGTGATGGAACGGATGGCTGTCGCCCGGAGCCATAGTCGCGCGGACCATGAGCAGTTCGCCACAAGGCACAATGTCGGGCCGGCTGAGCCACGCGTTGAGGGTGTAGGCGGTCGGTTCGGTGATCGTCTCGGCGGCGGTGACGAAACGGCGGAGTTGGATCGGATCGGCGGACATGCGCGCGGTGGTTGCCGGCAAGAGAACCAAGGCGCGGCGCGGGCGGGGAGGGAAATCTTCGAGAGAACGATCCGCCTCCTCGCGTCTGCGGCTACAAAACAAAAGGGACGCCGGTCAGCATCCCTTTCGTGAATTGGTTTGGAAGGGGAAGCGCGCTCAGTTGCGGCGGCGGCGTTTGACGTTGAGCTGCGTCAGCGAATTGAGCAGCGCGGCCTGGACGGTGGCGGATTCCTCGTCGCTCAGCTTCTCGGCGAGGCGGGCTTCGGCGCGCTTGCGGGCTTCCTCGGCCTTCTGTTCGTCGATGTCGTCGGCCTTGATGGCCATGTCGGTCAGCACGGCGACGCGGTCGCCGGTGATCTCGACGAAGCCTTCGCCGACGGCGAGATAGAAGTCCTGGCCGCCCTTGCGGGCGATGATCTCGCCGGAGGTGACCTGGGTCATGAGCGCGATGTGCATCGGGTAGATGCCCATTTCGCCCTCGACACCGGGGAGCGTGACCATGTCGACGTCCTCGGAGTAGATCTTCGCTTCCGGCGTGACGATTTCGAGTTTCAGCGTGGCCATGTAGTCAGGGTTTTGATCTTAGCCGTAATCCTGCTCTCGCGTCGCGGTTCCAGGATTAAGAATGCAAGGCGGGACTATTCCCGGATCTCGTCGATGCCGCCCTTCATGTAGAAGTTGGCCTCGGGCACGTCGTCGAACTTGCCTTCGAGGATCTCCTTGAAGCTGCGGACGGTCTCGGCGACGGGCACCTGCTTGCCGGGGCGGCCGGTGAACTGCTCGGCCACGGTGAACGGCTGGCTGAGGAACTTCTGGATCTTGCGGGCGCGGAAGACGGCGGTCTTGTCCTCGGGCGAAAGCTCGTCCATGCCGAGGATCGCGATGATGTCCTGGAGATCCTTGTAGCGCTGGAGCACCTTCTGGACGCCGCGGGCGACGTTGTAGTGCTCCTCGCCGACGAACTCCGGAGCGAGTGCGCGGGAGTTGGACGCCAGGGGATCGACGGCCGGGAAGATGCCGAGTTCGGCGATGGAACGCTCAAGGACGATGGTCGCGTCCAAGTGCGCGAACGTGGTGGCCGGCGCGGGGTCGGTCAAATCGTCGGCGGGCACGTAGACGGCCTGGAAGGAGGTGATGGAACCCTTCTTGGTCGAGGTGATGCGTTCCTGCAGGTTGCCCATCTCGGCGGCCAGCGTGGGCTGGTAGCCGACGGCCGACGGCGTGCGTCCGAGGAGCGCGGACACTTCGGATCCGGCCTGCGAGAAGCGGAAGATGTTGTCGACGAAGAGGAGCACGTCCTGGTTCTTCTCATCGCGGAAATACTCGGTCACGGCGAGCGCGGAGAGCGCGACGCGGAGACGTGCGCCCGGGGGCTCGTTCATCTGGCCGTAGACCAGGCCGATGCGGGAGCCGGGCTCGAGGATGGGCATGCCGTTTTCGCCGATCTCGGGATGGCCATTCGCGTCCTTCTTCGTCTTGATGACGTTGGCCTCGATCATCTCGTTGTAGAGATCGTTGCCTTCACGGGTCCGTTCGCCGACACCGGCGAACATCGAGATGCCGCCATGCAGCTTCGCGATGTTGTTGATCAGCTCCATGATCACGACCGTCTTGCCGACGCCGGCGCCGCCGAACGCGCCGACCTTGCCGCCCTTGAAGAAGGGGCAGATCAGGTCGATGACCTTGATGCCGGTCGTGAGGATCTGGGGGTTCGTGGACTGGTCCACGAGCGGCGGGGCGTTGCGATGGATGGGGTAATACTTGTCCGCCAGGACGGGGCCCTGCTCATCCACGGCGTCGCCGGTGACGTTGAACACGCGGCCCATGACGGCCTCGCCGACGGGCATGGAGATGGGTGCGCCGGCGTCAACGACTTCCTGGCCGCGCTTCAGGCCTTCGGTCGTGCTCATCGCGACCGCACGGATCCAGTTGTCGCCGAGATGCTGCTGCACCTCGAGGGTCAGCTTCGTGGGGCTGCCGCCGGGCGGGGTGAAGTTGATCGTCAGGGCGTTGTAGATCGCGGGCACGGAGCCCGGGAATTCCACGTCCACGACGGGACCGATGATCTGGACGATTTTGCCGATGTTCATGGGCGGTTAAGAAAAGTTGCTTCGGAGAGGGGTTGTCAGCTTCAGCCCATCGCCATCGCGGCGCTGGTGATTTCGAGGAGCTCCTTGGTGATGTTGGCCTGGCGGAGCTTGTTGTATTCGAGGGTGAGATCCTTGATGAGCTGCTTGGCGTTGTCGGTCGCGTTCTTCATCGCGACCATGCGCGCGGACTGCTCGGAGGCCTTCGATTCCTGGAGGAACTGGAAGACCTGGTAGTTCACGTAGTGCGGCAGCAGGTTGCCGAGGACGGTGGCGGCGCCGGGCTCGAACAGGTATTCGCTTCCGCCTTTGGCCGTGAGTTCCTCGGAGACGCCGTGTCCACCGATGTCGGCGTCGAGCTTCTGGATCTTGCCGATCGGAAGGAGCTGACGGGTCTCGGGCTTCTGGGCGAGCGTAGAGATGAAATTGGTGAACATCACGTCCACGGCGTCGACCTTGCCGCTGGTGAAGAGTTCCTGGGCGAACTTGGAGATGGCCCGCGCCTCGCTGAACGCCGGGATGTCCTTGTAGGTGAACTCGGCCGCCAGATCGCGCTTCAGACGGGAAGCCCACTGGGAACCCTTGCGGCCGGCGCAGACGAACACGGTCGTGTCCTTGTCGTAGCGGAGGGCTTCACGGAGGAGGTTCGTGTTGAGCGCGCCGCAGAGACCCTTGTCCGTGCTGATGAGGATGACCGCGCGCTTCTTGACCTCGCGCTTTTCCATGAGCGGATGGGAGAACTCGCCGGCTCCGGCCGTGGCGGCCGAGAGGACGTCGTTCATCAAGGAGGCATAGGGACGTCCGGCCAGCGCGGCCTGCTGCGCCTTGCGCATCTTGGCCGACGCCACCATCTGCATCGCCTTGGTGATCTGGGCGGTGTTCTTGACCGACTTGATCCGGCGTCTTATGTCGCGCGTGCTGGGCATGGGCGGTTAAAGGTTCGTTTCGCGGAAACAGAACGGATCAGCGGTAGCTCTGCTTGAACTCGACGACGGCGGCCTTCAGTTCGGCGGCAAGGGCGTCGGAGAACGCCTTCTCGGTGCGGATCTTCTCGAGCACGGGGGCCTTACGGTCCTGGAGGAACTGACCGAGCTTGGCCTGAAAATCCTTCACCTTCTCCACGGCGACGTCGTCAAGCAGCCCGTTCTGCATGGTCCAGAGAATGGAGCACTGGATCTCGACCGGCATCGGGTTGTATTGGCTCTGCTTGAAGAGTTCGACGATGCGTTTACCGCGCTCCAGCGTGGCCTGCGTCTTGGTATCAAGGTCGGATCCGAACTGCGCGAAGGCCGCGAGCTCGCGATACTGCGCGAGGTCCAGCTTGATCTTGCCGGCGACCTGCTTCATGGCCTTGATCTGCGCGGCGGAACCGACGCGGGAGACAGACAGACCGACGGAGATCGCGGGACGCACGCCTTGGTAGAACAGATCGGTCTCGAGGTAGATCTGGCCGTCCGTGATGGAGATCACGTTCGTCGGGATGTAGGCCGAAACGTCGCCCGCCTGCGTCTCGATGATCGGGAGCGCGGTGAGGGAGCCGTTGCCATACTTCTCGCTGACACGCGCGCTGCGTTCGAGCAGACGGCTGTGCAGGTAGAAGACGTCGCCGGGATACGCTTCACGGCCCGAGGGACGCTTGAGGACGAGGGAAACCTGGCGGTAGGCGACGGCCTGCTTGGAGAGATCGTCGAAGATGATCAACGCATCCATGCCGTTATCCATGAACCATTCGCCCATGGCGGCGCCGGCGAAGGGAGCGAGATACTGGTTCGCGGCGGAATCGGCGGCGGCGGCGGCGACGACGATGGTGTCCTCCATCGCGCCGGCCCTTTCGAGTTCGGCCACGACGCGGGCGATGTTCGACTGTTTCTGGCCGACGGCCACGTAGATGTTGTAGACCGGGCGGAAATTCTTGTCGCCGGAGGCGCGGCCGGCCTTGTTGTTGCGGGCCTGGTTGATCATCGCGTCCACGCCGATCGTGGTCTTGCCGGTGGAACGGTCTCCGATGATGAGCTCGCGCTGGCCGCGGCCGATGGGGATCATCGCGTCGATCGCCATGATGCCGGTCTGGAGCGGCTGGCTGACGGACTTACGCTTGACGATGCCGGGGGCGATCTTCTCGACGGGATAGAACTCGGTGGCGGTGATGTCGCCCTTGCCGTCGACCGGCTGGCCGAGGGTGTTGACGACACGTCCGAGGAGTCCCTTGCCGACGGGGACGGAAAGCAGCTTGCCCGTCGTGCGGACCTCCGTGCCTTCGCGGACGCCCAAGTAGTCACCGAGGATGATGGCGCCGACCTCGGTCTCCTCGAGGTTCAACGCGAGGCCGATGACCCCGTTGCCGAAGTCGAGCATCTCGTTGAGCATCGCGTCGGTCAGGCCTTCGATCTTGGCCACGCCGTCGGAGGTTTCGCGGACGATGCCCACGTTCTGCTTGTTGACCGACGTCTTGACGCCGGCGATCTGGGCTTCGATTTCCTGAAGGAGGTTGCTCATCGAATCAGTAGGGAGTTGGAAGTTCTGGAAGGGTCGCCCGGTTGAACGGGTTAAAGGCTGTTGTTGATCTCCGCGAGTCGTCCGGCCACCGAGCCGTCGTAGATGTCGCTGCCGACCTTGATGCGGAGGCCGCCGATCAGGGCGGGATTCACCAAAAATGTGATGTTGAGACCGGAACCATATTGGCGTTCCAGATTGGCCTTGATGGCGTCCACCTGCGCGGGAGTCGTCTCGACGGCGTTCTCCACACGGGCGGAACGGCGGTCGAGGTCCAGCTTCACGAGGCGCTTGAACTGGTGAAGCGTGCCGAAGTAGCCACGGGGCTGACGGCCGATGACCTGCGCGACGGCCAGACGGACGCGACCTTCATCCAGCACGCCGTTGACGCGGCAGGCGCTGAAAAGCGTCTTGGCGTCACGGCGGGATTGTTTGGAGATCTTCATCGGGGCTCAGGTTCCGGAAATCAGTTGTTCGCGAGCTGCTTGTTGGCGTCGTCCGCGAGGTGCTGCTTCTGTTCCACGGAAAGAATGCCCCCGGTGACCTTGGTGCTGACCTCGACCACGAGCCGGGTGACTTCCTTGCGGAGCTCGGACTTCATGCGGACGAGCTCGGCGTCGTTGGACTGCTTCGCCTTCGCGATGATGTCGGCGGCGGCGGCCACGGCGCGCTGGCCTTCCTGCTCGGAGATCTTGGCAGCGGCGGCGCGGGCTTCCTCGATGATCTTGTTGGCCTGGGCCGAGGCGTCGGAGATGAGCTGCCTGCGGGTGGATTCGGCCAGCGCGAGCTCGACCTTGATCTTCTCGGCGTTGACCAGGCTCTCCTCGATGCGCTTCCGGCGCTCATCCAGCATCTGCAGGATGGGCTTGTAGGCGAACTTCTGGAGGAGGAACGCGACGATGACGAAACTGATCAACTGGGAGACGAAGAGCTGGGCGTTCCAGCCGAACGTTTTGACAATGCCCTCCACGATGCCAGCTCCCTCGGCGGGAGCGGCGGCGGCGATCAGAAACAAGGAATCCATAAACTCAAAATCAATCTTTAGGGACAGGAACCCGGCGCCGGTTGCCCGGCACCGGGAATTGGAGGCTTACTTCACGAGGAAGATCGCGAAGAAGACGATGCCTTCGGCCAGAGCGGAGCTGAGCAGCGCCTGGACGAGGATCTTGCCGGAAGCACCTGGGTTGCGACCCACGGCTTCGGCGGCCTTCATACCGATGATACCTACTGCGATGGCGGAGCCGAGAGCGGCGAACGCCACGTGAATGTTGCCGGACATTTCAGCCAACATGTTATTCTGTCCTTTCTTTGTGTTACTCGGCGGCCCCCGCAGTCAAAGCCAACGGTCAGACCGCCGAAATGGTTAAAAATGCTCTAGTGATGCGCCGCTTCACCATGGCCGTGGCCATGACCTTCGTGGGCCTCGTGGCCTTCTTCATGGTGTTCGCAGATCAGAGCGGTGAACACCGAGGTCAGGAGCGTGAAAACCAGCGCCTGCACGAAGCCGATGATCAGCTCCATGAAATAGAACGGCAGCGGGACCAGCCATCCGAAATACTTGCCACCCGCGAGCGCCATGGCTTCCAGCAGATTTTCACCGGCGAAGATGTTGCCGTAGAGACGGAAGCTGAGGGAGACAGGACGGAAGAGGATCGAGATCACTTCAAGAAGGCCCACGCCCAGGAACACCACGATCAAGAGGAACTTCATGATCCCGGCCGCATCGCCGCGATACAGGAAGACGTGGGCCAAGGAACCACCGACACCGTTCGCCTTGATGGCCCACCAGATCCAGCAGACGAAGAACGTGAACGCCATCGCCGACGTCATGTTCAGGTCGGCGTTGGCTCCACGCAGGATCGGGGTGTCAATGTGATGGAGATGGCCGGAGGCATCCGGAATGCCCCAGCCAATGGTGCCGACACCGGGGATCAAGCCGGCCCAGTTGGTGAAGATGATGAAGATGAAGATCGTCGCGAAGAACCAGAAGGTCTGTTTGGCGAGATTCCAGCCAAGGATGCCCTCAAGGAAACTGGCCAAGGATTCCACGAGCCACTCCCAGAAGTTTTGCAGGCCAGCGGGCACCATCTGCATCTTGCTTGTGGCCGCCTTGGCGAAACCGATCAAGCCAAGAGCCACGATCCAGGTCACGACCATGGAGTTCGTCACCTTGAAGAAGCCAAGATCAAGGACGACGGGCGCGTAGGTCGACAAGCCATGATGCTCACCACCATCGGCCGCAAAACCGGCCGCGGGAGCAGCCAGGAGAGCGGCGGTAACCAAAAGCTGTTTGATAAGGCGCATCGACGCAAAATCGTTCGGAGCAGGTCGGCAGGACACGGCTCTGCGACAGAGCAAGTCCCGAACGGAGGCGAGACGCTTGCTGATCGTGAAATTTTTCACAAGCTGTTTTTTTCTGATTTTGGTCCGCTCCAACACGCATGAAGTGCGCTCCACATAAGTCGCTACCCGACAGGTTTATGTTCGCTGAAAAGTCCGACGTTCGGGGATTGGAAGCCCTTTTCCAGAAAGAGCCTTGTCCGCTATGGACCACGGCAACCCATGGGTTGGTGGAGCCACGGATCTACTTCGTCTTAGGAGCCGCTTTCAGGCGGGAATTGGTCGAACCGCGCTCATCGGGAACGAGCGCATTCAGCGTAGCGGCCCGGATGGAGCCCGCAGTGGGAATGGGACGAGGGGCATCGCGGGAAAACTCCGGGTGGGGATTCGCCGTTTCAAACTTCTGGGAAACAAACGGCAAGGTGCCGTTGAAATACCAGTTCCGGTAGACCAGCAGGAGCAGGAGGACGACGACGCCCACGGACGCCCGGAACCGGGCGCTTCGGACAAACAGCCCCCAGGAGAAGGGTTCCCGCCGCTTTTCCTCGGCGGCGAGTTTCGCCGGCAAGGCTTCGGCTTCCGGGAGGGCGGTGCTCCAATCGATCCCCTCCACGGGCAAAAACCGGATGAGGTAGAAGTAGGAGTCGCAGCCGGACTTGAGGCAGTAGCCCTTGTGGAGCCGCTCCAGCTTCGGGTTGGAAAACCCGGTGTCGCCGGCCGCGTCGAGCAACGCGACGAGATCGGCGTCCCTGAGTTCGGACCCGCATGCCTGGCAGGCCACGTGGATGTCGCGGGCAAAAATGCCCCGGATCGTTTCATCCGGGAGGCCTTTGGAGAAAAGGGAGAGAGCCAGGTTCCTCAGCAGGTTCCAGACGGTCTCGATCCGCACCTGCCGTGAAACTCCTTCCGGACCTTTCGTCTCTGACGTCGCGTTCATCGCCGCAGCGGGGTTTCGATCGCCTTATACCAGACCCACTGCCTCGTGGCCTCGTAGGGATGGAGATAATCCCCCTGGAGCGACGGGGAAAAATTGTGAACCGCCGCATGGGAGTCGGCAAACAGCACGGCCGACTGGAAATCCGCCCGGGCGTTCCGGGGATCCGAGATCTCGCCGGCACCGGCGCCGTAGTGCCATTGGTGCCATTGCGCATCGCCGGCCGCGTTCGCGTAGAGCCGCGCAGGCGGTTCATACATCACGATGTAGCGCGTCGTGTCCGGAACCCATGAGGTCGGCTTACCGGCGAGCACGCCGTCGACGCCTTTTAGGAAACCGCCGTTGGCCACCACCGTGGGAAGCGAGTCGTTATAGTCGTAGCTGATGCCGGCGGTCTCATAGCGGGTCGGCTTGAACTCCAGGTCCACGGCCGGGATCAGCGCCTGGCCCCGGTCGGACGCGCAGCGGTAGACGGCCGACGGCCCGACGTAGGAATAGAGCGGGCGGTTGCGGGCGGAGGGCAGGATGTTCGTGAACGCCGGGGCCGGATCGTTTCCTCCGACGAAGGAACCGAGCGGATAACGGTCCCGGTTGTCCTGCGCGTAGAGGTTGAAGCCGATGCCGAGCTGTTTGAGGTTGCTGACGCACTGGATGGCCTTCCCCTTCTCCTTCGCCCGTCCAAGCGTGGGCAGGAGCATGCTGGCGAGGATGCCGATGATGCCGATGACCACGAGGAGTTCGATCAGCGTGAAGCCTCCGCAGGAACGGACCGGGTTCTCTTTGTTTGAAGCAGCTTGCAGCATGTCAGCCTCTCGGCGGGCAACGTGGGGTCTGGCGCGCCCGGATTCAAGCGCCTGAAGATAAACGAGGCGATGGCACCGCTTCCGGCACCACCGCCCCTCGCTGAATGTCATGCCGCCGAAGGAAGCTACTTCAGCTCCTTGATCCGCATGTTGCGGAACGAGACGGTGCCGTGGTCGCCCTGGAGGAAGATGGGGCCGGGTTCCTTGACGTTCTTGTCGATCTCGCTGCCGGTGGCCACGTCGCAGACGACGTTGTCATGGATCTTCTTCCCGTTGAGGACGAACGTGATCTTGTTGCCGATGATCGTGGCCTCGGCCGTCTGCCATTCGCCGGCGGGCTTGGAGGCGAACTCGGAAGGGGCGGTCTGGTTGTAGATGGCGCCGTTGCCGGACTTGCTCGGCTTGCCGCTCTTGTAGTCGCCGAGGATCTGGATCTCGTGGCGGCCGCGCAGGTAGAAGCCCGAGTTCGACCCGTCCGGCACCTGGAACTCGAAGCGGACGGTGAAGTTCCAGAACTTCTTGTCGGTCACGAGGTCGGTGCCGTGCTCGCCCTTGTTGACGGTGTTCTTGAGGACACCGTTGTCGATGGTCCAGCTGTTGTGGCCGTCCTTCTTGCGGAGGTGCCAGCCGGCGGTGTCCTTGCCGTTGAAGAGCGGGACGAATCCCGATTCATCGGCAGCCAAGAGGGAGCCCACCGAAGCGGCCACGACTGCGGATACTGCGGCGGCGAAGAGGTTTTGTTTCATGCGTCAAGGTTCCCAAGGCGGGAGTTAGGGTCATTTCGCCTGCGGTTTCGCGCTGCCCTTCTTCAATCCAAGCGCCCACTCGATGCCGCCGAGGATGTGCTTCTGGAATTCGGCCATCTCCCAGACGTATTCGTTGTGGCCGAGGGAGGTGTAGAAGACCTTGCCCTTGCCGTATTCACGGCACCACGCGACCCCGAAATTGCCGGCCACGCCGCTGTTCGGATGCTTGTCCAAGACGAGCAATTCACGGACGGCCTTCTGCTGATAGTTCTTGAAGAGGTAGATCTCCTCCTTCTTGCCGCCGATGTCGAAGGCCGCGCCGAAATGCTTGGTCGCGGGATGCGACGAATCCTTGTTGATGGCGCTCACAACAACCTGCGCACCGTGGGTCTGGAACTCGCCGCCGAGCATATCGATGTAGGGCGGGAATCCATGGAAGGTGTCGCTGGCGCTGTGCATGCCGACGAACGCGCCGCCGTTCTTGATCCACTGAATGAAAGCGTCCTTGTCCGGCAAAGGCAGGTCGCCGGTGGTGTTGGCGAAGATGATGCCGTCATACTTCTTCAGGGCAGCGGGACTCATCTTCTCGGCGAGGACGGACTTGATCTTCTCCTGGTAGCCGGCCTGCGCCGTCTTGAAGGCGGCCTTCTGCTCGTCGGTGGCGTTTTTGTCCGGATTCTTCGGCGGGGTGACGTTGGCCAGCTCGATGTCGTAGACGCCGGAGGATTTGCCGACCTCGGCGATGATCTTCTCGGCGGTCTCGATGGAGCTGTGGCGGAAACCCGTCGTCGTCGTGACGACGAGGATCTTCTTGGGGGCCGCGACGGCGGAAGTAGTTACGAGGACGCCCGCCAGCGCGGCGAGGCATCCGAGGAAAAGACGGCGTTTCATGGGTCGATGATGGGGTTATGTGGGGTCGGTAAGACGCAATTCGTGGAGACGGAGTTCATCAGACGGGAACGGAGACCCGGCCGCAAGGCGGTTTCCATTGGCTACCAATGGCGCGTGGTGCGGGCGGGCGGCGGCGTGAAGCGGTCCTGCCGACGGCGTTGGCGGTCCGTCTCCGGCGACTGTTCGCGTTTGAGCTCGTCCATCATCTCGGCCAGTTCCTTCGCGGCCTTGGAATCCTTCGCCGGCTTGCCCTTCTGGCCTTCTTCGCCCGGTTTGCCCTGTTCCTGCTGGGCCATCTTCTGGCGCAGGCGATCCAGATCCTTCTGGACTTCACCGGCGCCCTTCTGCGCGGATTCGCTCTTGGGATCGGCCTGTTGGGCGCGGTCGAAGGCGGTTTGGGCCTTCTCCAGATGCTGCACGGCTTCCTGGTTGGAGCGCTTCTCGGCCTGCTGGGCGCGTTGCTGGGCTAGGCGGCCCAATTTCTCGAGCAAGGGCGCGAGGTCCTTCCGCGCGGCCTCCAGCTTTGGTGGAGTCTCCGCGTTCGCCGGGTTGAGGCTCATCGCGTCCTGATAACGTTCCGCCGCCTCTCCGAGCTCCTCGGCGGCGCGTTCGGCGGCGCGCGGAATGTCTTCGCGGCCCTGCTTCGCCAGGCGGTCGGCTTCGCGCAGCTGCAGCTTCTCCATCGCCTTGATCACTTCCTCCCGGCCACGCTCCGCCTCGGCGTTGTTGTTGGGTTTGATGCCAAGCGACTGGTCGAACTCCTCCAGGGCCGTGCGGAAATGCTTCTCGGCCTCGTCGGGTTCCCACTGGGCCGACTGGTCGCCCCGCTTCTTCTCGGCCGTGCCGTTGTCGAGGTGCAGCCTGGCCAGTTTCTCGATCACCCGCTGCCGGTCCAGATTGAGGGTGCCGTCCTTGGGGCTCAGGGAAAGGCCGGCCTCGAAATCGGAGAGCGCCCCGTCCAACAGCTGTTTGGCCTGGGTGCGGTCCCATTGGTTGCCGCGCTTGAGGGCGTCGTCCGCCTTCTTCTCCTGCTCGCGCCCTTTCTTCTGGAGGGCTTCACGCAGGCCCTTCTCGGTCCGGTCAACGGTCTGTTTGGCTTCAGCGTTTTCAGGAGCGATGTCGGTGGCCTGATGGGCATAGACCGTCGCGGCCTGGAGCAGCTCGACGGTCTTGTCGAGCGACTGGTTCCTGGTCGAGGCCTCCAGTTTGGTCGCCAGATCGATGTTCAACCGGACAAGATTCCGCTCCACCAGGTCGAGGTTCGCTTTTGCCTCGGCCCGCACCGGACCCTTGGCCGCCGCCACACGAAAGGCTTCGCGGGCGCGCATCCATTCGCGCAGCGCATTCTCCGGCTCGCCCTTCACCGTGCGTTCTCCGATGCGGAATGCGGCGTTGCCCGACTGGAACCAGACCTTGCCGCGAAGCGCGTCCGGCAGCTCCGTCGTCGAAAGCATCTGCCACGCTTCGTCGGCCTTGGTGAAATCCCCGCTGCGATACGCTTCGACGGCCGCGTTGTATTCCTTCCACGTCTCCGTCGGCCCGGCGGCGGATGCGATGCCCAGGCCGCAGGACAAGGCGAGGCCGGCCGCCAAAGCGCGGATGGAGGGATGCGATGGGCCTGCCGGATGGAGATTCATTTCGTTCTTCTCCGCTCGTTCACCAGCATCTCTATCAGGAGCACCGCCAGCGACACCAGCAGTGGAACCTGGAAGATCTCGCGAAATTCCTTCTCCGACCTGGTCAGCGCCCTCGCCGCGAGTGGCTCGATGGAGGATTGGCGAAGCTTCTCCAACCCCTCGGCGTCCCGGCCCAGCAGCGCATACCGGCCGCCGAAGCTGCTGGCGGCGATCTGATGGAGCGTCCTTTCGTCGAGTTTGGAAACCACGTCGCGGCCGAATTCGTTCTTAAGATTGATGTCGCGCCGGGCCGCCCGCGCGTCGGGGACCCTCGCTCCGAGCGGCGTGCCCACGCCCACGGTGAGAATCGCCAGCCCGGCGGTGCGCGCCTCCTGGGCCGCGACGATGGCTTCGCCCTGGAGCTGCTCGCCGTCGCTGAGCAGCAGGAGGACACGCGGGGGCGGCCGAACGGCCCGGTTCGTGAGCACCAGCGTCTTGATCCCGAGCCGGATCGCGGCGGCGAGATCCGAGCCGGGCTTGGTCACGGATTCCGTGGTCAGCGCGGACAAGGTGCGGGTGAACGCGGTGTGGTCCTGCGTCAACGGCACCGCCAGATAGGCTTCTCCTGCGAAGGGCACGAGGGCCAATCGATCACCGCCGAGCCGGGCCACCAGATTGCTCAGGCCGGTTTTCGCCACGGCCAGACGGTTGGGGGCGAGGTCAGCGGCGAGCATGCTGCGGGAAACATCCAACGCCACGACGAGGTCGACTCCGTCACGCTGCGCCTTGTTCTCGATCTCGGGCAGCAAAGGACGCGCGAGGGCGAAAGCCGCAATAAGGATTCCCCCGACGAGAAGAACGCCCTTCAAGCGGCGCTTCAGTCCGTCGACGGAGCGCATCAGCGACTCGCGCAATCGCGGCGCGATGAGTCTGGCCAGCCGGCGTTCCCGGTCCACCGCCCCGCGCCAATAGGCCAGCGCGCACACCGCCGGAAGCACGGCGAGGACGATGAGCCAGAGGGGCGAATCGAACTTCATGGCAGCCTCCTCCACACGAGCTGGACGAGCAGCACTTCCGCCACGAGCAGGGCAAGCCCGGCCGCGGCGAACCACGCCATCAGTTCCCGGAAACTCTTCTGCCGGCCGTCGCTGAAGATCTTCTTCTCCAACCTGTCGATCTGGGCATAGACGGTCCGCAGGCTCTGGTAATCCGGCACGCGGAAGACCTGCCCGCCGGTCAGCCGGCACACCTCGCGGAACTTCTGGGTCATGCCGCTCTCGAAGGTCATGTCCCGGAAGTCGATCAGATGGATGACGTGGATGCGGATGCCGAGCTTGCCGAGCACGCGGGCGGCATCCTCGGGATCCGGCCCCCGGTTCATGTTCTCCGCGTCGGTGGCCAGGATGATCACACGGGTCTCGTTGGTGGCTGTCTTGAGGGCGTCGGCCGCGACGAGCAGGGCCGAGCCGGGAGCCGTTCCATGACCGAGCACCTCATTGCCGATCTGGCCGAGCAGCCAGTCGTGGTCCAGCGTGAGTGGACTCAGCAGGACCGCCTCGGCGTCGAAGCGCACGAGCCCGAACTTGTCGCCGGGGCGCGTCCGGATGAATTCGCCCATGACCTTCTTCAACGCGTCGATGCGGCTGACGCGGCGGCCCTCCAGCGTGAAGTCGCGCGTGTTCATCGTGCCCGAGTAGTCGAGCGCGAGGACCATGTTGATGCCCTTGGCATCGCGTTCTCCAAGGCCCTTTTCCAACTGCGGACGCGCCACCGCCACAATGAGCAACGTCAGCGCCGCGAAGCGCATGAGTCCTATCAGGACCCCGAACTGAAAGCGTGGTTTGACCGACCTTTTCAGGATCGACGTCGACGCCAGCGGAACCGCCGCCGTGCGGCCGGCCTTGCCCCGCAGCCAGGCCCACAGCGGGATCAGCAGAAGCAGCAGAAGCAGCCAGGGCGACTCGAAGCGGAAGCTCTCGATGCCGGGAAGGAACTTCACGGGCGGACCTCCTTCCGGAGCGGCATTCCGCGCGACGCCTCGACGAAACGGATCGCGGCCTCATGCACGGCCTTCAGGTCCTCCGCGCTGCCTTCGGTCCGGCCGAACTTCATCGCCTCGCAGGTGCGGAGGAAATTCTCCAGAAGCCCGCGCTGCGCCGAGGCGAGCTCCGTGGATCGGGCGGCTTCGCGGAGAAACTCCTCGGTGGCGCGCTGGGCCGCCCGCAGACCGAAGCGCCGTTCCAGGAAGAGCCGGATGATCGCCGTCACTTCGATGGCGAACTCGCGCGACTGCTCGGGGCTCATCAGGCCGGTCAAGGACCGGAGCGCGCCCAGCGCCTCGATGGACGGATCCACTTCCTGATCCCCGAGCGCGCCACCGTCTGCATGGCCGCGTCGTCCGAGCAGACGCGCAAGCACCAGTCCCAAGACGATCGCCAAGACCACTGCGCCCAAGATCGCGGCCCACGGAATCTGAGCGGGCGCTTCGAGCAGGCGCAGGTCCTCGACCAGGTTGGTGGCGTAGTTGGTCATGCGGCCGGAACGTCGTTCATCGGTTCTGCCGACGGATGCGGGTGTCGAAGAACTGGAGCAAGGGCTTGAGGTAAGGCCGGTCGGTGTGGACTTCGATCGCATCCACGCCGGAACGCCGGAAGATCCGGTGAAGCTCCTCCATCCGCACGGCTGAGGCCTTCGAGTAGCTCTCACGCGCTTCGAGGTCCGCGCTGTCCACCTCGATGAGTTCGCCCGACTCGGAATCCTCGAAGACGATGGTGCCGACATCGGGCAGATCGCGTTCACCTGGGTCGATCACCGGGATGGCGATGACATCGTGCCTCTGCCGCAGTATCCGCAGGGGACGCTCGCGGAGGCTTGAATCCAGGAAATCGGACAGGACGAAGATGACCGCGCGGCGGCGGAGCGCATGTCCCACATGGCTGAGGGCCAGTCCCACATCGGTGCCGCGCCGCGTCGGTTCGTAGGAAAGGACTTCACCGATGATCCGCAGGATGTGCGAGCGGCCCTTGCCCGGCGGGATGTAGCGTTCCACGCCCTCGGTGAAGAGGAGGAGCCCGACGTTGTCGTTGTTGCGCGACGCGGCGAAGCCGATCAGCGCGGCCAGCTCGGCGGCCAGCTCGCGTTTGCTGGGGCCGTGCGAGCCGATGTCCTTCGAAGCGGAGGCGTCGACCATGAGGAGCAGCGTCATCTCGCGCTCCTCCACGAATTTCTTGATGTGGGTGACACCGGTGCGGGCGGTGACATTCCAGTCGATCCGGCGCACGTCGTCGCCGGCGGTGTAGGGCCTGACCTCGTCGAAGTCCATGCCCCGCCCCTTGAAGACCGAGTGGTATTGGCCGGCGAGAATGTCCTCCACGAGGCGCGATGTGCGCAGCTCGATGCGGCGGATGTTCTTGAGCCACTCGCGGGGGATCATCGCAGCGACGGTTGAGCCGGGCTCACGGCACCTTCACCTGGTCGAGGACGTGTTTCACGATGGCCTCGCTCGTCACGTCGTCCGCCTCGGCCTCGAAGGTGGTGATGATCCGGTGGCGGAGCACGTCGAGCGCGATGGCCTTGACGTCGTCCGGCGTGGCGAAGGCGCGTCCGGAAAGGAGCGCGTGGGCCTTGGCCGCGAGGGCGAGGTTGATCGTGGCCCGGGGCGAACCGCCGAACCGGATCCGTCCCTCCATCTTCGGCACGAAGCGGCCCGGCTCCCGCGTCGCGAAGACGAGCTTCACGATGTAGTCGATCACCCGCTCGTCCATGTGGATCAGGTCGACCAGCTCGCGCAGCTCGAGGATGACCTCGGGCTGGACGACGGCCTTGAGCTTTGGCTTGTCGCCGGTGCGCGCCATCAGCCGGAGGATCTCCTTCTCCTCTGTCTCCGTCGGATAGGTGACGACGACCTTCAGCATGAAGCGGTCGACCTGCGCCTCCGGAAGGTTGTAGGTCCCTTCCTGTTCGATGGGGTTCATCGTGGCCAGCACGAGGAAGGGCGCGGGCAGCGGGAACGTCTCTTCGCCGATGGTCACCTGCCGTTCCGCCATCGCCTCCAGCAAGGCCGACTGGACCTTGGCGGGCGCGCGGTTGATTTCATCGGCGAGGACGATGTTCGCGAAGATGGGCCCCTTCTTCGTGAAGTAGGCACCGTCCCTCGGGTTGTAGATCAGATTGCCGACGAGGTCGCTCGGCAGCAGGTCGGGCGTGAACTGGATGCGCTGGAACTTCACGTTCAGACAAGCGGCGAGCGCGTTGACCGTGGCGGTCTTGGCCAGGCCGGGCACGCCTTCGAGCAGCACGTGGCCGTTGCCGAGCAGGCCGATGAGTAGCCGGTCGACAAGGTAGTGCTGGCCGATGATGACGCGGGCGATCTCGGTCCGGATGGCGTGGAGCGACGGGGTGAAACGGTCGACCAACTGTTGCACGTCGGAGAGCTGGGACTTCATTGAAAGGTGGTTTTCAGACGGGGCTGGCGCGGGGAGATTCAGCCTGTTTCAACTTCCTAAGCAATCAGTAGCTTTTCTCCGCACCGAAACCCGGCTTCACTGCCGCATCCACATGAAGCCCTCAAGACATCTGCTAGCCGGCCTGCTTTCCTGCGCCGCCGCGTTTGTTCCCGTCCTCCGCCTGGCCGCGGCCGAATACGATGTGGTCGTCTACGGCGGCACCTCCGCCGGGGTCATCGCGGCCGTCCAGGCGAAGAAGATGGGTAAGAGCGTCGTCGTCGTCGGGCCAGATAAACATCTCGGCGGCCTTTCCAGCGGCGGACTTGGCTTCACCGACACCGGCGACAAAGGCGTCATCGGCGGACTTTCGCGCGACTTCTACCACCGCGTCTGGGCGCGCTACGAACATACGATCGCGTGGAAATGGCAGAGGAAGGACCAATACGGCAACAAGGGCCAGGGCACGCCCGCCATCGACGGCGCGCAGCGCACCATGTGGATCTTCGAGCCGCACGTGGCGGAGCGGATCTTCGAGGATTACGTGAAGGAGAACGCCATCCCCGTCCACCGCGACGAGTGGCTCGACCGCGCCAAGGGCGTGAAGAAGAACGGCCCCCGCATCGCCTCGATCACGATGCTCAGCGGCAAAACCTACACCGGGAAGATGTTCATCGACGCCACCTACGAGGGCGACCTCATGGCCGCGGCCGGAGTCGACTACCACGTCGGCCGCGAAGCGAACTCGGTCTACGGGGAACAATGGAATGGCGTGCAGACCGGCGTGCTCCATCACCGCCACCACTTCGGCCATCTCACGAACAAGATCAGCCCCTACGTCGTGCCCGGCGACCCGAAGAGCGGCGTGCTTCCGCGCATCAGCACGAACCATCCCGGCGTCTACGGCGCGGGCGACAACAAGGTCCAGGCCTACTGCTTCCGCTACTGCGTGACCGACGTGCCGGAGAACCGCATCCCTTTCCCGCGTCCCGACGGCTACGACCCGCGCCAATACGAACTCCTGGTCCGCGTCTACCAGGCCGGATGGCGCGAGACCTTCGACAAGTTCGACCCGATCCCGAACCACAAGACCGACTCGAACAACCACGGCCCCTTCAGCTCCGACAACATCGGCTTCAACTACGACTACCCCGAGGCCGGCTACGAACGCCGCCGCGAGATCCTGCGGGAACACGAGACCTACCAGAAGGGCTGGCTCTACTTCATCGCCAACGACCCGCGCATTCCCAAGGACGTGCAAACGGCGATGCGGAAGTGGGGATTGCCCAAGGACGAGTTCAAGGACAACGGCGGCTGGCCGCACCAGATCTACGTCCGCGAAGCCCGCCGCATGGTCGGCCACTACGTCATGACCGAGAACGAACTGCTCAAGAAACGCCCGACGCCGGATTCCGTCGGCATGGGCAGCTACACCATCGATTCCCACAACGTGCAGCGCTACATCACGCCCGATGGCCATGTGCAGAACGAGGGCGACATCGGCGTCGCCACCAAAGGCCCCTACGAGATCGCCTACGGATCGCTCGTGCCGAAGAAGGGCCAGGCCGACAACCTCCTCGTGCCCGTCTGCGTCAGCAGCTCCCACATCGCGTTCGGCAGCATCCGCATGGAACCAGTCTTCATGATCCTCGGCCAATCCGCCGCCACCGCCGCCGTCCTGGCCATGGACTCGGGAATCGCCGTGCAGGACGTGCCCTACGCCAAACTCCGGGAACACCTGCTCAAGGACGGCCAAATGCTCGAACTGACGGCACCCGCGCCCAAGGCGAAGAAGTAGCCGCCGACGTGAGGCGGCGGATCCCAGGCATTGAACCGCTGATCAACGCTGAAAACAAAACGGGCGGCACCTTCCCAGTGCCGCCCGAACTATTCTAAAAATTCAGCTCCGGCTTACTTCGCGCCTTGGTCGATCCAGGCGCGGACGAGAGCGAGCTGGTCCTTGGTCAACGCGGGAAACTTGTCGCGCTTGTCGGTCGGAGGCATCTCCATGTCGACCACGGCGTCGGCCGCAAAGAGCAGGACCGGACTCTCGGTGCTCTTGCCGGGCACGACGCCCTTGCCTTCCTTGCCGCCCTTGATCAGGCCGGCGAGCGTTTCCAT
>JAYTUE010000101.1:0-7772 GCA_043744715.1 Verrucomicrobiota bacterium | reverse complement strand
ATCCAGCCCTAGAAGACCAAAAAACCCGTCCAGAGTCTAGTCCCAATTTTACACCGTGCCACTCAGCAACTTGTCCAATTAAAGCATTTTGCCCTGCCATCCTGAGCGGGGCGATACGTTTGATCTCGGCATTGAAGTTGTGGTAGTAGTCCATTGGCAGCTGTGTTCCCCCGGCTGGATCGATCACCCCGGCACGCGTCACCCGCAACAGATTCGGCGAAGGAACTCCTCCAAGACCCGTGAAGATCCCACCAATGACCACGCTCTGGTCCTCTAGCCCGGCGACAACGTTCACAGCCTGGTATTCGCCGTCGAATTCCCTGCGCGGACGTTCCGGGTCAAGCGATCCGTCCGGCCGCAACCATATCAGGGCTGCACGCGCGGGATCGGCCACAGTTCCCACTCGACGGGCGACCACCATCGAATTATCTGCAAAGACGTGGAGCCCTTGAATTGTGGCGTCCACCAACTCGGCCGGCCGTTGAAACGCGCCATCCTTGGTGCCGTCCGGAAGAAGGCGCCACAGTCCCGAGAAGGTTCCCACGACTATTCTGCCTGCCGAATCCTCCGTGAGATGCTGCACGCGGGCCTGGAACAAGTTCCGGTTGGAAAACTCCGCATCCCATTGGCCGGAAGGGTCAACACGAAGGACCCGGCCGTCCTCCGTCCCGGCAATCAGTCCACCCGTCCGCTGGGCCGCGATCACCAGGAAGGAGGTTTCCGCCGGAAGATTGATCGACGACGTGTCTGCCAATCCGCTCCAAGCTGGGTCGGCGGTTCCGTTGGCCCGGTGCAGACCGAGACCAAACCTAGCGGCATCGCCCGTTCCAAGGGAAAATCCCCCTCGCACGAGCCCACCATCCGCGAGGGGAAGGAGGGAGTAGATACTGCTCTGAAGGGTCGGTTGCAGGCGAAGCGGATCAAACTCGGCGATCGGAGCGACTACTGAAAGGCGCACATCCGAAACGTCCAACGAGTATCCATCCACGGCAATGGCCCGGTATAAGCCGCCATCGGTGGATTCTTTGAGACGAAAGGCAAAAGACGGTCCGTTGGTCACCGGCACCCACATTGGGGTCGGCCGTATTCCCGGAGCCAAAAACTCCCAAGTCGGCTGGATCCGATTCGTTCCCACGGGCATGACGGCCCCCAGTCGCAGTGTCTGCGGAAAGGCGTCGAGAAAAGTCGAAATCGCGCCCGGCGGCACTTCACGCACGGCCCCGTCGGAGTTCCACGAGGCCGCGAGAACGGCGGCAACCGCAGCGAGCCAGAGTTTCAAGGTCGGTTTCATGCGGAATCAGTTCCCACGCCCAATCAGGAATCACAGTTGAATCGGCCATCCGGTCTTCCTAGGCGTGCCCCGCAACATGGCATTCCTCATGCCACGTCCGGCAACGGGCTTTGAGGCGCACGGGGAGTGCGGCTTTGCTCACGTTTCCCGATCCAAGACAATATCAGCCTGCGTGGGCTTCGCGCATCATGCGGGAAACCCACGCCACGAACCCGTCATACCACCTCCACCGGACACTTTGGCAGCGCGTCGAGGAAGAGCTGGCCGTAGCGTTTGGTCAGGACGCGGTTGTCGAGGAGGACGACGATGCCGGAATCGTTCTTCGTCCGGATCAACCGGCCGACGCCCTGGCGGAGCTTGAGGATCGCCTCGGGCACGGAGAATTCCATGAACGGATTGCCGCCCCGCGCTTCGATGTCCTCGATGCGCGCCTCGATCAACGGATGGTCCGGCACGGCGAAGGGCAGGCGCGTGATGATGACGTTGCTCAAGGCTTCGCCCGGCACGTCCACGCCCTGCCAGAAGCTGTCAGTGCCGAAGAGCACGCTGTCCACGTCCTCCTTGAACTTCTCCAACATGGTGTGGCGCGGCATTCCCTTGGCCTGGACGAAACATCCGATGCCCATCTCCGCGAAGACCGGTTCCAACGCTGCCGCCACGTCGTGCATCAGGCGCGTGCTGGTGAAGAGAACGAATGCCTTGCCGTGCGTCATGCGGACGAAGTGCTCGATCCAGCGGACGAGTTCGCGCTGGTAGGAAGACTCCTTCGGATCGGGCATCTTGCCGGCGACATAGACCTTCATCTGGTTCGGATAATCGAACGGCGAACCCAGCTGGATGGCCCGGGCGTCATCGGCTCCGACGCGTTGGATGATGTAGGCGAGCGACTCGGCCGCTGAAGGTAGGGCGGGCATCTTGCCTGCCATTGGAACTTTCGTGGTCGCGGAGCTTGTCGGGGCCGCCTGGGGCAGGCTGGAAGCCTGCCCTACCTTGGTGCCGAGCGTCGCGCTCGTCATGATGACCGACGTCTCCGAGCCGAACAGACGGCGCTTGAGAAACCACGCGACTGACACGGGCGCGGCGTTGAGCGCGAGGCTGCGTTGGCCGCGGCCGGAGCGTTCCACCCAATAGACATGGTGGTCCGCCGCCTGGCTGAGGAACGTGCCCACGGCCTCCTTCAGGTCGATGAGCCGGCGATTGCACTCCATCAGTTCCTGTCCCGTCTCGCTGTCCTCGGAGGTCTTGATCATCTCGCTCACGGCCTCGCGCAGGCGCTGGAGCGGGAGCGTGACATTGTCGGTGACCAAGTCCGGCTGGCGCACACGCAGCTCGCTCCACTGACGAGTGCGGCCGGAGGAATCGCCCGCACCCGTCCGCGCGGAACCGGGCTGGTGAGTCGCGAGTTCCTCGCAGGCCAGCTCGACGTTGTTGAAGAACGTCTCCGACTCCTCCAACAGGTCCGCGACGAGCCGCACCGTGTCGCCGCGCCGCAGCGTGCCCAGCAGGCCCTTCTCCGTCTTCGGATTCCATAGCCGGTTCAACGCGAACCGCATTTGCCCGCTGGAAATGCTCAGGCCGATGTGGCGCGAAGCCACGTTCTCCACCGTGTGCGCCTCGTCGAAGACCACGAAGTCGTTCTTGAAGAGGATGCCGCCTTCGCCCGCCTCGTCGTTCGCGCCGAGCAGGGTGAAGAAGAGCGTGTGGTTCACCACCAGCACGTCCGCGCCGATGATGCGTTGCCGGATGCGCTGGAAGAAACAGGTGCCGTGGTCCTTGGCGAAGTCCGACTGCGGCCCGCAAATCTTGGGCGAGCACAGCCCGCGTTCGCTGCAGACGTGCTGCCAGACCTTCGGATCCGGCTCGATGGCGAAGTCCGACAGGCTGCCGTCCTCCGTCTTCTTGGACCATTCCCAGATGCGCTTCAGCTCGGCCGTCTCCGGCGAGGTGAAGAGGCTGTCGGCCTGGAGCGAGGCCTTGTGGAGCCGGCGCGTGCAGAGGTAGTTCTGCCGGCCCTTCAGCATGGTGTAGCTGAACTTCACCGGCAGCACGGCGGCGAGCATCGGCAGATCCTTCTGCGTGAGCTGCTCCTGGAGGTTGATCGTGTGGGTGGAGATGATCGCCTTCTTGCCCTTGGCCACGGCGAAGAGGATCGACGGGATCAAGTAGGCCAAACTCTTGCCGACGCCTGTGCCGGCCTCGACCACGAGATGACGGCCGTTCTCCAGCGCCCGCGCCACCTCGACGGCCATCTCGTGCTGCTGCGGGCGGAACTCGAAGTTGCTCGCCCGCGACAGGAGGCCCGTCGGCGAAAAGATCTCCGCCACCTGCGCGACAAACGGCGAGTCGCGCCCGGTTGGTGGAGATTCGGCAAAGTCGATCATGGTTCACGCCCCGCTTCGGCCGGAGCGCGCGGACTGTTGCCGGAAACTGCGGGCAAGACAACTGGCGGCGGGAATTCATCCGCGAAGCGGAGGAGCGGAGGAGAAAGGGAGCGAATGGGAAGCCGGGCAGGGAGAATGGTTGGGGAGTCTCTTCAAGCAATGCCTCCGTTGGGTGTTCCTGAGAGCAAGCTGCCTCGTTCGTTCGCGGGGCGCCAGCCGGCAAACCGACTTCTTCATCGGTAGCAACCGGAACGCTGTCGATGTAGGGCGAAGGCTCCCGCCGAGCCATCGTAGGCCGCGCGTCCTCGCGCGGCCAGTAGGTGCTCCTGCACGAGGGGCGCGACGCAACACCCACTCGCCGGGCAGGGACGCCCGGCCTACGGCTGCGGTTCCACTTCCCCTTTGTCCTTCGGATTCAGCATTCCCTTTTTCCGGGCGGGCCGTTGAATCGCCGCCATGTCTCGGGACTACGTGCTGCACAACACCCAGGCTCCGGCCGATCTCCAGATCGACTACGCCGGGGAGCTGAATCCGCAGCAGCTGGCCGCCGTCATGTCGCCGCCGGGGCCTTCGCTCATCATCGCCGGGGCCGGCTCGGGCAAGACCCGGACGTTGACCTACCGCGTCGCTTTCCTGCTGGAACAGGGCATCGCGCCGGAGCGGATTCTCCTGCTGACGTTCACCAACAAGGCCGCGCGCGAGATGATGCGGCGCGTGATGGACCTGCTCGGAACGGAGCTGCGGTCGCTCTGGGGCGGCACTTTCCACAGCATCGGCAACCGCATGCTCCGCCAGCACGCGGCCCTGCTCGGCTTCACGGCCGGCTTCTCGATCCTTGACCGCGAGGACGCGAAGGATCTCCTCACCGCCTGCGTCACGGAATCGAAGATCGACACGAAGGAGACGCGGTTCCCGAAGGCGGACGTGCTGGGCGACATCTTTTCGATGAGCGTCAACACGGGGAAGTCCATCGCTGAGACGCTCGGCCAGTTCTACGAATACTTCGCCCACCTCGCGCCGGAGATCGAACGCGTGTCCCGGCTCTACCTCCAGCGCAAGCAGGCCGCCAACGGCATGGACTTCGACGATCTGCTGGTGCTTTGGCTGAAGCTGCTGCGCGAACACGCCGAAGTCCGCGAGGTCTATCAACGCCGCTTCCAGTTCATCCTCGTGGACGAGTATCAGGACACGAACTCGCTCCAGAGCGAGATCATCGACGTGCTCGCCGTCGGCCATCGCAACCTGACCGTCGTGGGCGACGACGCGCAGAGCATCTACGCGTGGCGCGGGGCCAATTTCCAAAACATCCTGAAGTTCCCCGAGCGTTACATCGGCGCGTCCGTCCACCGCATCGAGACGAACTACCGCAGCACGCCGGAGATCCTGGAGGTGGCCAACGCCGCCATCGCGGGCAACACCCAGCAGTTCAGAAAAGTCCTCACGGCGGCTCGGCCCTCGGGATCGAAGCCGGCGCTGGTGCCGTGCAACGACGGGGGCGAGCAGGCCACTTTCATCTGCCAACGCGTGCTCGAACTGCGCGACGAGGGCGTGAGCTTGAACGACATCGCCGTGCTCTACCGTTCGCACTTCCACGCGCTGGAGCTGCAGCTCGAACTGACGCGGCGGAACATCCCGTTCTCCATCACCAGCGGCATCCGCTTCTTCGAGCAGGCCCACATCAAGGACATCGCCGCGTTTCTCCGCCTCGTGTCGAATCCCAAGGACGAACTGGCCTTCAAGCGTCTTGCCCGGATGCTTCCCGGCGTCGGCGGCAAGGCGGCGGACAAGCTGTGGGACGGAATGGTCGCGAGCGTGAAGCGGGGAGACGGGATCGCCGAGATGAACACGGCCTCGGATGTCCCTCCTCCGGTCCGCCCTGCGCTCGCCGTCTCGCTCGCACGCATTTCCGGCCTGGTTCCCAAGAAGGCCGCCGCCGCGTGGGCGCAGTTCACAGCCACCATGTCGCAGATCGAAGCTCCGGAAGTCCGGAGCAAGCCGGGCAAGATGATCTCCCTGATCCTGCTCGCGGTTTACGAGGACTACCTGAAGGAGGAGTTCCCGAACTACCGCCAGCGCCTGGAGGACGTGAAGCAGCTCGCCGAGTTCGCGGAACGGTTCCAGTCGCTCGACGAGTTCCTCAGTCAGCTCGCGCTGATGACGAACGTGGAGTCCTCCGAATCCGCCGCCGCCGCATCGCGTGATCAGGAGCAGCTCAAGCTCTCCACCGTCCACCAGGCCAAGGGCCTCGAGTTTGACATCGTCTTCGTCATCATGCTCTGCGACGGGATGTTCCCCTCCGGCCGTTCGTCCGAGAGCGTCGACGGCGAGGAGGAGGAGCGCCGGCTCTTCTACGTGGCCGTCACGCGCGCGAAGAACGAACTCTACCTGACCTATCCGCTGATGCGTTTCACGCCCGGCATGAGCGGCGATGTTTTCCAGCAGCCCTCGCGCTTCCTCGGCGAGATCCCGAAGCATCTCCTGGAGGAATGGAATCTCCGTCCGCACCAAAACTCGCCTTTCTGATGTTCCACCCGTCTTACCGGACACGCCGCAACGATCTCAGGGTAGGGCGGGCATCCTGCCTGCCCCGTGCTGACCAGCGTCTCCGCACTGAACAGTCAGATTGCCAGACCGAATGGCTTGTTGGTTGCCTTAAGACTTCCGTGGGCAGGCAGGATGCACTGCCCTACCTTGAAGCAGCTCCATCACCTCGACGATTTCTCGGCATCTTTCCCCATAGCCTCCTGCTGGTAGCTGCGCTCTGGTTGGCTGGCTGCCGGACCTCCGCGCAGGACACCAACTCGCCCGCTCCGCAGCGCTTCGTCCTGAAACCATCCTCCGTCTGGCAGATCAACCTTCCGTCCGACGGCCGTTTCGATTCCTCCGCGCTCATGCTCCAGCCGAATGGCGAGCTGTGGACGTTGTGCGACAACCACACCAATCTTTACCGCATCGATTTCCCCAAGGGCACGAACGCCGCGAGCCTCACGGTCCTGCCGCAGTTCCTGAAGCCGTCGCAGCTAGCGCCCTTCAACAAGGACAAGATCGACCGTTACGACATCGAGGGCCTGACCCGCGACGACCAAGGCCGCATCTACGTCTGCGAGGAGGCGAACCGCTGGATTCTCCGCATGAGCCCCGACGGTTCCACGCTGGAGCGCCTCGCCATCGACTGGTCGCCCGTCGCGAAGTATTTCGATCCGAAGGACGGCAACGCGTCGTTCGAAGGCGTCGCTGTCATCGGCAACCACCTCTTCGTGGCCAACGAACGCAGCCTGCCACGCATCATCGTGGTGGACCTGACGACGTTGAAGGTGATCGACGACTTCTGCCCGACCTACAACGTGCCGTTGATCAACGAGGCCCACTTCTCCGATCTCGCCGCCTACAAGGGCCGTCTGTTCATCCTCGTCCGCAGCCGCGCACAGATCCTGGAGGTCGATCCGGCGTCCAGGCGGGTCGTGGCCGAATACGACTGGTCCGCCTGCGAACGCGATCCGGAGTCCGCCTACCTCACGCGCTTCAACACCGGCAACATGGAGGGACTGGCCGTGGACGCCGGGGGCTTCTGGATGGTCACCGACAACAACGGACTCAGCCGCAAGGCGCACCCCGATGACATCCGTCCGACGTTGTTCCGCTGTCCGTGGCCGAAATGATCCTACTTCCCGTCCTTCTTCGGGTCGTCTCCAGGCTGGGCGGGAACGAAGACGACCGGCTGGGCGTTGGTCTCCAGGGTGAGCAGATTGGTGGCTGAGAAGATGGATGGGCGGGTGACAAATTCGCCCACGCCAACCCCAATGTAGAAACCGGTGATCTCGGGCTTAGTTCCGTAGATCGTAACCTCGATGTTCGGTCCGATGACATCGTTGGTGAGAATGTCCGACCACTTGACCTCGAACATAGGCAAGAGCCCGAGGTCATTGACGTATACCTGCGTTGTTTTGGCTGAAACTCGTTTCTCCACGGCCGTAAGGTCGACTCCAGCACGCCGCAGCCAGTTAGAGCGTTTCCATAAATCATGTAGCGTAGCCGGCATGTAAAAAGAACCCCTGGCAATCGGCGGGTGTGACGGCGGCAAAAGCAGCCCCTGCGGCCTT
>JAYTUE010000100.1:0-28743 GCA_043744715.1 Verrucomicrobiota bacterium | reverse complement strand
CGAATGAATCCGCCTGGGTGGCGTATTCCTAGGGCAGAGGTTCCTCCGGCCCAATCACGGCTCGACCTGCGGTTCAGGTCTTCCCGCCATTGTCCTTGTCGATGATGCGTCGGACCAGTTGGACGAGTTCGATGTTCTCGAACGGCTTCTGCAGCACCGCCATGGCCCCCTTGGCCTTCAGATCCTCCGGTAGATCCTGCATGGCACCGCCCGAGAGCAGGATGATCTTGGCCTTCGGATTCAGCTCGCGGATTTTCCCCATCGCATCCCAGCCGTTCATCCGCGGCATGTGGAGGTCCATGAGCACCAGATCGAACTTCTCCGGGGTCGCCTCATACTTCGCGACCGCATCCTCGCCGTTGACGGCTTCGACGATGTGGTAGCCGCGGAAGCTCAGGACGGCGCGGGCCACCAGCCGGACGAGTTCTTCGTCATCGACCAACAGGATCGTCTCCGTGCCTTCGAGGGATTTGGTCTCAGCGACGGGCGCCGGGGCGCTGCGCGTTTCGATCTGGCTTGGGGCGAGGCGGGGAAAATACGCGCTGAATCGGCTCCCCTTGCCCACCTCGCTTTCGACCTCCATCCAGCCGCCATGGTCGTGGGCGATGCCGTTGGAGATGGCCAGCCCGAGGCCCATTCCCTTGCCGAATTCCTTCGTGGTGAAGTAGGGCTCGAACAGCCGGTTGATGGTGTCGGCCGAGATTCCCTCGCCCGTGTCGGAGACCGAGAGTTTGATGAACTCGCCGGCCCGGCGGGGTTCCACCAGCGCTGAGCCGTCGAAGGCGACTTGATGGACGCCGATGGTGAGGGTGCCGCCTTCGCCCATGACGTCGCGGGCGTTCAGGCACAGGTTCATCAACACCTGGGTGATCTGGCTCGCATCCCCGTTGGTGGTCCATTCCTCACCGGCTTTGAGTTCGCTCCGGACGACGATCCTGCGATCGATGGTGCGCTTCAGGACCGAGGCGACTTCTTGCACGATCGGGGACAGTTTGACCGTTGATTTGGCGGTCGGCGCCTGGCGGCTGTAGGTCTGGAGCCGGCTTACGAGCTCGGCCGCGCGACGGCCGCTGGTGCGGGCGATGACGAGGTGGCGTTGGAGCGAGGAGGGGAACTCGGGGGCCGACAAGACCAAGTCGATATGCGAAAGGATGGCCGTGAGGAGGTTGTTGAAGTCGTGGGCCAGTCCGGCGGTCAGCGTTCCGAGGGCTTCATGCTTCTGCCTTTGATAGAGGCTCTTCATCGTCTCCGGTTTGGTGACGGTGCCGCCGTTGGGAAAAAGTTCCTCCTGCATCATCCACGTGATGTCGTTGCAGAGGTGGACGACGCCCGCCGGTTTCCTTTCCTGGTCGAGCAGGACGTAGGCGCGGACTTCGAGCCATGTGCGCGGCCTGTCCCGGTGATCGACGCTCATCTTGAATTCGACGAACGGGACGGACGGCGCCATCGAAGCCATGGCTCCGAGCTGGACCTGGAAACGGGCCGGGAACAGGGGCCAGAGTTCGACCGATCCGCCTTCCGGAGGTTCTCCCGACGCGAACAACTCCAGTGCCCCGGGACTTTGGTCCTGAACCTGTCCAGAGGAGTTGGTGACGATGACCGCAGCTCCGATTTGCCCCACGGAGACCGATGTTCCACGTCCTTTCATTGTTTGTGATTTGAACATCCTGAGTAGCCGTTCGCTTCGTCAAGCCGGATGTCGAAAAATGGACGGAAAGGGCTTTTGGGTTTCACTCGTGGAACTGGCTGGTTCGTTTTGTATCCTTTCGGGGCAAGGTTCTGCGGCGGGTGCCAGCCATGATTTTCGTTGGTTTTGCCTGGGGCTCCGCGCTAAGTCTTCCCCGTAAACCGACCAACCGAGTCCAAGGCTTTCTCAAGCGGCGACCGGGGTGGTCCGATAGTCCGGTGTTGCTATGCTGAGCCTCCACGGTTCGCGTCCGTTGCAAATGCCTTTGATGGCATGCGACTCCTGCCCTTCGGCTTCCATGCCGGCGCGGGCGTCCTTCTTCGTCGATCACCCCATTCCACCATGCTCGTAGTCCAGATGCATCAGCCCGACCTGCTGGATGGCATGCTGCCTTCCCAGGAACCCCAGCCGCCCGCAGGAACCGCTTTCTGGCTTGAGGCCGGAACGGCGGTCGGCGATGGCGAGGGCTGTGTCCTGTCGATGGATGAGCCCCTGCAGGAATGGCTCGAACTCCGCCAAGGGCCTGCGCTCGGAGTTGATTTGGGTGAACTTCTCGCGCGCCGCGGATCGGAGACCTTGGGAGCCTATGAAATGCTGCGCCGGAGTTCGGGCGAGTTCTCCAAGTCGCACTTCAGCATATCGATGATCGGCGCGGCCTCCGGCCAGTGGATGCAGATGGAGATCACGAGGTTTCCAGGCGGGTTTTCCGTGAGGCTTTCGTCCGTGCTCCCGCCGCTCAACGAACTGGAGGAGGCGACTTGGGACGAACATCTGCGTTCGGAAAGCGCCCGGCGCTCCATGTTCATGAGGCTCCTCCGCGCTGAAGCGCAGCTGGACAGCCTGATGAAGCGCTGGCCCGGCGTGATATTCCGTCAAAGGCCTGATTTCAGCTTCCAGTTCGTCAGCCAGAACATCGAGGTGCTTACGGGAATCTCGGTCGAGAATTGGTGCCGTCTTCCCGGCAAGTTCTGGGACGTGGTGCACGATGGCGACGCCCGTGAACTTCAGGACATGCTGTCCAAATCGGCCAAGTCCGGGGCCAGCTGTTCGTTCACCTACCGCGTCTGCCACATCCAGACCAGGAAGGTCTCCTACGTGCTTGAACACCGGCAGCCGATCCTGACGCGCAACGGGCTTCTCCTGGGCTACGAGGGTTTCTGGGTGGATGTCACGCGACAGACCATCGCCGAGAAACGGCTGACGGCTGCTTCGTGGAAGGAGACGCTCGCCGCCCTCACGCTAGGATTGGCGCATGATTTCAGAAACATCATGGCGGGCATCCATTGCATTTCTGAAAACTATCTCATGGAGATAGATCCGGCCCACAAGTTCCATGAAGGTCTCGGGCTGATCAAAAACAACTCGATGCAGGCCAACAACCTGGTGCATCGGATGATCAACCTGCATCTGGGCGAGACCGGGGAGAGGAACTACCACGACCTGAATGAGATCGTCACCGACCTCTCCGGGCTGGTCCGGATCATCCTCCCCAAGAGCATCGGGATCGAAACCCGGACGGCCTCGCAGCCGCTTCCGATCTACGTCGATCCGGTCGAGTTCCAGCGCGTCATCATCAATCTGACCCTGAATGCCGCCGATGCCATGGCCGCGAAAGGAACCCTCACGTTCAAGACCAGCCGCCATGAGAGAATCCCGGCCAAGCGCCATACCAAGGGCATTTTTCCGAAACTTCCCGCAGTCTGCCTTGAAGTCTCCGATACCGGATGCGGCATTCCGGAAAGACACCTGGCCTTGATTTTCGGTGCCTTCTTCACCACGAAGGGCGCCCAGCGGGGCACGGGCCTCGGGCTCTACATCACGGAGTCCTTCGTCGAGAAACACGGCGGGATGGTCACCGTCGAATCCAAGGAGGGTTGTGGGACCACCTTCTGTCTCTGGCTGCCGGAGGCCACCTTCGACACGCCCGAGGAGCGTAAGGTTGGCGAAGTCGTCCGACGGCGCACCCTGCTTCTCGCCGGGGCCGGCGGCCAGATGCTCGAGCGGCGCGTCCAACGCTTCCGCGAGATCGGTTATCAAGTCGTCACCGCCAGCTCGGTCGAGGGTGTCGACGACATCCTCAATGCGGGCTATCCGGTCGATGGTGTCATGTTCTTCGTCGAACCAGAGGACCAACGCTTCCTGCTCCAGCTCCCCGAAATCAGGCGCAGGCTCCCGGCGGGATTCCGTGTGATGCTCCAGCTCGTCGGGCGGAATCTCGACGAGATCGACGTGAACACCGGCGCGCGCGCCGACGAGGTCTTCTCGTCGGATGCGATGGACAGCGACGTCGAGCAGCGTCTGGAATCGCTGCTGAGGTCGGAAGACTAAGGGAAATCCATGTCAATGCAGGCGGAAAACAGCGTCCACAGCATCCTCGTCGTCGACGACGAGGAGATCGTCCTTGTTGCCCTAAGGGAAACCCTCCAGCGGGAAGGCTACCAGGTGGTCACCTGTCCCAACGCCATCGAGGCCCTTCGCATCGTGAAGGAGCGGCAGTTTTCCGCGATCATCACCGACCAGGCCATGCCGATGCTGACCGGACTGGAGTTCCTGGCCCAGGCCCGCCAGATCCAGTCCGACGCCACGCGCATCCTCATCACCGCCGTGCCGAAGCTCGACACGGTGATCGACGCCATCAATAAGGGCGAAATCTACCGTTTCGTCATCAAGCCCTGGCTGCGCGAGGAGCTCCTCGCCACCGTCCGCAACGCCATCCAGCGCTACGAGCTCATCTGCAAGAACCTCGTCCTCCAGGCCACCACGCTGGCCATGAACGAGAAGCTCTCCAGGCTCAACGCCCAGCTCGAGGAGAAGGTCGCCCAGGTCGGGGCCTACAACGTCCAGCTGGGCGGACTCAACGCCGCCCTCCAGAAGAATCTCCAGCACTCGATCGAACTCTGCGTGAAGTCGATGGAGACGTTCTATCCCACGCTGGGCTCGCAGGCCCGCCGGGTCTTCGAGCTGAGCCGCGCCATGGCCGACGACCTGAAGCTGTCCGACAAGGACCGGCTGGTCCTGGAGACGAGCGCATGGCTTCACGACATCGGCATGGTCGGCGTGCCGCGCCATCTCATCCGTCGCTGGGAGAAGCAGCCCCACAGCCTGACCGAGGCCGAGCTCGCCCTCATCCGGCACCATCCCGTCGTGGGCCAGGAACTGGCCGGCTTCGTCCACACCCTGGAAGAGGTGGGGGTGACCATCCGGGGCCATCATGAACGCTTCGACGGCGGGGGTTATCCAGACGGATTGCGGGCCGAGGAGATTCCCCCCATGGCCCGGCTCCTCGCCGTGGCCGTGGACTATGCCGAGAGCAACCTTGATCATTTTGGCGCCGCCGAGCTCCTTACCCGGGGCAGTGGACGGGCCTACGATCCCGACGCCGTCCGCACGCTTGTCCGGTGCCTTCCCAAGGCCGCGGTGCCCAAGCGGCAGAAGGAGGTGCTCCTGATCGAGCTCTCCGCTGGGATGGTCCTGGCCAAGGGCATCTACACGAATACCGGGATGCTCCTTTTTCCCGGAGGGCAGAAGCTGACGGAGACCTACATCGACAAGATCCGAAACCACCACCGGATCAGCCCGATCTCCCAGAGCCTCCTCGTCTACTGCTGAACCATGAGCTTCACCCAGTTCTACCGCGCGTTGCCAAGTTCCCCCGAAGTCAGGAACCAGCTGCGCGACGAATGGTGGAAGGCCGTGTTCGTCGAGTCCCCGGAAGCCCAGGTCATCTGTGGACGCGGGGGCAACATCGACGATTTCAACAAAGCCGCGGCCTGCTGGCTGGCGGACGGCCGGGGGTTCGACCCGGAGAACGCCATCTTCCAGCTTTTCAGTGGATCGACGGCCGAACGGCTCCAGGATCTCTTCGCCCGTCGCGAGCCGGGGACTCTCAACGGGGTCTCGTTGCTTCTGGCCGGCCAGCTCTCGACGGTCGTCAACGTCAGCGTCGTGCCGCTGGGCGAGGACCACAGCCTCGTGACCCTGAGCGATGCCGGCCGCCTCTGGCGGATTGAATCCCATGCCCAGCGCCTGACCGCCGCCATCGACTCCAGCGAGGACGTCGTGTTCCTGACGGATGCCGAGTTCCGCATCAGCTACGCGAACCCGGCGATGGAGAGCAAGACGGGCTTCACCCTGGAAGAAATCCTCGGGCAGAAGCTCGACGCCTTCCGCTCGCCCGGCTTCGAGGACAAGGTCAGGGAATCAATCGAGCGCCTGGAGGCCGGAGAAACGTGGAAGGGCGACATGGACAACATCCGCCGGGACGGCACGGCCTTCCCGGTGGAGGCGATGATGTCGCCCATCTACGGCACGAAGGGCGAGTTCATCGGGGCTGTTTCGTTCGAGCGGGACCTCACCGTCACCCGCCGGCTGTTGTCCTCGTTGCAGCGCGAGCACCAGCTGACCCTTTCGATCATCAACTCCCTCGATTCCGGCGTGTATGCCGTCGACACCAGCCTGCGCCTGACCGACTTCAACGAAAGCTGGCAGAAGCTCCCTCCCGACCACGGCTACCTCCGCTTCGACCGGCCCCCGAAGATCGGCGACGAGCTGCTGAAATTCGTTCCGGACGAAGGCCAGCGGGAAGAGCTCGAGTCGCTGTTCCGCGCCGTCCTGAGCGGCGGCGACCTGCGGGAATTCGCCCAGAGCCTGGGTCCGCGCAAGCGCTTCTTCGTCCGCATCGTGCCCTGGCGCCTGGATGGCGAATCCCGGGGCCTCGTCTACATCGTGACCGACCAGAGCCGGTTCCATGAACTGGAAAGCCTGCTCCAGCAGAGCCAGAAGATGGAGACGATCGGCGCGCTGGCCGCCGGCGTGGCCCACGACTTCAACAACCTCCTCCAGGCCATCAAGGGCAACATCTCCGTCATCAATCTGGAGCCCGACCTGCCAGAGAAGGTCCGTTCACGCATCGACCAGATCGAGGATGCGGCCTCGCAGGCGGCCGACATCACCCAGCAGCTCCTCTCCTTCAGCCGGATCAGCGACGAGCAGGAAACGGTCATCGATTTCAACGGCATCATCGGCGACGTGTCCGAGATGGCCAGGAAGCTCCTCAAGAACAAGGTCACGATCGCCATCCATCCGACGGAGCACCCGGTCATGGCCCGCATCAACGGCGTCCGCGCCAAGCAGATGGTGCTCAACCTCTGCATCAACGCCCATGACGCGATGCCCAACGGCGGGCAGATCATCGTCTCCAACGCGGTGGTCGCCCTGAAGCCCGACCAGGTCCAGCGCCTTCCGGCCGGTTCGCGCATCGACGTCCCGTTCCTCCGCTGCTCCATCGCGGACACCGGCATCGGCATTCCCCCCGAGGTCCTGCTCCGGATCTTCGAACCGTTTTTCACGACCAAGGGACCGGGCAAGGGAACCGGCCTCGGTCTTGCGATCGTCCACAACATCATCAACCAGTCCGGAGGCTTCCTCGATGTCGAGAGCGAGGTCGGCAAGGGGACGACGTTCAGCATTTACCTCCCCGTGGTCGATTCCGGTCCCGTGGCGCCGACGCAGAAGAAGATCTCCAAATCCCTCAAGGGCACCGGGACCATCCTCGTGGTCGACGATCTCGAACTCGTCATCGACTTCGCTTCCACCTTCCTCACGGCCGTGGGCTACGACGTGTTGACAGCGCGGAACCCCAGGGAAGCGCTCGAAGTCATCGCCGCGACCGGGAAGAAGATCGATCTCCTCCTGACCGACTTCAACATGGGCGAGCAGACGGGCGAGGAGCTCATGCGCGAAGTCGTCAGGATCTCTCCCGGCACCAAGCTCGTCCTGGCCTCCGGTTATCTGGAGGCGCCCGAGCAGGAGCGACTCAAGGCCGAGTTCGACGTCGAGATTCTGGCCAAGCCCTACAACATCCGCGATGCGGCCGAGCTCATCAGCCGTCTCCTTGGCCGCACGCAGGGCTGACGCGGGTGTGATGGCTTTTCGACTCCGGATACGCAGGGTCAGTTCTTCCTAAAGCATCGGGCGGGATTCTCCGATGGCTCCGACAGCGGCCGTGAAACGGTCATTGCCGATGAAGACCCGGTGCGGCGTCGATGGAGATCGTCGTCGCAGAAGAACCTGTCCTGGGGTTCGTGGAACCCTGAAGCGGGGCTGTTGAAACAATGAGCTCAAAGAAAAGAAGCGGGAGGATTGAAGCGTCGACGCCTTGGAGCGGGTCGGCGTTTTGGTTGAACCTGAAATTCCTGTTCAGGGGCTTCTTCGTCGCTCGATCAAAACGTTCCGAGCTTCACACGGAAGATTCAGAAAAGCTTCAGGAGCCCATGGTGGAGGAGAGGCTGATCTCCGCGTTGCCATCCGCCGCCGCTTCGAGAACGGGCAGGCGGACCAGGGACCTCTTGTGAAAGCTCGGCCCGTCGAAACTGCTGCGGAGTCCGATCAATCCGCTTTCATTCATCAATCTCTCCCGCCTACCTTTTGTAGAGAGCGATCCAGATGCCACAGATCTTAATCATCGACGACGACGACGGCCTTCGGCGCGTGCTTGGTCAGATCCTTGTCCGGGCCGGCTACCTCGTGGCCGAAGCGGTGGATGGCCGTCAGGGCCTCAGCACCTTCCGCAAAACCCCGGTCGATTTGGTGATATGCGACCTGATCATGCCCGACCAGGAGGGGCTTGAGACGATCTCAGTGCTTCGTAAGGGATTCCCGGCCGTCAAGATCATCGCCATCTCCGGCGGGTCCCGCGTTACCAGCTACGACTTCCTCCACGCCGCCACCGGCCTCGGCGCGAACATCGCCCTCCACAAGCCGTTTACCCGGGAGCAGATCCTCGAGTCCGTCGAACGCCTGATCGGTCCGGCCGGCGTCAACTCTTTGTCGCCCGAGTCCGTCTGACGGAAGTCGCCCACTTGGACCGGGGACTGCCGGGCCAACGGGTGCCGGAACCGGGATCGTCGGGCAAACATTCCGCTGGCCAAAAACAGGGCCTGCTACCACGTTTCGACCATGAAGGGTTCCGAGGTGATCCATGCGGTCGTCGACAACGCCCGTCGTCGTTTTCTTCTCCTACACGCACTCAACTGGCTTGGCATCGCGCTGTGTTTCGCCGCCGCCGTCTGGTTGGTCGCGCTCATTGTCTTCAAGCTCGCGCCCATGCCCGAGAAATGGGTCTGGGCCGTGGGCGTGGTCGGACTCGCCGCGACCGTCGCCGTGTTTCTCGCCGGGATTCTTCGCCGCTCCGACAAAAGCGCCGCCGCGCGTTGGCTGGACCAAAAGGCCGGACTGAAGGACCGCCTCAGCTCCGCGCTCGAACTCGACCGCACCGACACCGACTGGAGCCGCCTCATCCACCGCGACGCCGTGGACCACGCCGGGAAACTCGATCCAGCGAAGCTGATCCCCTTCCAGTTGAACCGCCCCTTCCGCATCGCCGTCGCCTGCTTGGCGGTCGGAGCCGCGCTGCAATGGCTGCCGGAGTTCCGTTCCGCCGCGTGGCTGCAAAAGCAGCATGAGCAGGCCGTCATCAAGGACGTGGGGCAGAACCTCGTCCAAGTCCTCCAGCGCCAGGCCGAGCAGAAGACCAACGCCAGCCCCATCGTCCAGGCCGGCATCGAGAACGCCATCGACCTCGGCAAGGAACTCGAACGAGCCAAGCTCTCCCGTCCCGAAGCCTTGAAGGAACTTTCCACCGCCGCCGAGAAGGTCCGCGAGCAGTTGAAGGAGATGGGCAAGGCGCCCGGTCTCAAGCAGCTCGCCCGGTCCTCGCAGGCTTCCAGCAAAACCGCCGCCGCCAGCCCCGAGATGCAGCGCCGCGCCGAGGCCTTGCAGAAGGAAACCGAGAAACACGCCGAGATGGAAAAGGCCATGGAGAAACTCCAGGCCGACCTCCAGAAAGCCCAGGAAGCCGCCGCTGCCGCCATGCAACAGCCCGGTGGAATGTCGCCCGAAGCGCAGCAGCAGCTCGCCCAGTCGCTTTCGCAGATGGCCAAGCAGTCCGCAGCAATGGGCCAATCGCTTCCGGATTTGGAAAAAGCCATCAAAGACCTGCAACAGGGCAACTCCGAGGCGTTCCTCCGCGACCTCAACCTCGCCACCAAGGATCTCGAACAGCTCCGCGACCTCGCCAAGCAGCTCGCGAACGCCCAGCAGAGCGCGGAGAAGATGGGCAAGGACCTCGCCGAACAGCTCAAGAACGGCCAGGCCGAACAGGCCAAGGCGTCTTTGGAGAAGATGGCCGAGATGCTGAAAAAAGGTGAGCTCTCGAAGGAGCAGCTGGCCCAGATCGCCAAGCAGGTCGCAGACTCCGTCAAGCAGGGCGAACGCTACAGTGCGAAGCTGGGAGAGATGCTCAAGAAGGCCGCCGGCCAGTGCAACAATCCAAGCAGCTCAGGCAAGGACGGACAACAGGCCGCGTCTGCTTCGCTCGCCGAGGCCGCCAACGAACTCCAGCGCCTGATGGAACAGATGGGCGATGCCGAGTCGCTCATGGCCCAGCTCGAAGCCCTCAACCGCGCGCAGATGGCCGTCGGCCAATGCAAGAACTGGGGCCAGTGCAACAACCCTGGTGCCGGCAAAGGCGGCAAACCCGGTCGCGGCGTCGGCACTTGGGCGGAGGAGGGGGGCATGATGTATTTCCCCGAGCAGACCGAGCTTTGGGACAACACCGGCATCGAACGCCCCGACATGGATGGCAGGGGCCACACCGATCGCGGCGACGGCCAGCTCGCCGAGAACCTTGATCCTACCAAGCTCAAGGGCCGGCTCAATCCCGGCGGCCCGATGCCCAGCGTCACGCTCAAGGGCGTCAGCATCAAAGGCACGAGCAAGGTGGAAGTGGAGCAGGCCATGGCCGCCGCCCAGAGCGACGCCCGCGCCGCGCTCTCCGACGAGAAGGTTCCCCGCGCCTACCGCGGTGCCGTGAAGGACTACTTCGACGACATCAAGAAGTGAGGAGGTCGAAGGTGGAGTGGATCATGGAAGGTTGCTCCTGCAAGCCCACCCTCACCCCAACCCTTTGCCTGAAGGAGAGGGCCAGGGTGCGGGTGAAGCGCCCAAGATCTTGTTCGGGTTCCACCGCTCACCCCCGCTTTCGGTAGAGCAGGTAGACCGGCGTTCTGACCGCGATGAGGAGGATGCCGAAGGTGGAGTTGATCACGGCCGGTTGTCCAGCGGCCAAGGCCTTCTGGTAGGTCGACAGGTCGTTGTAGATCGTCAGCGCGAGGAAGACCGTTGCGAACACGACGAACACGGTCGGCACGATGGGATACCCAGGCACGCGGTAGGGCCTCGGGGCATCGGGCATTTTCCTCCGAAGAACAAATACGCCGAAGAGCGTGATGACGCCGGCCAGAAGCCACACCGCGAGCAGCAGTCCGGGTGAGCCGACTTCGGACATCATGACGCCGGACTTGCGGAAGATGCCGGACCCGATGACTCCCCTCACGACGAGCATGACCGTGCTGAAGAGTCCGAGCGTCGGGACGAGTCACGGAGGTTCGAGTCCTGCCCGGAGAGCCGTTTGCGCGGCCGCTGGAGGTGTCGCTCATGCGGGCGGAGTTTCGGGGAAGTCAGCCCCCGGTCCTTGGGACTTCCGTCGGAGCCGGCGGGAATTTCCGTTGGACTCATCGGACTGAAGTGCAAGGTTTGGGAACTGCCGCGTGGTCCGGGATGGTCCGTTGACTTCGGCATTTTTAGAACCATGCAACCACTTCCCGAAGGCAGCCCGCTCCTCCTGAAGACGCTCGAACTGTGCACCACCCTCGCCGCTATGCCCGACTTCCGCTCGGTCGTCACCCGGCTGGAACGGTTTGAGGCCGATGAATCAGCCCGTGCCCTGTTGAACGAGCTCAACGAAAAGGGCGCCACGCTCCAGCAGAAGCAGCAGATGGGTCAGCCGCTGGCGGAGGCGGAGATCGGCGAGTTTGAGTCCGCCCGCCAGGCCTTCTTCGAGAACGCCCTCGGGCAGGATTTCGTGCAGGCGCAGGAGCAGATGCAGAAGATGCAGCAGGCCATCGCGAAATACGTCGGCAAGACTTTCGAGACGGGCCGCGTTCCGGTGGCCGACGACTTCGCGGGCGACTGCAGCGACGGCACCTGCGGCTGCCACTGATCGCTCCGTTTCCTTCCGTCCTCCAGCATCGGCCTGAGCCGCACGCTTTCGTGTGCCTTGATGCCTTGGTGGTCCGCTGGTCCGAGGTCGTCTGTCCGTGAAAGTGTTGCGCTTCGGAAAGCCCTGATGCGCAGGATTTGCACGCTGCTTTTCCGCACAAGTTTATTTCATGCAAAGCGTAACCGTTGAACCTTGGTTGCGTCTCCACACTCGGTCCCTGTCCCAGTCGTTGCTTATGGTCGGGGGCCTGAACCCAACACAACTCAATCAAAGGCACACGGTATGAAACTTCTCGGAAAGACCCTTGCAATCACGGCGGCGATGTTCGCCCTTTCGGTCGGCACCCAGTCCACCTTCGCCCAGCGCGGCGGCGGAAACTTCGATCCCGCTGAGATGCAGAAGCGCATGATGGATCGCATGCGTGAATCCTTCGACGTGAAGGACGACGCCGAGTGGAAACTGATCTCGGAACGCATCACCGCCGTCACGGATGCCCGCCGCGGAACCGGTGGCATGGGCGGCATGGGGGCGTTGCTGCGGCGTCCCGGCGGTGACCAGGGCGCCGACACCGCCAACAACGGCGGCGGTGGACGTCGCGGTGGTTTCGGCGGAACGCCTGATCCCGACCAGGAAGCACTCCAGAAGGCCATCGAATCGAAGGCTCCGGCCGAAGAAGTCAAAGCCAAGCTGGCCAAAGTCCGCGAAGCCCGCAAAGCGGCTGAGGCCAAGCTTGAATCCGCCCAAGGCGAGTTGAAGAAGGTTCTCAGCGTCCGCCAGGAAGCGGTCGCCGTGATGTTCGGCCTCCTCAAGTAAGGCTGTTTGCCCACTCGAAGGACATGAGTGCCACCGACACGAACAACGCCCTGCGCGAGCTGATGGACCGGATGGTTTCGGCCCGCCAGCTCTCCGCCGCCGATGCCCGGATGTATCCCGGGGCGGCGAAGGAAGGCGGCGACGTGTCGGAGGAGCAGGTCCTGCGTTGGTTGGCCGGGGAATACGGCCTCACCTTCACCGCGCTCGACGACCGTGAACCCGACAAGGAAGTGCTCTCGCTCTTCCCGGCCCGGCTCCTCCTGAAGGAAGAGCTGCTGCCGCTCCGCCGGGTCAACGGCCACGTCGAGATCGCCACGAGCCGGTTGTTCGCCACGCAGGGGCTGGATGCGCTCAAGACCATGATCGGTCTGCGCCTCCAGCCCGTGCTGGCACCGGCCGAGGCCATCCAGCGCGAGCTGAAGAAACGCCTCGGTGTCGGCGCCGACACCATCGACACCCTCGGCGAGGAGGAGTCCTTCCAGGTGGTCAACGATGAGAACGAGGAGGACACGAACCTCGACAACGCCGCCGAAGACGCCTCGATCATCCGCTTCGTCAACCAGGTCCTGCGCGACGCCATCGAGCTCCGCGCGTCGGACATCCACCTCGAACCGTTCGAGGACGAACTCCAGATCCGCTACCGCATCGACGGCGTGCTCCAGGAAATTCCCGTTCCCGCACAGATCAAGCGCTTCCAGCCGGCCATCGTCTCCCGCGTCAAGATCCTCAGCCATCTCAACATCGCCGAGAAGCGCCTCCCCCAGGACGGCCGCATCAAGATCCGGCTCGACGACAACGAAATCGACATCCGCGTCTCCGTCATCCCCATGCTCCACGGCGAGGCCGTGGTCATGCGCCTTCTGCGTCAGAGCGCCACGCTCCGCGGCATGGGCGAACTCGGGCTCGACCCGCGTGAACTGAAATCTTTCCGCCGTGTGCTCGGCCTGCCCCACGGCATCATCCTCGTCACGGGACCGACCGGTTCCGGCAAGACCTCCACGCTTTATACCGCGCTCAACGAGATCAACGACAAGGTCCGGAAGATCATCACGATCGAGGACCCCATCGAGTATCAGCTCAAGGGCATCAACCAGATCCAGGTCTCCGAGAAGTCGGGCCTGACCTTCGGCCGCGGTCTCCGCGCCATTCTCCGCCACGACCCCGATGTCCTGCTCATCGGCGAAATCCGCGACAAGGAAACCGCCCAGATCGCCGTCCAGGCATCCCTGACGGGCCACTTGGTTTTCAGCACCCTGCATACGAACGACGCGCCCGGCGCCCTGACCCGCCTTGTGGACATGGGCGTCGAGCCCTACCTCGTCGCGTCCTCGTTGGAAGCCGTGCTGGCCCAGCGTCTCGTGCGTGTGCTTTGCCCGCACTGCAAGGCCGAGGACACGTCGCCCACGACCCACTCGCTCAAGGTCCAGCTCGGCTTTCCCAATGACATCGTCGTCTTCCGCGCCGTCGGTTGCCGCGAGTGCCGCAACACCGGCTACCACGGTCGCCGCGCCATCTTCGAGTGGATGGACACCACGAACGAGATCCGCCAGATGATCCTCCGAAATGCGTCGAGCGGCGAGATCGGCGTCGTCGCGCGCAAGGGGGGGATGCGGCCCTTGTCCGAAGACGGATGGCGCCTGGTCCGCCTCGGAGTCACCACGGCGGAGGAGGTCCTCCGCGTGACCAAGGATTCCGCCGTCGGCGACGTTTCCGGCGACACCTCGCCCATGATTTCCGTCCCGCAAGCCTGAGAAGCGCCATGCCCACTTTCCTTTACAAGGCGGTCCAGAACGACGGTCGCACGATGGAAGGCGAACTCGAAGCCGGCGGCCGTCAGGATGCCTTTCGCCAGATGGAGAACTTGGGTCTGCGGCCCATCAAACTGGCCGAGCGCAATGGTGCCGGCACCAATGGAGCCGCTCCAAAGTCCTCCGCGAAGCCCGCTCCCAAACCGGCACCCGTGAAGCCGGCGGCGGGCAAGGCGGCTCCCGTCGACAAGTCCTCGGCCAAGGAAGCGGCCGCTTCGGGCAGGCAGCCGGCAGTTGAATCCAAGTGGAACATCTCCCTCGGCGGCAAAGGCAAGATCACGCCGCGAATCCTCGAAAACTTCACCCGGCTCCTTTCCAGCCTTCTGGCCGCGGGCGTTCCTTTGAGCCGCGCGCTCGTCATCCTCCAACGCGAAGCCGCCACGCCGTTTGCGCGTGAGGAATGGAAGGGCGTCTATGACCGCGTCGTGGACGGAATGTCCCTGGCCGACGCGATGGCGCAGTCGCCCGAGACCTTTCCCCGTGTCTACGTCGCCATGGTCGAGGCGGGAGAGACGGGCGGCTTTCTGGACGTCGTGCTCGCGCAGATCGCCGATTTCCAGGCCCGCGAGAAGGAGATGAAGGGCAAGGTCATGACCGCGCTGCTCTATCCCGTCATCCTGCTCATCCTCGCGCTGGGCGTGTTGATCTTCCTCCTCGTTTTCTTCATTCCGCGCTTCCAGACGATCTTCGCCGGCTTCGGCGCGAAGCTTCCCCTGATCACCCAGATCATCGTCGGGGTGAGCGAGGCGGTTCGTTCCTACGGCATCTTCATCGCGGTGGGCATCGGCATCGCGGGCTATCTCCTGCGGAGCTGGTTCGTTTCCGAGAAGGGCCGCCGTGTCTGGGAAGGGTTTATCCTGAAGGCGCCGGTGATCGGACCGCTGGCGGCGCAGTTCGCCATGGCCCGTTTCTGCCGCATGCTCGGGACGCTCCTCGGCGCGGGCGTGCCGCTGATCAACGGCCTCAACGTCGCCCGCCGCTCCATCGGCAACCAGATACTCGTCGACGCCGTGTCGAACTCGATCGAGCGCGTGAAGGAAGGCAAACAGCTCGGACCGAGCCTAGGTGAATGCCGCACGTTGTTCTCCGGTTCGACGCTGGAGATGATCTCCGTCGCCGAGGAAAGCGGCCGCCTCGACGGCGAGCTGGTCCGCATCGCCAACGTGACCGAAGGCGATCTCGACCGCCAGTTGAAGGCCTCCGTCGCCCTCGCCGAACCGCTGATGCTCTTCTTCATCGCCGGATTCGTCGGCGTCATCTTCATCGGCATGGTCATCCCGATCTTCTCGCTGCAGGACCACATCAAGTAGGAGCCATAAACAATCTATGAAACTGAACCGCCACCTCACCCGTCCCTCCGCCCGTGCGACCCGGCGGGGCTTCACCCTCATCGAACTGCTGCTCGTGCTCGTCATCCTCGGCGTGCTCGCGGCCATCGTCGTTCCGAAATTCTCCGGCCGCACCGAGCAGGCGCGGGTCACCGCCGCCACGTCGCAGATCGCGACGTTCGGCACCGCTCTCGATTCCTTCGAGATCGATACCGGCTCGTATCCCAAGGGCAAGGGCGGCCTGCAGGGCCTTGTGACCATTCCGCGCGAAGCCACGGGATGGAAGGGGCCCTACATGAAGAGCGATATTCCGCTGGACCCCTGGCAGAACCCCTACGTCTACGAATGCCCCGGCAAGAACAACCCGACGAGCTACGACCTGATGTCCATGGGGCCCGACGGCCGCGCCGGAACCGAGGACGACATCACCAACTGGAAGTCCGCCAACCAGAAACGTTGACCAGAACCGCCCGGTCCGGGACCCGGCGGAAGGACCACCCTCAATATGAACAGCGCGAAGCCGATCGCAGATGGATGCCCGGGCAGGAGTGCTGCCCGGCCTGTCTCCGGCTTTACGCTGATCGAGTTGATCCTCGTGATGGCGCTCATCGTGATCGTCGTCTCGATCACCGGACCGATGCTCTCCGACTTCTTCAAGGGCCGCATCCTCGACTCCGAAGTGCGCCGTTTCGTGGCCCTGACGCGTTATGGCCAGAGCCGGGCGGTTTCCGAAGGCGTGCCGATGGTTCTCTGGGTTGATGAAAAGCAACGGACCTACGGCCTCGAAACTGAAACCGGCTATGTGAAAGAGGACAAGCAGGCGAAGGAATTCGAACTTGAGGAAGGCTTGAAGATCGAAGTTGTCCGTTCGACCACCGCCACATCGACGGCGATAAAGAACGCGTCGCCCCGGCAGCTCCAGATCCGCTTCACGCCGGATGCGTTCCTCGGCGAGGCGAATCCGGAAGCCGTCGTCATCCGCGACGCGAAAAAAGGCGAGGCGTGGATAGTGCCGACCCGAAACCGACTCAACTATGAGATGGACACGAACAACCTGCAGACGGCCCGCCGCTAGGGCGCGCGCCTGCGCCGGCTTCACGCTGGCGGAGGTGCTGGCCGCCCTGGTGTTCATGGCCATCGTGATCCCCGTCGCTATCGAGGGCGTCCGCGTGGCCAGCCTCGCGGGCGAGGTGGGCGAGCGGAAAGTGACGGCCGCCCGCGTGGGTGAACGCGTGCTCAACGAGCTGATCGTGACCGGCGGGCTTCGGCAGAACTCCGCCAACGGCGTGGCCGAGGAGGGCCTCCGCAGCTACCCGTGGACCATGAAGTCGGAATCGTGGCCCGTGGCCGCCCTCAACCTCGTGACCCTCCGCATCGTGTTCACCGCCCAGGGCAGGGAATACGACGTCAACATCAGCACTCTCTACAATCCGGAAACCCTGTCCACCTCGGCCACCACCCTTGTCCAATGATCCGCCGCCGGCCATCGTCGCTCCGCCTCCCCGCAGGGTTCACCCTGCTGGAGATGATGCTGGCGTTGGCGGTGTTCGCCATCGTCCTCGCGGCGATCAACGGCGTCTACTTCGGCGCGTTGCGCTTGCGGAACAAGACGTCGGCCAGCATCGAGGCCGCGCTGCCGATCCAGCAGACGGTCGCGACGATCAAGCGGGACCTGACCGGCATCATGCTTCCCGGCGGCACGTTCGGCGGCCCCTTCCAGACTGCTCCCACCAACGCGGTGAGCAGCCGGACGGAATCGACCGGAGTGCGGACCTGTCCCGACATCTTCACGTCCACCGGCGCCGTCGATGAGAACTCGCCGTTCTCCGAGGTGCAGAAGGTCGCTTATTTCCTCGTGGCCCCGATCAACAACGCCGCCGGCCGCGACCTCATCCGCAGCGTGACGAGGAATCTCCTGCCCGCGTCCAACGACCAGCCCGAAACCCGGCTGCTCATGGCGGGCGTCGACCAGCTTTCGATGCAATTCTACAACGGTGCCGCGTGGATCGAGACCTGGGACAGCACCACGTCCACCAATCTGCCGTTGGCCATCAAGGTCCAGATCGTCCTGACGACCGGGGCGAACGACCGCACCCGGATCGCGCCCGTCGAGTTTATCGTGCCCGTCATGGTCCAGCCCCGCACGAACACCACGGCCGCCGCCGCAGGAGGGGGCGCATGAGGCCTAGATCCGCCAATCACGGCAGGATGGCTGAACGCGGTTCCATCCTGGTCCTCGTCCTTTGGATTTCATTCGGGCTGATCGTGCTCGCGCTCTACTTCGCGCACTCGATGGGCTTCGAGCTGCGCGCCGGTGACAACCGTGTGGCCGCGGTCGAAGCCGAGCACACGGTCAACGGCGCGGCGCGCTACGTCGGCCACATCCTTTCCAACTACGCCACGAACGGCGCGGTGCCCGACATCAGCCTGTATTCGGCTGAGAACGTCCCGGTGGGCGACTCGGCTTTCTGGCTCATCGGGCGGAACGATTCGAGCGCCCTCTCTTCCGATGTGCCGACGTTCGCCCTCGTCGACGAGGCGTCGAAGATCAACATCAACGCCACCAACGTCACCGCCGACATGCTGGCGATGTTGCCCGGCATGACGGTGGAGCTGGCCGCCGCCATCATCGACTGGCGCGACTCCGACAGCACGACCACGGCGAGCGGGGCGGAAGACGACGTCTACCAGCGGCTGAGTCCGGCGAGGAAGTGCAAGAACGCGAACTTCGAGACCACCGATGAACTCCGCCTCGTCTACGGCGCGACGCTGGAACGCCTCTTCGGCGAGGACGCCAACCGCAACGGCGTGCTCGACGCGAACGAGAACGATGGAGATGTCTCGGCGCCCGCCGACAACCGGGACGGACGGCTCAATCCGGGCCTCCTCGAATACGTCACCGTCTACAGCCGCCAGCCCAACACGACCAGCACCGGCACCAACCGCACCAGCGTGGGCAACCGCCAGGCCTTGACCACGCTCCTCACGCAGAAGTTCGGCCAGCAGAGGGCCAATGCGATCGGAGGACAGCTGGGCCCGCCCAACACGCGGTTCACCAGCCTGCTGGAATTCTACTCCCGCAGCGGGATGACGGCGGATGAGTTCGGCCAGGTGGAAGGCGAGATCACCGCGTCGACGGGCAGATATGTCGAAGGCCTGGTCAATGTGAACACCGCCAGCGAGGCCGTGCTGGCCTGCATCCCCGGCATCGGGACCGAAAAGGCGCCGTCGCTCGTCGCCCGACGCCGGTCGAATTCCCGCCAGGTGAACTCCGTGGCCTGGGTGAAGGACATGCTCAGCCAGGCGCAGATCATCCAGGCCGGCCGCTACCTCACCGGCCAGAGCTACCAGTTTTCCGCCGATGTCGCGGCCGTCGGCCGCCATGGCCGGGGCTACCAGCGCACCCGGTTTGTCTTTGATGTGAGCGAGGGCGCCCCGAAGATGCTTTACCGCCAAGACCTCACCGGCCTCGGCTGGGCCCTAGGCACCAAGGCCCGGCAGGACGTCCAGCTCGCCCGCAATCTACGCCAATGAAATGGATCCAGAAAAAGCCGCCGTCCGCCGTGCTCGGCCTGTCGCTCGACGGCGGCCGGCTTGAAGCCGTGCTGCTGCACTGCGGCAACGGCTCCGCCGCCGTGCAGAAAACCGTCAGCGCCCCGCTCACGCTCGACATCCTCCACAACGAGACCGACGTCGTCGGGCGCGAGATCCGCAACCTGCTCGACGCCGCCGGCATCAAGGAACGCCGCTGTGTCGTCGCGGTGCCGCAGGCCTGGGTGCTGACCGTCAACGCCCGCATCCCGGAAATGGAGCCGGCTGACGTGCCCGACTTCCTCCAGATCGAGGCCGAGCGCGGTTTTCCCTACGGACTGGACGAGCTCCAGATCGCGCGTGTCCGGCACAAGTCCCCGGGTGGTGAAGACTACGCCACGCAGATCGGCATCCCGCGCCAGCACCTGGCCAGGCTGGAGGCCGCTTTGACGGCGGCGGACCTCAAGGTCGTCAGCTTCTCGCTGGCCATCACGTCGCTTCCCGGTGCTCTCGGCGAAGACAAGCGTGGCATCATCACGCTCGTCGTCGGCGAGACCAGCGCGCACCTGCTTCTTGCGACGGGCGGCAGTCCCGTGGCGGTGCGGACGTTGGAAGGCATCTACGACACGGAAGACCCGGCGAGGCGCATCCAGACCGAGCTCATCGCGCGCGAACTCCGCATCACCATCGGCCAGCTTGCGCCGGACATCCGCGAAGGACTGCGCGTGGTCCAGGTTGTCGGGTCCAGCGCGGTGGCGAGGCAGCTGGCCGACGGGCTCCAACCCCGCGTCAAATCCTTCGGCCTGGCCGTTGAACACGTCACGTCCTATCCCGGACCCCAGTTCGGGATGCAGCTCTCGGCGCCGGGCGGAGTCTCCGGCGAGCTGAGCCTGGCCGCGCAGTTCCTCGGCCGCAAACCCACGCCCTTCGAGTTCCTCGCGCCCAAGCCCTCGTTCCTGGAGCAGATGGCGTCGCGCTACTCGTCGCGCCGGCTGGCCTCCGTCGGCGTGACGGCCGGAGTCGTCGCGTTGATCGTCCTCGTCATGTTCCTCGTGCAGCAGTTCCAGCTGTCGCGTCTTGGTTCGGAATGGACGGCGATGAAGCCGAAGGTGACCGAGCTGGAAGATCTCCAGATCCAGATCCGGAAGTTCCGGCCATGGTTCGACGACTCCATGGCCAACCTGACGATCCTCAAGCGCGTGACCGAGGCGTTCCCCGAGGACGGGGTCGTCTCGGCCAAATCCATCGAGATCCGCAACACCGCGACCGTGAACTGCTCCGGCACAACCCGTGACGAACCCGCGCTGCTCAAGACTCTGGAGAAGCTCCGCAACGCGAAGATGATCTCCGACGTGCGAGTCGACACGATTCGCGGGACCAGTCCAAAGCAGTTCACCTTCAACTTCAAATGGGGCGAGGTAGCCAAGCCATGAAGCCAGAAAACCGCCAGAAATTCCTCCTGATCGCCGCCGCCTCCATCGTGGGCCTCTACCTGCTCGACTCGTTCGTGGTGTCGCCGCTGGCCGCCAGCTGGAAGGAACGGTCCGAAACGATCGCCAAGCTCCGCAAGGACATCGCGCAGGGCAGGACTGTCATCGAGCGCGAGCAGAGCACCCGTAGAAAATGGGGCGAGATGCGGAAGAACACCCTTGGCTTTGAAGTCTCGCAGGCCGAGCAGGAGCTTCTTGGGGCCTTCAACAAATGGTCCCAGGACAGCCGCGTGACGGTCGTCTCCACCAAGCCCCAGTGGAAGATGGGCCAGAGCGAGGACTACTCCCTGTTGGAGTGCCGGGTCGACGCCGTCGGCAGCCTTTCCACGGTCGCCAGGTTCCTCTATGAAGTGGAGCATTCACCCATGGCTCTGAAGATCGAGTCCGCCGAGTTGAGCACCCGCGACAACAACGGCGACCAGATCGCCTTAGGCCTCATGGTGAGCGGACTCCGGCTCAAACCCCTGGAGGCCAAATGACGTTCCACGCTTCTGAAATGAAACGCGCCTGCCTGACTTTCGCCGCCCTGGCCGTGATGGTCTCCGTGGCATCCGCCGCGGATTTGACCAACGCGGTTCCCACCGCCGCGACGAACGCCGTTCCGTTCACGGGCACGAACACCGCCCCCGTCACTTCGGCTCCGGCGGCCATGCCTGCTACCAAAGCGGCCGTCCCGTCGGCGGCCCTGAACTACGAGGCCTTCTCGATGATCGCCGACCGAAATGTTTTTAACCAAAGCCGCTTCCCGAGGTCATCCAGTGGAAGCCCGAACACGAACGTCGTCCGCCGCACGCCGAAGATCGATTCGATCACCCTCGTCGGCACGATGGACTACCAGAAGGGCAAGCTCGCGTTCTTCGACGGCAGCAGTTCGCAGTTCAAGAAGGCCGTCAAGGTCGGCGACAGCGTGGGGAGCTTCAAGCTGGTCGATGTGGCGCCGAACATGGTGAAGCTCTCGGGCGAAAAACTGGAGATGGAACTGAAGATCGGCCAGGCGCTCCGGCGTGAAGACGACGGAGAATGGCAGGTTTCAAGCCTGTCGGTGATCGGCTCCGCCGTGGCGGCGGTGGGCGGACTTTCAACCGGGGGCGACAAGCCGGCCGGATCGGACGGTGCAACTGGTGCGTCGGCGGCCTCGGGCTCCGGCGGAAGCGCGGATGACGCGCTCAAGCGACTGATGGAAAAACGTGCTAAGGAAACAAACGAATGAAGACCACGACCCAATACTTTTCCGCCCTTGGCCTGGCACTGACTCTGGCCGCTTCCGGCGCGACCGCCGCTGAACTTGAGCCCGCCAAAGCCGAGACGGTTTCGACCGATGCCGCCAAACCCAAGGCCGTCAAACCGGGCAAGGAGGCAGCCAAGGCCGAACGCAAGGCCGCCCGCCAGGAAGCCAAGAAGGCCGCCGCCGCCGTTTCGGAGGCCAAGCCCGCCCAAGCCGCAGCCGTTGTCCCGGTGCCCGCCGCGCCGCCTGAGGAAGCGACGTTGCGCCTCAACTTCCGGGGTGCGCCGCTGGATCTCGTGCTGAATTACCTCAGCGAGGCCGCGGGCTACACCATTGTCCTGGAGACTTCCGTGCGTGGCACCGTGGATGTGTGGAGCAACCAGCCGTTGACCAGGGCCGAGGCCGTCAGCCTGTTGAATTCCGTCCTCAACAAGAACGGTTACGCCGCCCTGCAGAACGGCCGGACGTTGACCATTCTTTCCAAGGACGACGCCAAGAAGCGCGACATCCCGGTCGTCACCGGCAGCAACCCGTCCGATATCCCGAAAGACGACCAGATCGTGACGCAGATCATCCCGGTGCGGACCATCAGCGCGTCCTCGTTGATCCGCGATCTCTCCGGCCTGATCCCCTCGTCGTCCACCGTGACCGCCAACGAAGGCGGCAATGCGCTGGTCATGACCGACACCCGGATGAACATCCGGCGCGTGGCGGAGATTGTCGCCGCGCTCGACGGCGCGGTTTCAGCCTCGGCCACGATGAAGGTCTTCGCGCTGAAGTATGCCGATGCGAAGGCGCTCGCCACGACGATCAAGGACCTCTTCCAGGACGCCGGCACCGGCGGTGCAGCTGCCGGCGGCCGTGGCGGACGCGGCGGCGGCGGTTTTCCGGGCTTCGGCGGTGGTGGCGGAGACACCGCCCCCGCCGCCGCCAGCAGCCGCAACTCCACCACGGCGGCGAAGGTCGCGGCCGTGGCCGATGAGCACAGCAATTCGCTCATCGTCAGCGCCTCGGACACGCAGATGATCACCATCGAGCAGCTCATCGCCAAGGTGGACACCGACGTGCAGGACCTGACGGAACTGCGCGTGTTCCATCTCAAGAACGCCGATCCGACCGAGACGGCCGATCTCCTTACCAGCCTGTTTCCCGACACGACCACCAGCAACAACCAGAATGGCGGGGGACGCGGCGGCGGGTTCCAATTCGGCGGCGGCGGAATCTTCGGCGGAGGCGCGGCCGGCGGCGGGCGCAACGGCGGCACGGCCGCCACCAGCGACCGGTCCAAGAAGATGGGCAAGGTCATCGCCGTCCCAGACGCCCGCACAGGATCCGTCGTGGTCAGCGCCGCCAAGGAACTGATGCCGCAGATCTCCGAGATGGTTCTCCAGCTCGACACGAGCAACGCCAAGAAACAGAAGGTGGCCATCTACAACCTGGACAACGCCAACGTGCAGGAGGTCGAGGCCGTCCTCCGGAGCCTGTTCGAGAGCCAGAACAGCCGCGGCACCGCCAACAGCAGCCAGCAGAACGCCCTCCAGAACCGCGCCAACCAGGCGGGTCAGACAACCACCGGCAACACTTCCGGATTCGGCACCGGCGGCACCGGCGGCGGGCGCGGGAACTGAACCCGAGTTTGAAACGTTTTTTAACCTGATACGCCACGATGCATAAGGCCTTTCAACCCAAACGCGGTCTCGGACTGCTGCTCGCCACCGCCCTGGGGCTCACCGCCACCGCCGCGTTCGCCCAGCAGCGCACCGGGACAACCCAGCGCAGGACTACGACCGGATCCACCGGCGGTGCCAGCCGGTCCTCATCCGGTGAATACCCGAGGAGCACCGATGTCGGCACCGCCACGATCGCCAGCGACGCGGAGTCGAGGAAGCTGATCATCACGGCCGACGAGGAAACGCAGCGCCAGATCCAGGACGTCATCCGCAGTCTCGACCGTCCCAAGCCGCAGGTCCTGATCAACGTGGTCTTCCTCCAGGTCACCCATGGTGACGATCTCGATCTCGGGGTCGAAGGCAGCTATACGCATCGCCTCGGAGGAGCACCGGCCGGCGTGGCCGGCAACAGCGTGGGAGCTTCCTCGTTCGGGCTCCAGGACGCCGCCTCGGTCTTGGCCGGAGGCGGGCTCTATAAGATGGTCGGAGAAGATTTCTCGGCCACTTTCCGGGCGTTGGCCGTGAAGGGAAAGACCGAGATCCTTTCCCGTCCCTCGATCCTCGCCCGCAACAACCAGCAGGCGACGATCGTCGTCGGCCAGCAGGTCCCGTTCATCACGAACACCCGCTTCGACGCGGTCAACGGCCAGGTGAACACCGTGACCTACCAGGACATCGGCATCATCCTCCGCGTCACGCCGTTTATCTCCTCCGACGGGATGGTGGAGATGATCATCCAGCCCGAGATCTCTTCCGTCAGCGACAAGACGGTCAACATCTCCCAGGGCGTCAACGCCGCCGTCATCGACAAGCGTTCCGCCGACACCGTGGTCGTCACCCCCGACGGCCAGACCATCGCGATTGGCGGATTGATCGGCACGACCAAGATCAACCAGGAGCGGAAGATCCCGCTGCTGGGCGACATCCCGCTGCTCGGCGCCGCGTTCAAACGCCAGGTGAAGACAGACACCAAGACCGAGCTCCTCATCTTCCTCACGCCGCACGTGATCCAACGCGCCGGTGATCTGGCCAGGATGACCGCCGACGAGAAGGGCCGGCTTCAGTTGGCGCCCAAGACCTTTTCGGAAAAGGATCTGAACCGGTTCCTCGAAACCGTTCCCGTCAAGCCGTCGCCCGCCGCTCCCCCGGTCGCGCCTCCCGCCAACGCGCCGCTTTCGAAGCCCAGCAAGCGGTAACCCTGGTCAAGCCTGCCGATCAAAACCATGAGACGAAGCCTCTGGATCTACGTGTCACTGGCGGCGGCGTGGACCGTCTTCGTCTCATGGCAGTTCCTCGAACATCGCCGCGTCCAGGAAGCCTCCCGGCAAAACCTGATGAGCCGGGCCCGCGCGATCACGTCGACGCTCGGCCTCGTCATCCGCTCCCAGCGCCGCGGCGGCGGCGTCGTCTCGCAGGAGCGATTGCAGAGTGCGCTTACAGAACTCACGAAGACCGGCGAGCTGGAATCCATCGCCCTGCTCAATGCCGAGAACGCCGTTGTCATCTCGGCGGGCGAACCCGTGGAAGATGCCGAGATCCACGCGCAGTCCGGGGTCACCTGGTCGGCCGACAAGATGATTTTGGCAAACCTCATGGATCTCGGGACGAACGTGTTTCCTGAGCCCGAGGGTTCAGCCCGGACCATTGTCGTTCCATTCAATTCCTCAGTGACCAACATCCCCGGCGTCATGCCCCCGCCGTCATGGGCGACCAACCGGGCCGGCATGACCAACGAACCCGGCCGTGGCCCTCGTGACCGGGACCGTGGTCGGGGCAGGGGACCGTTCGGCCGCCCGCCGTGGATGACCGAGGCGGAATACCAGTCCGTCATCGCCAAGCAGGGCGTCCACAGCTTCGTCATCATCATGCCCACGAAGCCCGTGACGGAGGCATCCTCCGAGGATTTCCTGATCCGCCTGCTGATCTGCGGGCTCGCGACCATCAGCGTCGGCGGGGCCGGATTCACCTGGCGCAGCATCCGGCGCTCGTCCGACCTTGAACTGCGGCTGGTGAAGGCGAGCGAGCTCAACTCCCATCTCAAGCAGATGAACCTGGCCGCCGCCGGCCTCGCCCACGAGACCCGCAATCCCCTCAACATCATCCGGGGCCTCGCGCAGTTGATCACCCGGCAGGAAACCGCCACGAACGAAGTCCGCGAGCGGTCCCGCGCCATCCTCGACGAGACGGACCGCGTCACGGCGCAGCTCAACGAGTTCATTAACTATTCCCGGCCCCGCGAGGTCCGTCGGTCGCCCGTGGCCTTGGACCGCGTCGCCACGGAGGTGGCCCGAGCCCTTTCACTCGATGCGGAGGACAAGGGCGTCACCGTCAAGATCGCGGTTGAAAGCGTGGTCATCGAGGCCGACGAGCAGCTTTTCCGGCAGACCCTTTTCAATCTCCTGCTGAATGCCATCCAGGCGGTCGGCCAGGGCGGCGAGATCGAGATAGCCGCGCACCGGCCCGCTCCGAACGAGATCGTCCTCGAAGTGAGGGACAATGGACCCGGTGTTCCCGTCGACCGTCGGACCGAGATCTTCAAACCCTACTTCACCACCAATGCCGAAGGAACCGGGCTCGGTCTGGCGGTCGTCCGGCAGATCGTCCTCGCGCACGGCTGGGACATCGAGTGCGCGGCCAACGAACCCCGCGGCGCGGTCTTCCGCATCAGTCATGTGCGTCCGGGCGTCGTCTGAGCCATGACGAATCCCCCGGACCAGCCAACCATGCCCCGGATCCTCATCGTCGATGACGACGAGGGCCAACGAAGCCTCTTCGACTCCTTCCTCTCCGGCCAGGGCTTCCGGACTCGGGTCGTCGCCTCCGGCGAGGAAGCGCTCGAAGCTCTCAAGGCAGGGCCCTTCGACATGATGGTCTCGGATGTCCGCATGACCGGGATCTCCGGCCTTGAGACGTTGCGCCGCGCCCGCATCGATCATCCGACTTTGCCCGTCCTCCTTATCACGGCCTACGCCGACATCCGGGGAGCGGTCGACGCGATGCGCGACGGCGCGCTCGACTACCTGGCCAAGCCGATCGACCTCGACCAGCTCCTGTCCGCAGTCCAGCAGGCCACGGGCATGGCGAAGGCCGGCCCGATGAAGTTCGACGGGGACCAGCGGTTGCCTGACGGAATCGTCGTCGCCAGCCCGCTCATGCAGGCGGTCTTCCGCGATGCCGCGCTTGTCGCCGCCTCCGGCAGCCGCGTCCTGATCACCGGCGAAAGCGGCGTGGGCAAGGAGATCGTCGCCGATGCCATCCACGCCTGGAGCGCGCGCGCGGCCGGTCCGCTGATCAAGGTCAACTGCGCCGCGATGCCCGAGAACCTCATGGAGAGCGAACTCTTCGGCCACGAGAAGGGAGCGTTCGCCGGAGCCGCCTCGCAGCGCGTCGGGCGCTTCGAAGAGGCCAAGGGCGGCACCATCTTCTTCGACGAGATCGGCGAGATTTCCTCCCAGCTCCAGTCCAAGCTCCTCCGCGTCACGCAGGACGGGCGGATCCATCGGATGGGTTCCAACCGGGAGATCCAGACCGACGTGCGCATTCTCGCGGCGACCAACCGGAACCTGGAGGAGGACGTGAGGCAGGGCCGCTTCCGTGAGGATCTCTTCTACCGGCTCAACGTCATCGAACTCGGCGTGCCGCCGCTGCGCGAGCGCCGGGAGGACATCCTGCCGTTGGCCGAGAAGTTCATCGGGGAATTCTCCCAGGGCCGGAGCCGTTTCTCCTCCGCCGTGGCCGCCGTGCTGCTGGGCTATCAATGGCCCGGAAATGTCCGCGAGCTCCGCAACGCCATGGAGCGCGCCGCCCTGTTGTCCGGCGGCGAACTCATCATGCCCAAGCACCTGACCCAGCGCATCCGCGCCGCGATGGGGGACGAGGCGCCGGCGACACCTGCCCCGGCCGAAGCGGCCGATGTCGAACGGCTCGACGAGATGGAGCGCCAGGCGATCCTGCTGACCCTGCGGAAGCACGGCTTCAACCGGACGGACAGCGCCAAGGCCCTCGGCATCAGCCGGCGCGCCCTGCAATACAAGCTCCAGCGCCTGCGCGACCTCGGCTGCGAGGTCGACGGACGCAGTGCGGTTCCCGAAGCCTGAAAGTTGCATCCGGTCCGGCGGTGGTAGTGTAGTTCCATGGCAATGTTCGCCCGCTGGTCATTCAGTTTTGTTTTGCTGGTGGCCTATGTCGGCACCTTCCACTTCTGGATGCATCTGGACCGCTGGGCGGTTGTTCTCAGCGGCCTGGTTTCCACGGCGGTTCTTTCGGGTTTGTTCATCCGCGCGTTCCGCCGGCGCTACTTCCTGAATCATTGGGACGCCTTCTGGCACGGGTCCGTCATCCTCGACGTCTTCCTTGAGGCCGTTCTCATCCCTTATCATGGGGACCATTCCTTTTATCTCTGCGCTTTGGCGTTCGTCCTCGTCGTGGGCGGCTATCGGCGCTGGGTCTGGAAGCGGTGCCTGCGGCGGGCGGCCCTGCATTTATCCGTGACTGTCAAAACTCTTTAGAAATGTCTCCGGCGGGCGCGGGATGTTTTACGACGAGGCGCGCTTCGAGAAGATTTGCCTGAGCCTCAGCCTTCAGTATTTCTGAAAAATTGCCGGCGTTGGGAATCGCTCTTCAACGCTGGACGAGTTGAGGTATTCCTCACGGGGCACATTGACTTGGGGCCAACTGCCGGAGCGGACTCGGACGACTCTTCCGGGGCGGATGCCTTCGATGATGAGGTCCGTATCAAATCGAATCTGAATGCCGCTGCTGCCCAAGGGTGCCTCGCCCGGCGTGGTGATGACGTCCAGGATGGAGCCGCGGGAGGCCATGTGCGCGGGGCCGTAGGCTCCGTGGGTGTGCTTCAGGTTATTCTCGACCGCGTTCATCATGGCGGGCGTGCCTTTCTTGAAGTCGGCATAGAGCGATGCGTCCATGCCGCCGAACAAGGTCGCGGTCACGGTGGCACGGCCAAACTTGCCATACTCGACCGCATCAATCCACGCGGCCATCCAGCGGCTGCGGATGAAGGCCTTATGCACCTCGGTCTGGCTGTGGGAAGCACGTTGCCTGGCGTCGTCGTCGAGCCAGATGTCCGAGATGTGGAAGCGCGTGAAAATGTCGTCGGGCGTGGGTTTCCAGC
>JAYTUE010000099.1:0-2064 GCA_043744715.1 Verrucomicrobiota bacterium | reverse complement strand
CATCCAGCCCTAGAAGACCAAAAACCCCGTCCAGAGTCTAGTCCCAATTTTACACCGTGCCACTCAGCAACTTGTCCAATTAAAGCATTTTGCCCTGCGCCAAGACCACCGCGTGCAATTCGTTCCTTGCGACCCATTCCGACGGCCCCTAAGACTCGCCGCCATGCTCGACATTAAGTTGATCCGCGACCAGGCCGATCACGTCCGCCAGCGCCTCGCCACACGCGGCGCGGGCGACGAGAAGTCCGTCGATGAAGCGCTGGCGCTCGACGAGCAACGCCGCAAGGCCGTGAAGGAAGTCGAAGACCTGAAGGCCGAACGCAACCGTTCCTCCAAGGAGATCGGCGCGCTCATGGGCCAGAAGAAACTGGTCGAAGCCGAGGCCGCCAAGGTCCGCGTCCGCGAGATCGGCGACAAGATCGACGCCCTCGACCAGCAAGTAGCCGAAGCCGAGGCCAGCCGCGACGCCATCCTCATGCGCCTGCCGAACCTGCCCCACGCCAGCGTCGCACTGGGCAAGGACGCCGCCGACAATCCCATCATCCGAACCTGGGGCGAGAAACCCACGCACAGCTTCAAGCCGAAGAACCACGTCGAGCTTTGCCAGTCGCTCAAGCTGATCGATTTCGAGCGCGGCACCAAGCTGAGCGGCTCCGGCTTCCTCCTCTACACCGGCTGGGGCGCCAAGCTGGAGCGCGCTTTGATCTCCTTCCTGCTCGACCTCCACACCACCGAGCATGGCTACAACGAAGTGTCCCCGCCCTACATCGTCGGCGAACACTGCATGATTGGCGTGGGCCAGTTCCCCAAGTTCCGTGATCAGGCCTACGCCGTGCAGGAAGGCAATGACGCCTCCAGCCTGGGCAAGCTTTACCTCCTGCCCACCGCCGAAGCCCCCGTGGCCAACATCCACCGCGAAGAACTCCTGGCAGAGGGCCAGCTTCCCATCCGCTACGTGGCCTATTCCCCGTGCTTCCGCGCCGAAGCCGGTGCGGCCGGACTCGGCACGCGCGGCATGATCCGGGTGCATCAGTTCGACAAGGTGGAGCTGATCAAGATCGTGAAGCCCGAGGACGGCTACGCCGAACTGGAAACGCTGGTCGGCAACGCGGAGAAGGTGCTCCAGCTCCTCGGCCTCCACTACAAGGTCATCAATCTCTGCACCGGTGACATGGGCTTCGCCAGCGCCAAGACCTACGACATCGAAGTCTGGGCCCCCGGCCAGAACCAGTATCTCGAAGTCTCCAGCTGCTCGAACTGCGAGGACTTCCAGTCGCGCCGCATGAACATGCGCTACAAGCGTGAGTCCGACGGCCAGAACGCGCTCCCGCACATCCTCAATGGCTCCGGCACCGCCTTGGCCCGCCTTTTCGTCGCCCTCGTGGAAACCCACCAGCAAGCCGACGGCTCCATCCTGATCCCGGAACCGCTGCGGCCGTATTTGAAGACAGACAAGATCGTGGCTTAGGCTCCTTCGCGATGAAACAAATCCTGCCTTGGTTGCTGCTGGGAGTTGGGTTGTTCGTGGGGTTCGTTGTTGGAGCGATCTCGTCGTTATTCTTTCTGAACAAGATTGCCGCAACGCATCTCGGAGGAAGCGCCCTCAGCGAGGGTGTTGGAACCAAGTCGGTCCTTCAGCAACTTCGATTGGGTCGAACGAACGAGGCGATAGAGCATCTCGAGATGGAGTTGGACGGGGTGATCATCACCGGTTCCATCAGCATGGAAGAACGGCCCTCGGGCAAGGAATCAGGTCTGTTACGGACGGTGCTTCAAGGGATAGCCAAGTATCGGCAACAATACCCGAGGACCAACGAATTGGCTGGGGTCCGTGAAGCTCTGGATGATGCTCTGACGTCCGTCGTTCCGAGGAGTGAAACGCAGAAGGAGAAAAGACAGGCCCCATAGATGGCGAAACCGTGACGGCTATTGGCCTGTATCGAACAGAGCAGCGAAGCCCTCCAAGGCAACGGTGGCCATGATTTGTTCTGAAAACAGCGACGGGAGAGGCGTGTGCCGCGCGTATAATGCCCGTCCGCGGGCCGGCTTTTCGGGGGTCGCCGC
>JAYTUE010000098.1:0-8008 GCA_043744715.1 Verrucomicrobiota bacterium | reverse complement strand
TCACCATTTCACAGTCGTCCTGTCTTCCCCGCAAAACTTCCATGCAGATCACAAACCTGAATCCCGACACCGACATCGGTGCTTCATCCTGGTTTGTTGATTTTGAGGGGCACCGGATCCTGTTGGACGCGGGCACGCATCCCAAACGCGAAGGACGGCCCGCCCTGCCTCTCTACGACAAAATCGCGGGCCAGGACGTAGAGGCGATCGCGTTGTCCCACTGCCATCATGACCACCTGGGTTCGTTACCGGTGGCGCTCCAGCACTTCCCGAAGGCGCAGGTGCTGATGACGGAGCTCAGCTATTTCCTCGTCGAGCGGGTCCTCCACAACTCGGTCAACGTGATGACACGCCAACGCGAAGAACTGGGGATCAAAGAATACCCCCTCTTCACCCATGAAGAAATCGAGGACCTGTCGCCCATCTTCCAAGGCTTCAAATACAACCGTGAGATCGAGTGGTCCGGCTTCGCCAAGAAACAGGTCGGGCTCCCGGCAGCTTCCCTCGAATTCTATGATGCCGGGCACGCCCTGGGCTCGGCCGGAATCCTTCTGCGCGGACAGAGGGAGACCCTGTTCTATACCGGCGACGTGAGCTTCCGCGACCAGACACTGCTCAAAGGCGCCCGGTTCGAGGATGTAAGGGCCGACGTTCTGATCATGGAGACCACCCGGGGAAACCGAGCTCTGCCGGCGGACTTCACACGCGACGGTGAAATCAACCGCCTCGCTGAATCCATCCAGGCCGTCCTTGCCCGGCGCGGCTCCGTGCTTCTGCCGTCATTTGCGCTGGGCCGCACCCAGGAGATTCTCGCCCTGCTCGCGCTCCTGATGAAGGCCGGCAAACTGGAGAAGCAGCCGATCTTCATCGGCGGACTCGGCCGGGTCTTCACGGAGATCTACGACCTCGAAGCCCACCGGGCCCATCGCCAGCATCCGAGCCTGAAGCTGACAGAAGCGCTCAACCTCATCGTTCTTCCGCCCAAGCAGATTCAGGAAATGCGCCTCAGTGGCGGCCGCATCTTCGTCGTCACATCCGGCATGATGACGGAGCACACCGCGGCCCACGACCTCGCCACGCGGATGATGGGGGAGGAAAAGAACGCGATCTTCTTCGTCGGCTACACGGATCCAGATTCGCCGGGAGGTCGTCTCAAGGCCGCACCAAAGGGGGAGCCCTTCGTTTTCAGCCCCAGCGCCGGCCAAGGGACCCGGACCTGCCAGGTCGAAAGTTTCGACCTCACTGCCCATGCGAACCGTGACGAACTCCTCGAATTCGTCGGACTATGCGAACCCCGCGTCGTCATCCTCGGTCACGGCGATGCGGCATCCCGCGCCTGGTTCACGGATCAGATCCGCACCAAACATCCAAAAATTCGCGTCGAACAACCGGGCCCGGGTGAAATGGTTGAAGCCTGAACCCGTCATCCACCCGCCGATCACTGCACCATCTTCCAACCCGCCTCGGCCATGCCCTTGTAGCCGCCGATGACCGACGCGACGTTCGCATAGCCCATGCGCAGGGCCACGTCGCAGGTCAGGACCGAACGGTAGCCGCCGCCGCAATACATGATCAGCTCTGTGCCGGCGTCCGGAACGACCTTCTCAATGTCGCGCTCCAGGATGCCCTTCCCAAGATGGACGGCTTCGGCCGCGTGGCCCTTGGCCCATTCGGAATCTTCCCGGACGTCGACGAGCACCGCCTTGGGATTTGCCGAGAGGCGCGTCTTCGCCTGCTCGATCGTGAGCTCACGCACTCGCGATTGGGCATCTTCGACGACTTTTAGAAATCCGGGAGAATGGTCCATGGCGCGAACTCTACCGCCGACCTGGGCCCACTGAAAAGCGTCGGGTAATCCGAAGTGAAACCTGACAAGTCCGGTCTTCCAACCCCCGATCCCCTTCCCCGCGATCTCGCGACCAGCGGCCATTCCAGGGTCTGCGCCGAAGACCATCGCCAGCTGGGCCGGCATCCAATATCACCCTTCTGTGTTGTCTGAATCTTCACCCAGTGAACCGCGTCCCGCTTTCAGCGAAGCGATGCGTTTCTGGCTGAAGCTCGGCTTCATCAGCTTTGGCGGACCAGCCGGACAGATCGCCATCATGCACCAGGAAGTGGTGGAAAAACGCCGCTGGGTGTCCGAAGAACGGTTCCTCCATGCGCTCGACTACTGCATGATCCTGCCCGGCCCAGAGGCCCAGCAGCTCGCCACCTACCTCGGCTGGCTTCTGCACGGAACCCGCGGCGGCCTGGTAGCGGGAATCCTCTTTGTCCTTCCGTCCGCGTTGCTGCTCTTCGCCCTCAGCTGGCTCTACGTCTGCCACGCTGACATCCGCTGGGTCGCCGCCGTGTTCGACGGGCTCAAGCCGGCCGTGCTCGCCCTGATCGTTTCGGCCCTATGGCGCGTCGGCGGCAAGGCCCTGAAGCGCCCGGCCCATTGGGTTCTTGCAGCGGCGGCGGTCATCGGACTCACCGTGCTCAAGTTGCCCTACCCCGTCATCATCGTCGGTGCGCTGGCAACTGGACTGGCCCTGGGTCGTTGGCTACCCCACTGGATACTGGCTACCAGGAAGGCTCCGTCGGCTGAACCCGCCTCCGTCATCGCCGGAACAAGCCTCAAGTCCGACGCGGCCCGTGCCCTCCGCGTCATCCTGATCAGCCTCGTCCTTTGGTGGCTGCCGGTTCTTGGAATCCGCGCCTGGCTGGGTCCAGACCACACCGTGACCCAGCAAGGCCTCTTCTTCAGCAAGACGGCCCTCGTCACCTTCGGCGGCGCCTACTCCGTCCTTCCCTATGTCGCCGACAAGGCCGTCAACGACTTCGCCTGGCTCGCACCGTCGCAGATGATGGACGGGCTCGCGCTCGCCGAAACCACGCCCGGCCCGCTTATCATGGTCCTCCAGTTCGTCGGCTTCGTCGGTGCGTGGCAACATCCGGGAACTCTCTCTCCCATCGTCGCCGCGACACTGGGCGCGGCCCTGACCACGTGGGTCACCTTTGTTCCGTGCTTCATGTTCATCTTCGCCGGCGCGCCCTACATCGAAAGACTGCGCCGCGTGAAGCTCCTGTCCGCCGCGCTCGGCGCCGTCACGGCCGCCGTCGTCGGGGTCATCCTCAACCTCGCCCTGTGGTTTGGTTGGCACTCCTTGGTCCCGGACGGAAAGTCTATCGACTGGTTCTCCCTCATCCTGGCGGTGGGTGCGTTCGTGGCGTTGAAACGGTTCAAGATCGGGATGTTCACCGTGATCGCCGTGTGCGCCTTCGCCGGAGTGTTTCGGATGCTCCTGTTCGTTCCGTGACCACCGGCCCGCCCTTGCCTCGGGAATTTCCTGTCCGATACTTCGCCGCATGGACGTGACCAACCTGAACGCCGCCCCGCCCTTCATCACCAAGGACGGTTCCGAGATCCGCGAACTCCTCTCGCACCGCAACTCCGCCATGCGCAATCAGAGTTTGGCCGAAGCCCGCCTGCCCGTCGGCACCTCCACGCAGGAGCACTACCACGCGAAATCGGAGGAGATCTACTACTTCACCCATGGCACCGGCCGGATGCGGATCGACGCGGAACTCCGCGAAGTCGGCCCCGGCGACGCCGTGGCCATCCCGCCCGGTAAGAAACACAAGCTCTGGAACACCGGCACCGAACCGCTCCGCCTCCTCTGCTGCTGCGCCCCCGCCTACGAGCACCTCGATACGATCATCACTGAGCCATGAAACCAAAAACCTTCCGCCTCTTCATCAAACCCGGCTGCCCCTGGTGCGACGACGCGCGTGAGTGGCTCGACCACCACGACTACTCCTACGAGGTGCTCGACGTCAGCGGTGACCAGAATGCCCGCCGTGAGATGCTCGCCCTGACCGGCCAGTCCAAGGCTCCCAGCGCCGAGATCGACGGCCACGTCCTCGCCGACTTCGGCGCCGATGAGCTGGAGGTCTTCCTCAAGAAACACGGCTACTCCGTTTGACGCGGGACATGCCCGCGTCCTCGGCCTTTGGCTTTTGGCCTTCGTCATTCGTCATTGCCCAAGGCCCGATTCTCCCCTTGGCGAATCCCCAACCGGCCCGCAGATTCTCGGCTGACATGTCGACCGCGACGCCCATCGAATTGAAGCCCCGTCCGCGCCTGCCGGAGTGGCTCCGCATCAAGCTGCCCACCTCCGACACGTTCTCGCACACGCGCGCGCTGCTCGACGAACTCAAGCTCCACACCGTCTGCGAAAGCGCGAAGTGCCCGAACCAATGGGAGTGCTGGAGCAAGGGCACCGCGACCTTCATGATCGCCGGCGACCGCTGCACCCGCGCCTGCGGCTTCTGCGCCGTGGCCACACTCAAACCGCTCGCCCTCGACGTCGACGAACCCGCGCGCGTGGCCGAAGCGACACGCCGGATGAAGCTCAAGCACGTCGTCATCACCGCCGTGGCCCGCGACGACCTGAAGGACGGCGGCGCGGAGCATTTCCAGCTGACCATCGAGAAGGTGCGCGAGCTGAATCCAGGCATCGTCATCGAGGTTCTCGTGCCCGACTTCCTCGACCGCGATTTCGCCCAGGACATCGTCCTCAACGCCAAGCCGCACATCTACAATCACAACCTGGAAACCGTCCGCCGTCTCACGCCGACGGTCCGCCATCGCGCGACCTACGACCGGTCGTTGACCGTCCTGGCTAAGGCCAAGGCCCGGGGCGGTTCCGCCATGCACACCAAGTCCGGCATGATGCTCGGCCTCGGCGAAACGCATGAGGAAGTCGTGGAGTCGATGCGCGACCTGCGCGCCGCCAACGTCGACATCCTGACCCTCGGCCAATACATCCAGCCGACGCTCCAGCATCTGCCCGTCGTCGAGTTTGTCCCGCCGGCCAAGTTCGCCGAGTTCAAGCAGATCGCCGAAGGGCTCGGGTTCGTCCACGTCGCCAGCGGCCCGATGGTCCGCAGCTCGTATCACGCGGACGAATTCAAGGGGACATCGAAGCACTGAGGCGCACGACAATTCACGCTGACGCTGCGTCGCTTCCCGGAAGGCTGGCGGATCATCCAGGACCACACGTCGTCCGCGACGCCGTAGCGCGAGTTGTCCGCCAGTCGCATTGGCAATCGGCCCGGCCTTCCTCCAATCTCCTTCCGTGCCGGCCGTGAAATCCCATCTGAAGGACCTCGACTACTCCGTCGTGCAGCAGTGCATGCATTGCGGCATGTGCCTGCCCACCTGCCCGACCTACGACGACACCAAACTCGAACGCAACAGCCCGCGTGGCCGCATCGCCCTGATGCGTGCCGTGGCCGACGACCGCCTCACGATCACCGAGGCCTTCGGCGAGGAGATGTATTTCTGCCTCGGCTGCCTCGCTTGCCAGACCGCCTGCCCGGCCGGCGTGAACTACGCCGAGCTGTTCGAGAAGGCCCGCGCGGACGTCGAGGAAGCCAGAGTGCTACAGTCACCCAAACGCGACCTCATCCGCGGTGTCACCCTGCGTTGGCTTTTCATGGATCTGGGACGGTTGCAGCTCCTCGGTCGCCTCATCCGCTTCTGGCAGGAACTCGGCTTCCAATCGTTCATCCGCAAGCTCGGCCTGACGCGGCTTCTGCCGAAGCGCCTGCGCGAACTCGAAGCCATGACGCCCAAGGTCTGCGACCATTTCTCGGCCGACCTCATCGCCCCATTCACGCCCGCTCTCGGTTCACGGCGCTACCGCGTGGCCATGCTCATCGGTTGCGCGCAGGACCTGATGTTCAGCGACGTAAACTTGGACACCGTCGAAGTCCTCGCCCGCCAGGGCTGCGATGTCGTGACGCCGCCCCAGCAGAACTGCTGCGGCTCGCTCCACGCCCACAACGGCGAGTGGGATCTCGCCCGCATCCTCGCGCGGCGGAACATCGACCAGTTCCCGACCGACCAGTTCGACGCGATCATCACCAACGCCGGCGGCTGCGGATCGCATCTCAAGCACTACGCGACCCTGCTCGAGGACGATCCGGTCTATCTCGAACGCGCGCACGCCTGGGACCGGAAGGTGAAGGACATCCACGAATGGCTCGTCGAGATCGGCTTCACGCCGCCCAAAACCGGACCGGTCGCACCGGGCGAAGAAGTGACCGTGACCTACCACGACAGCTGCCACCTCTGCCACGGGCAGAAGATCACCACCCAGCCACGACAACTGCTCAAGGCCTTGCCCGGCGTGAAGGTGGTGGAACTCCAGGAGGCCAACTGGTGCTGCGGCAGCGCGGGCATCTACAACCTCACCCAGCCCGAGATGGCCGGAAAACTCCTCGACCGGAAGCTGGGCCACGTGACCGCCACCAAGGCGTCCATCCTGTTGTCGGCCAACCCGGGCTGCATCGCCCAGCTCCGCGTCGGCCTCAACGCGTCCAAGCACGAAGCCAAGCCCGATTGCCAGCACAGCATCTCGATCATCGCCGAGGCGTTCCGGCGGGAAACGAAGGGTTGAGCGAGCAATGACTACACCCGAAGGCCAAAGCGCGGCCCTCTGGGCCGCTGCGCTTCCCCGCCGCTGCGGCCTTCGATGTTGGGCGTTGGCTGTTGGTTGTTCGATGTTCCCCTTCGACCAGCAAAAAGCCCCGGACCGTTTTTGCGATCCGGGGCCTTGCTGTGCAACAAACTGGTTACTTGGTCGGCGAGTAGTCGGTCGGGACGAGGAACTCCGATTTCACCCCGCCAGGAGCGGTGAGTGATCCACCGGCGTTTTTCTCGCTCGCTTCGCGGGCCGTTTTCCAAGCCGGGTCCTTGCCGAAGGCGCCGAAGGATTCCTTGGCCGCGGCCTGCGACTTGTGGGAGAGGAAATAGAGCAGCGTGGAGTCCGCGCCCTTGCCGCCCGGGGCGACGTGGAAGTAGCCGTAGTTCATCATCCCGTATTTCGCGAACAGGCCAACGGTGTGATCGCGAAAGCGGGCGTCGAGGTTCGGCAGTTTGCCTTCAGTGGCCGTGTAGGTGCGCATCTCGAAGACGCCGCCCTTGGAGAGATCACCGGTCTTGAGAGTGGCGGAGTAGTCGGTCGGCACGAGGTTGATGGACTCGACCTTGGCGACGATCTTGCCGTTGGCCTCGGTCTTCTTGGCCACTTCCTTCCACTCGGGATCGGCGAAAAATTCCTTCCAGGACTTTTCCTTCGCTTCCTTGCTCGGGTAGGCGAGGAGGTAGACGAGCTTGTTCTCTTTGTTATCAACCGGCACCCAGTAGGCGACGTTCTCGATGCCGTGCTTCTTGAAGATGCCGAGGGTGTGGTCGCGGAAGCGGGACTGGAGGTCCGGCAGCTTGCCTTCGGGCGCCCAATAGGTGCGGAGCTCGAAGAAGCGGCCTGTGACAACCTTGGCGGATCTAGGCGAAGTTACGCAGCCTGAGAGCAGGCAGGCACCGGCCAGAAGTGAGGCGAGGAGGTTTTGTTTCATAGGTGTAGGCAAGATTCGGCGGGAGCGGACTCTTAGCGTCAAATCAAAACCGGCCGTTCAATGAACCACGATCCGTCACCAAACCGCGCAGCCCGGCGGCCTCGAAGATGCCGACTATGAATAGCCGCAGGTGAAACCTGCGGTAGACCGGATCAATGATGTTTGACCATTTCCGGGTCGAATCATCCGCCGGACAAGACAGCGGACCAACGGCCCGGCAAAAGAACATCCGACCGCCGGGTGAGGCCACCCGGCCTACATCTGGAGTTCATCGGACGGCATGCTGTAGGCCCGGTCCCCTGACCGGGCGGTTTTTCAGACAGGCTCTGAGGACAGACAGGATTCCCATGCAGACTGGTGAACAACGTCACAGCCGCCGAACCCTCGGAGGGGAACGCCGGACTTCGGTTCGGCGAGAAGATGAGGCGGACCGGCAGGTCCGTCCTACCAAGGAATGGCTGGAGATCGCGTCCAGCCATTCCGTCCGCCTTTCCTCCTAGGCCATTGTCCGCCTATGAAATCCTCACGACAGGACGTTGTTTTTGGATTGAAACTGACCAGTTTTTGTCTCAAGTGAAACCATCCATCCGCACTTCTGATCCTG
>JAYTUE010000097.1:0-29340 GCA_043744715.1 Verrucomicrobiota bacterium | reverse complement strand
ACGCTTCTGGCAGGACGCCCGCCGCGTCCGCTCCCTCGTCTTCGATTGGCTGCTGGTTCAAGCAAACGCTTCTTCCAGAGTCGTTATACCACTCAATTTACGTAGTTGGTATTATACCACTCAATTGACGTAGTTTGTATCAATCCCCAGGAACATCTGTGGGATGAGCTTCGTGAAAAGGAATTTCCCAACCGGGTGTTCTCCGACATGGCCGGGGTGATGCGCACCTTGGAGGCGGGCCTGTCACGACTGGCGGCGGACCGGGACCGCGTGCGCAGTATCTGCGCCTAGCCTTGGATAACTAGTCTCATCTTGAAAGCGAACTAGAATGACTTCAGCTTTTCCTGCCCCTCAGATGCTGAAGGGAACCCTCAATCCCTGCATCATGCCGGCTCGGCGATGAGGTCGTAGTCGGTGTGGCCGACGATCTTCACGCGGGCGAATTCGCCGATGGGCAGCTTGCCGCGGATGTAGACGCGGCCGTCGATGTCGGGTGCGTCGGCTTCGCCTCGGGCGATGAGATACTTGCCCTTGGTGCCGAGGGCGGACGAGCCGGTTTCCTCGCCGCGGATAAGCCCGTGTTCCCATGAGCTGACGTTGGCCTTGGCCAGTTCCTTGGCCGAGGCTTCGCCTTCGACGAGGACTTTGAGCTTCTTGCCGACGAACGATTCCGAGACGGCCACGGCCACCTTGTGCTGCGCGGCCATGGCGAGTTCGCGGCGCTTCTGGCGTTTGGCGGGTGAAAGCTGCTTCTCCATCCGGCCGGCGACGGTGCCGTCCTCCAGCGAGTAGGCGAAGACTCCCAGCCGCTCGAACTTCGTCTCGGCGATGAAGTCCTCCAGCGTCTTGAAATGCGTCTCCGTCTCGCCGGGGAAACCCACGATGAACGTGGTGCGGATGGCGATGCCGGGGATGCCCGCGCGGATGCGGGCGATGAGGTCGCGGATGTATTGGCCGCTGGTCTCGCGGCGCATGCGGGCGAGCATGTCGTCGTGGATGTGTTGGAGCGGCATGTCCACATAGCGCGCGACCTTGTGGCATTCGTCGATCGTGCGAATCAGTTCGTCGGTCCAGTGGGCCGGGTGCGTGTAGAGCAGGCGGATCCAGAAGTCGCCCTTCAACGCGTTCAGCTCGCGCAGCAACGTGCAGAGCGTGATGGCATCGGCGGCGAGGGCCTTGGTGGCGGCGGTGAATTTTTCCGGCGACGCGATGGCGCGGGAATGGTTCGGGCGCAGGTCGAGGCCGTAGTAGGTCGAGTCTTGGGAGATGAGGTTGATCTCCTTCACGCCGTCGGCGATCAGGCGCCTGGCCTCCTCGATGATATCGTTCTGCTGCCGGCTGCGATGCGTGCCGCGCATGCGGGGAATGATGCAGAAGCTGCAGGTGTGGTTGCAGCCCTCGGCGATCTTGAGATAGGCGAAATGCTTCGGAGTAAGACGGAACCTAGGCGTCTCCCAGCTCGGGAGGTAGTTCGGCCGGAGATTCACTTCCATCACCGGGCCCGAGGGAACGTCGGTGGCGAGGGCGATGACCTTCCTCGTCTGGCCGAACTTGTCGGTGCCTCTAAGCGCTTCTTCGTGGTCGTGCTTGTGGCCGGATTTAGTTTCCAGCTCGCTGAGCCTGGCCTTCACGGCGGTCTTCCGTTTCCGGGGAGTTGGCGGGTTGAGGATCTTTTCGGCGCGGCGGGCGATGGCTTGCTCGACGATCTGGCCGACCTGCGCGACCTGGTCGATGCCCATGAAGGCGTCGACCTCGGGGATTAGCCTGGGCAGATCATCGCGGAAGCGTTGAGGAAGACAGCCAGAGACGATGAGTGCCTGGCCTCGGTTGCCGGCTTCGCGGACTTCGTTGGAATCGAGGATCGTGTCGACGCTCTCCTCCTGGGCGGCGTCGATGAACGAGCAGGTGTTGACGATGATCGCGTCCGCCTGGGAAGGGTCGTTGGTGATCTCGACGCCGCCCTTGAGGAGCGAGCCGAGCATGATCTCGGCATCGACAAGGTTCTTGGCGCAGCCGAGGGAGATCAGGCCGACCCGGAGGGGACGAGTGGGGGGCAAGGGCTTGGATGACTTCATATCCGCGAGCGCGGGAGCCTACGGGACGCGGTTGCGGAAGCAAACCTCGGTTTACTTCGCGGCTAGGGCCGAAGGGTTTGTGGCAGACTTCTGACGGATCGATTCGGTCAGGCGGACGGATTCTTCCCGCAGCTCGGACCGTTCAGCCATGGAGAGGCCGGTTGGGTCGAAACGCAGCCTTAGATGGAGCCGTCGTAGATCCGCCAGTGAGGCGTCGATGTCGTTCCCAAGCGCCGCCCGCAGCCGAGTGCGCCAGTCGGCCATCAATTCGTTCTCGGAGCGGTCGAGGCCTTTCACGCCGAGGAAGGCTTCGAGCTTGAAGTATTCCGAGTCTTCCCCCGGCCAGTTTCGGCGCGCGGCTGCGGCTTCCTGCTGGCGCCGGCGGCTGCGGCCGAGTCCACGGCTGACCCGCCAGCCGACGAAGAGCAGCATGGGAACGAGGATGTAGGGCAGGAGCTTCTGCCAGGAGCGCTCTTCTTTCAGCCAGCGGAACTTGGCGAAGCCGTATTTGAGGGACGCGATCCAGTCTCCGAAGGGTTCCCAGGCGGATTTGAGCTTCTCCTCGTCGCTGAACCAGCCTCCCGGAGTGGTGTCGACGTTGTGCCACGCGCCGTCCATCCACACGAGCACCCAGGCGTGGGCGTGGCGCTGGCGGACGATGTAGGTCTTGCCGTCCTTGTCCAATTCGTCGACGGCGAAGCCGGTGGCGTAGCGGGCATTGATACCGAGCTGGCGGAGCAGAAGCGCGGTGGCGGTGGCGAAATACTCGCAGTGCCCGACGCGTTCCTTGAGCAGGAAACGGGAGAGCGGCGACTCGTCGAACTTGGACTTGTAGTCGGGGATCTTGAGCCACGTGCTGTAGCTGAACTTGCTGGCGAAGAATCGTTCCAAACGACGGACGGCTTCCGCCGGATCGGTCCCGGGCTTGAGACCTAGATCATCGAGGACGAGCTGCAAGGACGCCTGTTCAGAACCGTCGGGGACTTGCAGATCAATGGGAACCGGACCGGCTTCAAACGTGCGCCGGTCCGTGTAGTGGGCGCGGAACCGGACGAGGCCCGGGCCATTATTCACCTTGATGGCGCCGAGCTGGTTCGTCGCGACGTTCCCGACGGGCAGCGAAAGGAGTTCGGAGACTCCGGTGGGCACGGCCAGCAATCCGCGGCCACCGTCGAGGTATTGGGAAATGTAGACGCCCTCCGTGCCGACCTGCGGAGGCTGGAACTTCCATGTCTCTGGATCCGCGTCCGGGGTGATCTCGAAGAAATCGAGCCGGGTCGCGAACCAGATGCCGCCGTTGTATTTGTTGTAGACCGCCTCGCGGAGAAGCGTGGGAGCCTTGCCCATCGGCTCGACGCGCAGGACGATTTCGCCCGAGAGCTTGACGCGGCCGATGCGGCCGATGGCCGTGCGGCTTTCGACGGAATTGACGTTCCTGTCCGAGAAACGCGCGAGGAGTTCGTTCGTCTTCTCCTCAAGATAGGAATGCAGGGCCAGCATGCCCTCGTGGGCCCAGAAGCTCGCCTTGATCGCGAGCGCCATGACGACCACCCAAAGGACGAGCGAGTAGCGTTTCGGCCGCAGGACCCACAGGGCCCCGGCGGTGATCGCGACCAGGCCGGCGAAGAACCAGGTCGTCCGGATGTTCGCGGCGCTGGCGGACAGCACACAGCCGGCGACGTAGGGGAAGCCGATGTTGATCGACGGCTGGAACCAGCTTTTTTCCATCCGTTTCCGGAACATCCAGAAGAACACCGTCATGCGGATGCTCTCGCGTGAACTGTAGGCCTGGGCGGCCATCACCGGGAAAAAGATGAGCGGTATCCAGCGCATGAGAGCGAGGGAGATGGTCGAAGGCTCCGAGAGGGCATTGGATCCGGCGAGTGCATCGCGCGCCCCCGGGCCCGGCGCATCGCCGACGAAACTCCGCACAGCGAGCACTCCCAGGAAGATGATGCAACAGAGCGTCCAGAGGCGTTCGAAGTCGTCCTCGGAGAAGTCCCAGCGCAGGCGGAAGAACCGGGGAAGTTCGACGATCACGGCCATGAGCATGGCCACCCAGAGAAAGTCTGCGGCCCATCCCCAGAAGAGGACGGCCCCTCCGACGAGAAAAGGCGGCGGCACCATGGCTTTCAACGATGGTCCTTCGGCCGACGACAAAAGGCAACTGAGGGGAAGCCGCTGAAGGTTTTTAGCCGGAACTATGCGGTCCATGGTAGGGCGGGCCTCTTGCCTGCCCCGACCGCCGAACGCATTCGACTGGGAATAGGCGTGGCATAAAGCCAAACCGCTTGGCATCTCCCGCGAGACTTCGTTGGGCAGACTGGAAGCCCGCCCTACTTTTCTGCCTCCGGTTCCGTGGGGCCTTTCAACCGAATTATTCCGGCCTAGGACTTGGCTTGATCCAATGCGATCAGATCAGATGGAGGAGCAAGACTAGGATTGAGGTCCTGCCGAACCGGCGGGTTGGCTTTTTCCTCCCGGTCAATCAGAGCTTGATCTTCCGCTTCGCCGCGTCGGGCTGTTCGCGGTAGAGCACGATCACATGGCCGACGGCCATGATCAGGCGACTGCGGGTGGAGTCGGCCAGCTGCTTGGAAAGCGCCTTCTTCTGGTCCTTGAACTCGTCGAAGCGCACCTTGACCAGTTCATGGCGTTCGAGGGCTTCGTTGGCCACGCCCAGGAAAGCTTCGCTCAGGCCGGCCTTGCCGACCTTGAGCAACGGCTCCATTAGCTGGGCCATGGCTTTGAGTTTGCTCAGGTGTGGATTGGGCAGCTTTTCCATTGTTGTCGGAGTGTCGGTTCTGACGGGCCGGGTGTCGAGGTGTCAGGTATCGCGAACCCAACGCCGGGCCTTGTGCTCGAAGCGGGGCAGGGCGCCGGGAGCGGCCGCTTTGACCGGCACGCGGAGATTAAAGGCGACATGGAAGGCCTTCTGCACGCGGGTGGCGAGGGCCGACGCATCGGCTGATGCGTCGGCCGGCTCGACGGTCACTTCCAGTTCGAGCAACGAGTCACGGTTGCAGACGCGGACCTGGTATTCGGCGACTTCGGGAAACGATCGCAGCACATCGTCCACGGCCGCCGGAAAGATGTTCACCCCGCGCACCACGACCATGTCGTCGGAGCGCCCGAGAATGCCGCCTTCGAGGGCGAGATCGCTCCGGCCGCACGCGCAGACCTGCGGCCGCGCGGCGCGGACCAGGTCGCCGGTGCGGTAGCGCAGAAGCGGCGAACCGACCCGGCCCAGCGTAGTTAAAACCAGCTCGCCGACATCGCCGCGTGGAACCGGTGCGCCGGTCTCGGGCGAAAGAATCTCGGCGATGTAGGATGTCCCGATGACATGCAGCACACCGGGGCGATCGGGACATTCGTAGCTCACGGGCCCGACTTCCGTCATGCCGTGGTGGTCCATGACGCGCGCCCCTTTCCAGAGATGGCCGATGCGCCCGCGCACGGCGGGAACGCTGCCGCCGGGTTCGCCCGCGACGCAGATCGCGCGAACCTTCGACGTGGCGAGATCGATGCCTTCCTTGGTGGCCGTTTCTCCGAGGTGGATGGCGTAGGTCGGCGTGCAGCAGAGGACCGTCGCACCGTGGTCGATGATGGAACGGAGGCGGGCCAGCGTGGCCATGCCGCCTCCCGGCAGGGAAAGGCAGCCGAGCTTGAGCGCGGATTCAAACGCGGTCCAAAAACCGAGGAAAGGTCCGAAGGAGAAGGCGAAGAAGATCCTGTCCTGCGGCGTCACACCGGCGGCCCGGTAGACCTCGGCCCAATTGCCGAGCATCCAGTTCCAGCTCTCCGGAGTGTCGAGCCAGCGCAGGGGCCGGCCCGTGCTGCCGCTGGTGCCGTGGCAGCGCGAATAGCTGCCGACCGGGAAGGTGAGGTCCGATCCGTAGGGCGGATTCGCCGCCTGATCGGCGACGAGGTCCGCTTTTGTGGTGAAGGGGAACCCCGCAGTGAACGCCGCCAGCGTGAGAGCCGGACTTTGGGCCAGTTCGGTGACGGACTTCAGTCCGAGACTTTCGCCGAAGGTTTGAACGCGATCCCGGTAGAACGGATTGGTCTCCATCGCCGCCAGCAGGGTGCCCAGCTGCGAAAGCTGGCGCTGCTCGATTTCGGCGTGAGACGGGGACAAAGGCATCCGGTCCTTCAGTGAGGAGGCGTTGCCGGCGGGGTCAGAGTTTCGCGCTCGCCGGCTTGGCCGACGCTTCCGCCGTGGGCTTCTTGGGCGGGGCCATGTTGGCCGGGTTGTAGCGGGCCACCATGTAGCCGCCCGCCACGGCGAGGACGATGCCGGCGAAGAAGAGCGGGTTCACGCTGCCCCATCCGTCCTTCGGCGGGTGCAGCAAGGAGGCGATCACAGCGTTGATGATCGGTGCGCCGGCGAAGACGATTGACATGACGACAACCGGAGTGCCCTTGGCACCGAAGGCCAGCAGCACACCAAACGCGCCGATGGCCCCGGCGATGCCCGCGATGAGCGACCACCACGCTCCGCTGCTGGTGTAGCCGGAGAACGCCTGGCCTTTGCTCATGAGCATGAAGAGCGGCGCGAGCACGGCCGTGAGAAAGTAGGCGATGCCGACGAACAGGAAGGCCTTGTAGCGAAGGATCGTCGGATCGTCTCCCGGACCCGAACGCATCAGCGTCTGGCCCTTGTGCAGGAGGATGCCGTAGACGCCCCAGGAGAGGACGGTGAGCATCGTGTAGATGAGCCAAGTGTTACCGGCGCTCGGAGCCGCAACGGCTGCAGGAGAATTCATACGCGTGCGGACGGTAGGGTTCGCCCCCCTTTACTTCAAACGGTTTATCACGGAGGTTCGCTTAACGAATTCCGCAGCAATAGTTTCGTCCAACCCTTCCAGATGAACCGCCTCCTTACCGCGCTCTTCGCCGCCGTCGCCCTTGCCACCTTGTCCGGGTGCGCCAGCAGCACGATCGAGAAACGCCGCGTGGAACGGCAGCCGGCGTATCAGGCGCTGGCTCCGGAGCAACGCGGGCTCGTGGACCAAGGCCAGATCCGCATCGGAATGAACCAGGACGCCGTCTACATCGCCTGGGGCAAACCCGCCCAGAAGGTCCAGGCCGAAGGTGTCGAAGGGCTCACGGAGACGTGGCTCTACAGCGGGTCCACCTTGGAAGACTACCGGTATTGGACCTTCCGCGAATACCGCGAACGCGACGGATCGACCCGGCTGGAACGGGTGTTGGAAAGCGACTACCAGATCCGCGACTTCATCTCCGCCGAGATCGTCTTCACCAACGCCGTGGTGAAAAGCTGGCGGACCCTGCCGACCCCGCCTTCGCGTGGCGGCACGGTGCGAGGCTACTGAGCGGGCTGGGGAAACATCCAACAACAACCAACATCCAACGCCGAACATCGAAGCTCGGCGCTCCGGGTGGGTTTGGGTGCGGTGGAAAAGCGGCGCGGCAGCGCCCGCAGTCGAAGACGCTGGCGCGAGGTTCGGAAACAGGCGTGGAACTCCGCCAAGGGCGGATGAGGGACTTCGTGCGGCGCTTCAAGGGCCGCCTGGGCAAGGCCTAGGGGATCGTGGCCGGCGCGCACACTTGAGCGGCCGACCCGCGAAAGGAATTCGACCGGAGGGAGAAGGCCCGCAGGGCCGAGCGAGCGGCGGCGAGCGAGCCCACCTAGCGCGCATCATCTGGGCCATGGTGGTCAGCGGCCAGCCCTACGACGAAGCCAAAGTCTTCGACACCACACCCGCCTCCACCGCCCGCCGGATCAAAAACCTCCACAACCAGGCCCTCGCCCTCAACATGAAACTCGTTCCAGCTTAACCCCTCGTGATCCTGTTACTCAGGAGGCGACGGTTCGTGTGGTCTAGATGATCTCAACGTAGTGTAGAGCAGGATTCTGAATCAATTCGGTTATCAGAACGGCGTTGCGGCGCAAAATAGCCTCGACCTTCTGTGGAGTTGAGTTGCCGCACCGAAGCTAGACGACTTTGGGTGGCGCTCCGTAAAGTCTGGAACGCTCTACGAAGTCACTGTCCTGAGTAATGATGCAGAAGTCGTTGGTGCTGGCATACTCCCAAATTTGGTCGTCAGGTGCTAGGTCAAGAGTGGCCGCTCGAACATGGGCTGAGTCGGGAAAGAGATCCGCAAGTCGAGCGGGCAGCCGGTGGCTGAGGTTCTGGTCGAAAAGGAGTTTCACGCTGCCGAGCCGACAAGGTGGTGGTCGCGGTCAGCGGCGTAGGCGAGCGAAGCACGGATGTCCTCAAGTGTGAGTTCTGGAAACTCCTCGATAATCTGTTCGTTGGTCATCCCGGCCGCGAGCCAGCCGAGAACGTCGTAAACAGAGATGCGCATGCCCCGGATGCAGGGTCGTCCACCGCGTTTTCCGGGTTCGATGGTGATGAGTTCTCGGTAGTTCATTGCGGCAGGCTACGGCATCAGCGTTCTCGGGGCAAGGCGTGCGAAGTCGCCTACGACCCGAGCTCAGCGACCCGGCGCACGGGACGCAACGCTTGCACCCACGACGCGCCCGCCGGGTTCGCAGCAGCGCATGGTTAGCCCACAGGCTCATGGTCAATCTCTCTGCGGCAAGCGAATCGCCGTGATAAGTGTGTCAGTGCTCATGCGCTCCTGAATGTAACGTAACGCTTGATCAGAACCAACATCTGTTGATGGGCCGGGCAACTGCGTGGCCGACAGTGTGCCACTGCGCTCGCGCCTCACGACGAAAACACTGCCGGTGCTGCGCCCAAAGGTCTGGCTCCCGACTGTCACCGTGTCGGTGTGCTTATCCCAATCTACTGCAACGACGACAGGGCCTGCTGCACTACCCCAACGCGAAACATACGAGTTTTCTCGGCCTCCGTAACGTGTCCCTGTGCCTTTCTCGCTCGCTGCCAAGTCAGAACACACGACCAGCACGTAAAGAAGATTTTTCGGCGCGCCCATCGTCCCATCGTCGAGCAGTGGGCTGCCCGGGATCGTCCAGAGGAATCCGTTGTGTGTCGCCAGCTCAACCGAGCCGCTACTCGGCGCTACAAACTTCGGACGACCGCACCCGGTAAGAATCAGTGCGGCTGCAAGAAGGCTGACGATGGATGGACGCACGATGTGGGCTAACAGACATTCGGCCAATCTGAGTTTGTCCTAGCATGAGATCGGTTGGCCTCATCGATTTTCATAGCCGCCTCCATTTAAGGGTTGTGCGCGTTTTCGGCAAGATGTGGGTTTGTCCCAGCATGAAAGTTTGTCTGCGCGTCTCGCTTCACCGTTCCAAGATAAGCCCGAGGATCTGGCGGAGGTCTTCGTTGTGCTGTTTGGAGGCCAGGCCGAAGGCGCGGACGACGTCGAGCAGCAGGCTGATGCTTTCGGAGTCGAAGCGGTAGAGGACTCGTTCCTTGGTCTTGGCCGGGCCGGCGGGACGAGGCGTGCCGTCGAGGCGGAGCACCTGGTCCATAGGCAGGCAGACGTAGAGCATGGCCTGCACGCCCACGGCGCGTTGCTTTTCCTTGAGCTGGATCTGCACGGTGCCGTGGACGCTTTCCTTGAGGAACTGCGGCGACCGTTCGACCGCACGCTGGAAGCCGGGCGGCAACGACCCTTCCGGCGACGCCACCTTTTCGACCACGACGCGTTCGGCTTCCTCGATGGTGGAGGTCTGGTTGGTGAGCGAGGTCAGGAGGCTCCGGAATTGGGCGTCCTTCACGAGACCGATGCGGCGGGCTTGCTGGAGGAGGGTGGCGAGTTCGTAGCCGTATTTGATTTCGCCCTTTCGTTTGAAGACGATGCCTTCCGCGAGCTGTGGCGTGGCTTTGTCGGGGGAGTCGTAGCCGATCTGCCATTCGAGGTAGTGGCCCTGGCCCAGCCTGGTCTTCGTGGGGGCGATGGGATGGCCGGAACCGTCATCGCCCCGTTCCTTCGGGCGGACCTTGCTCGTGATAGCGGTCAGCGGCAGTTCGACGTCGATGTGGTTCGTCGAGGGACGGATGACGACGATCTGCACGTCGGCGGCAAGCGCGGCTCGCGCCGAAAGATAAATCGTGGCGAGGCTCAGGGCGATCCACCGTTTCATGCGGGGGACGTTGTCCTGCCGCGCCCGTGCTGTCGCCCTGAAATTGATCCTCACCGGCTTCTCGGCTGCTTGCTCCCGCGGGAGCTTGCGGCCAGCCTCCGCCCGTAGAAAACCCCGATGAAGAGGATAGCGAGTGAGTTCTGAACCCGCCACGACACTGGTGCTGATCGTCACCGCGATCATGACGTTCATGGCCTTCGGCAAGGGAGGCTCGGGCGGGGAAGAGAAGTTCCGGGACTACGACTACAACCGTGATCGCAACCGGAAGATTTCCGAAATCGACCGCTTGCTGGACAAGGTCTCCGTCCACGGAGTGCAAAGCCTGAGCGAGTCCGAACGGAAGAAGCTGGACCAGATCTCGAAGGAGATGGGCGGCGGCAGTTGACCCGCTTCAACGGAGCCCGTAGCCCTGCCTTGTGCCGATCGTTGAATCTTCCTACTCCGCTCCTTGGTGGTTGAGGAACGGCCATCTGCACACGGTGTATGCCGCCCTGCGTCGGCGTGTCGACGGCATCCGCTACGTGCGCGAGCGGCTGGAACTGGATGACGGGGATTTCCTCGATCTCGACTGGTCGCGGGTCGGGAGCCAACGCCAAGCGGTGGTAGTCTCCCATGGGCTTGAAGGGTCATCGAACGCCGCCTACGTGAAGGGCATGGTCCGCGCCTTCAACCTTCGCGGATGGGATGCCGTGGCGTGGAACCAGCGGGGTTGCAGCGGCGAACCGAACCGGCTGCTGCGGCTCTATCACAGCGGGGTTTCGGACGATCTCCTGCGGGTGGCCGGGCATGTCGCGGGGCTTGGATATGAGCGCGTCGGACTGGTGGGTTTCAGCCTCGGCGGCAACGTCACCCTGAAACTTGCCGGCGAAATGGGTTCCGCCGCACCGGCCTGGATGACCGGAGCCGTGGGCATATCCGTCCCGGTCGATCTCGCGGGTTCGTCCGCAAGCATGGAGCGGCCGGAGAACCGGATCTACATGGGCCGGTTCCTTGGCAGTCTTCGTGGTAAACTCCGGGCCAAGCAGGCCCGGTTTCCCGAAGCCATGGATGACTCCGGTTACGGCGCGATCCGGTCCTTCCGTGGATTCGACGGACGCTACACCGCGCCCATCCATGGTTTTGCCAGCGCGGAAGATTACTGGGCTAAGAGCGGGGCCTTGCGGGTGCTGGACGGCATCCGTTTTCCCGTCCTGCTGTTGAACTCGCGGGACGACCCGTTTCTTTCACCCGGCTGCTTTCCCACTGACGTCGCGCGGGAGCATGGGTTTCTGCATTTGGAGGTGCCCCGGCACGGCGGGCACGTGGGATTCATGGATGGAGGTGGCACGATGGAGGAATCGTTCGCGGAAAAAGCGGCGGTGGAATTCCTTGCGAAGAGCCTAGACGCCGCAGGCAAAGAAAAAGAAGCGGCAGCCAGCTGATCACCCGACATACGCCCGCCTTCTGAAACCGTTCCCAAGCCCTCGGCAACGATTCGCGCACTGGTAGGCGTTAGATCAATCAGCCAACTACCGCTTCCAAATCAATCAAGCCAGCAGCCGCACACGCCGTTCAAGGGCATCGAAACTCAGACTGCTAACCTCCAGATAGCATTGGCCATGCCCTGGGGAGGTTCTTCGGTTTATGTGGTGATTCGTGAAATGGAGCCGGCGTGGATGCGTGAATTTCACGCTTTATGCGCGAAATTCCCACGCGTCTTGTTTCGTCCGTCAGGTTGACGATGTCTTGAGCCCTCAATTCCCCAATGGCCTAGAAAGGCCTCCCCCTGGCGCTTCTTCCCGGTTGTGGCCATTGACCCGTCCGCCGGGTTCTACCACTCTTTGCGCCTTGTTTATGCTGCACGTGCTCGTTTGCGACCCGATTTCGCCCAAAGGCATCGCCTATTTTCAAGGCCGGCCCGAGTTCAAGGTCACCGTCCTGCCCAAACGCCTCACCGAGGCGGAACTGATCCTCATGGTGGCCGATGTGGACGCCATGGTCGTGCGTTCCGAGACCAAGGTGACCCGAAAGCTGATGGAAGCCGCGCCCAAGCTGAAGGTCGTCGGCCGGGCCGGCGTGGGTGTCGACAACGTGGACGTCGAGGCCGCCACAGCGCGCGGCGTGGTCGTCATGAACACCCCGGCGGGCAACACGGTCACCACGGCCGAATTGACCTTCTTCATGCTGGGCTCCATCGCCCGCAAGGTTCCCGCCGCCCACGCCACCATGGCCGCCGGCAAATGGGACCGGAAGGCGTTTCAGGGAACGGAAGTCTTTGGCAAGACGCTCGGCATTCTCGGCGCCGGCCGGATCGGCACCGAAGTCGGCAAGCGCGCCCTGGCCTTCGGTATGCGGGTGGTGGCCTATGATCCTTTCCTCACCGAGACGCGCGCCAAGCAGCTGGGCTTCGAGCTCGCGACAGATGTGGACGATGTCTACCGGCAGGCCGACTTTATCACCGTCCACATGCCCGTCACGGAGCAGACGCGGGGCATGTTGAACGCCTCCGCCTTCGCCAGGATGAAGCCCGGCGTCCGCATCGTGAACTGCGCGCGCGGCGAGATCATCGCCGAGGACGACCTGGTCGCCGCGCTCGAATCCGGCAAGGTCTCCGGTGCCGCGCTGGATGTTTTCTGCGTGGAGCCTCTTCCCGCCGATTCGAAGTTCCGCACGCTCCCGAATGTCATCCTCACGCCGCACCTCGGGGCCAGCACCGAGGAGGCCCAGGAGAAATGCGGCATCGAAGTCGCCGAAGTCATCACGGGGTTTCTCCTCAGCGGCGAGGTCCGCAATGCGGTCAACCTGCCCGGCGTCGACGCGAAGACCTACGAGCTGGTGAAGCCCTACATCGCCCTTGGCGAAAAGCTCGGCAGCCTGCTCGGGCAGCTGGCTCCGGCCAACGTGGACCGCATCCATATCACCTATGGCGGAAAGGCCCAGGAGCTGCCCAACACCGATCCGATCACCCGCGCCATCCTGCTGGGTTATCTGGCGCACGGGTCCTCGGTGAAGGACATTAACAACGTCAACGTGCGCAGCGCGGCCAACGCCACCGGGCTCAGCGTCGAGGAGAAGAAGTCCGACGAACCCGTCACCTTCAACGAATGGCTGCACGTCCAGCTGTTCAGCGGTGAGGAGAAGATCCTCAGCGCCGGCGGCACGTTCTTCGGGTCACCGAACAACCCCCGCATCGTCCGCCTCTACAGCCAGCCGGTGGAGATTCCGATCAGCGGAACGCTCCTTCTTTTGACGAACAAGGACCGGCCGGGCATCGTCGGTTATCTCGGCACGCTCCTGGCCAAGCACCACGTCAACATCGCCAACATGAGCCTCGGCCGGGACGCCGCCGGCGGCCAGGCGCTCACCGTCTTCGTCCTCGACAGCAAGCCGTCCGAGGCCTGTATCGCCGAAATGCAGAAGGACAAGGACATCACCAACGTCCGAGTCGTCACCCTTTGAACTGATACCGATCCATGAAAAGCTCCCTGATTTTCTCCCTCGCCGTTTCAGCGGCGATGTTCTCCTTCACACCGGTCGTAACCGCGGCGGATGCCACGAAGCTTGCGTCCAAGTTGGACGCGTTGTTCGAAGACAAGGTCGTCGCCAAGGCCAAGACTTTCGAGATCAAGGAAAGCCAGCTCGATGTGGGGTTTTCCGAGTTCCTTGCGGCCGCCGCCGTGCAGGGGCAGCAGATCCCTGAAAACCTGCGTCCTGGAATGCGCTACCGGATTCTGGAAAAGCTGATCGCCTCCAAGACCACGAGCGCGCGGGCCAATGACGAGGACAAGAAGGCCGCGACGGCCAAGGCGGACCAGGTGATCGAGCAGACCACGCAGATGCTCGGAAGCACCGAAGCGCTGGAGCAGCGTCTCAAGGCGACCGGCCAGACGGTGGGGAGTTTCCGGACGAACACCTACAACCAGAACCTCATCCAGATCATTCTCGAACGGGTCCTCCGCCCGGCCGCCGCCGCCGTGACCGATGCTCAGGTGAAGGAGTTCTACGACAAGAATCCGGCCCGGTTCGAGCGCCCCGAGATGGCCAAGGCCAAGCACATCCTGATCTCGGCCATGGACCGCCAGTCCAATACGCCGCTGCCCGAGGCCAAGCGCAAGGAGAAGGCCGAGATGGCCCGGCGCATCCAGGAACGAGCGGTGAAGGGCGAGGACTTCGACGCGCTCGTGAAGGAGTTCTCCAACGACGACGCCTCCAAGGTCCGCAACGGCGAATACAGCTTCTCCCGAGGGCAGCTCGGGGCCGCTTCCAAGGCCTTCGAGTCCGCCGCCTTCTCCATGAAGCCCGGCCAGATCAGTGACCTCGTCGAGACGGTCTACGGCTATCACATCGTGAAGCTCATCGAGAAGATGCCGGCCGAGAAGATCGCCTTCGACAAGGTGGCGAAGGACATCCGCGAAGGCCTATCCAGCATGGAACTCCAGAAGCAGATCCCCGCTTTCCTCGCCCGCCTGCAGAAGGAGGACGGAGTGGAGATTCTATTGCCCATGCCCCCCGAGCTGAAGGCGGAGCTGGATGCCGCCGCCAAGGCGGAAGCGACGCCCGCAGCGGTCAAGTGACCTGATGTGGCTTCCGGATGCGGGAGCCGTCTTCACGCCTCCGGGGCTTCAATACTTCTTCGAGAAACGTTTTCCCGCGGAGTCGTCGGCGGGGGGCGGGGTGGAGGAGACGATTACGGGCGAGGCTGGCTGGGCAGGGATCTCGTCGCTCACCTGGGAATTGATGGCTTCAACGAAGGCCAGCTGAAGGGTTGAAAGAGTCTGCAGCAGGAGCTGCTGCTCCTCCTTCGAGAGGTTCCCCTTGGTCTTCTCCTGCAGCATCTCCAGCTGGTCGATCAGCATCTTCGCCCCTTCGATCTCCAGCATGGGCTGGTCGGTTTCCGGATTCGGGATGCGCCCGAGAAAGATGAGCGCGGTGTTGCCGAGATGGATCACCATGTCGGCGAAGATGGCCGACATGATCTCGTCGCGGGTGGCGTTCGCGAGCGCGTCCTCGTTCAGTCTGGATTCCGGGTTCATGCCGTGAAGTTTTCCATGCCGCTCAACGCGCTCGGCGGCGCTTGATCTCGGTGATGTCGGACATGAGGAACTGGATCAACCGGCGCAGGCGGGGTTCCACCTCCACGGTCTCCAGCATTTCCTGCCGCTGTCTGGCTTCCGGGAGGAGAGCGCAGGAGACAAGGTCGGCCACTTGGTCGGCGTCTTGGAGCTTCTCGAGGTAGCCGATGACTTCATGGGCCGTGAGGAAGGCTTTGCCCTTGCCCTTTTTTCCCGCGGTCTTGGTCGGCGTGGCGAATGAACGGGTGGCGCTCATTTTGACCCGTTCACCCACGAGGTCGCGGACGCGGGCCAGCAGGGCGTCGACGTGGACGTTGTCGGTCTGCTGCGCCTTCAGCGCGCGGATTTCAACCCGGCGGTAGGGCTTGTAGGCGATGGTGCTGACGATTTCCACGCGGGTGACGCCCTGGAGGATCAGGTGCGAGGTGCCGTCGTCGTTCTGCACCGAGACGCGGATCAGGCCGAGGCCCGCCGTCGGAAGGGCGCGTTCCACTTTCGAGCCCGGCTTTTGCATGGCCACGACGAACATGCGGTTGGAGTCCAGCGAGTTCTCCAGCATGCGCCGGTAGCGCGGCTCGAAGATGTGGAGCGGGAGCATCGCCCGCGGGAACAGCGTCGCGTTCGGCAGGATCATCACGCCGACATCGCGTGGAATTTTCATGAACGGAATCTATGGGGCCGCGTCGGATTGGCAAGGCGGGCCCGGGCTTGCGTGTCCGTGGTCTTGCCCCACAGTCCATCTAGTTTATGAAAGCAAAGGTCGCAATTCTCCTGCTCCTGCTCGTCGCCATCGGTTTGGGCGTCGCGCTCGTGAAACTCAACCAGACGATCGAACAGGAGCGCGCCACCTCGGCCACGTTCAAGGCGAACTGGGGCAATTCCTCCAACGAAGCCGTGTCCCTGCGCGGCGAGTTGAACGAGTCCAAGACCGTCAACCTGACGCTTGAGACCAACCTCAACCAGCGTTTCTCCGAACTGACCACGATTTCGAACGACCTTTCGGCCACCATCGCCACTCTGGACAAGACCCGGGTGGACGCCGCCGCCGCCGCCGCCAAGGCCTCGATCCTCTCCGCCGCCGAGATCGCGAAGCGCGAGGAGCAGATCGGCAAGCTCACTTCCGACCGGGACGATCTCAGCAAGGAGGTCATCGACCTCAAGGGAGCCATCACCAAGCTCGATTCCCAGATCCAGGAAACCCAGCGCAAGCTCGCCAGCTCCGAAGGCGAACGCTCCTTCCTCGTGAAGGAGCTCGCACGTCTCCAGAAGGAAAAGGCCGAGCTTGAAAAACAATTTAACGACCTCGTCGTCCTGCGCGAGCAGGTCAAGAAGCTCAAGGACCAGCTCTCCGCCGCCAAGCGCCTCGAATGGCTCCGCCTGGGCATCTACGAACGGCGCGACATGAAGGGTGGCCAGCTCCTGATGCAGGGCACCCGCCCGAAGGTTCCGAACACCAACGACACCTCCCTCAAGGTCGACCTGAAGCAGAGCGGCGAGGTCAAGGTGCAGGGCGGCGCCACCAACGCGCCGGCTCCGAAGTGAACCCCGTCGGCCCGTCTCCATCCAATCTGCTCGTCGATTCCCACGGCCGCGTCCTGCGCGATCTCCGGGTCAGCATCACGGACCGCTGCAACTTCCGTTGCCTCTACTGTCTGCCCGAAACCGAGGAGGCGGCCGACTTCTACCGCAACCGCTTCACGCCGCCCCGGAAGGATTTGTCCGATGGCACGCCGATCCAGCGGCAGTGGAAGCCCGAGTCGAAGATCCTGACCTACGAGGAGATCGCCCGCGTCGTCCGGATCTTCGCCGAGCTCGGCATCCGCAAACTTCGCCTGACCGGCGGCGAACCTTTGTTGCGGCGCGAAGTGGAGAAGCTGGTCGGCCTCGTCTCCGCCGTGCCCGGCATCGACGACCTCGCTCTGACCACGAACGGCTTTCTTTTCGCCAAGAAGGCGCAGGTCCTCAAAGCGGCCGGGTTGAAGCGCATCAGCTTCAGCATGGACTCGCTGGATCCCGGGAATTTCAAACGCATGACCGGCCGGGCCGGGCTCGACGAGGTGCTTGCAGGCATCCGGCTGGCGCAAGAGATCGGGCTGAACCCGGTCAAGGTGAACGCCGTCGTCATCCGTGGATTGAACGACCATGAAATCGAGGCCCTGGCGGAGTTCGCGCAGGAACATGATCTGAGCTTCCGCTTCATCGAGTTCATGCCCCTCGACTCGAAGCGTTCGTGGCAGCGGGACCTTGTCGTGCCCGCCCGCGAAATTCTCCAGAGGCTCCAGACTCGGTTCCACCTCCTGCCCGTCGTGTCCGACAACAAGTCTGAGACCGCGCGCCGCTGGCGGTTCGCGGATGGACGCGGGGAGATCGGGCTGATCGCTCCGGTGAGCGAACCGTTCTGCGGCCACTGCAACCGCATCCGCCTCACGGCCGACGGCCAGATCCGCACCTGCCTCTTCAGTCTGCACGAGCACGACCTTCGCGGCCGCCTGCGTTCCGGTGAGGACGATGAGAGCCTGAAGGACTTCATCCGCGGGGTCGTCGGCCACAAGGAAGACCGCCACCACATCGGTGAACCGGAATTCGTCCAACCCGAGCGGACCATGAGCTGCATCGGAGGTTGAGCCGTCGGGGCTCTTGCACCGCGACGGGCGATTCCCCAAGTTGAGTCCTGTTAGAACCCTGAAGCGATATGCCGACCTACGAATACGTCTGCACCAAGTGCGGGCATCAGTTTGAAAAGTTCCAGTCCATGAAGGACGACGCCCTGAAAACATGCCCGGCCGACCAGTGCGGCCGGAAGAAGTGGGCCAAGGGCAAGGTCCAGCGGCAGATGGGCGGCGGCGCCGGGCTCATCTTCAAGGGGAGCGGATTCTACATCACCGACTACCGCAGCAAGGGCTACACGGAAGCCGCCAAAAAGGATTCCCAGGGCTCGAGCTCCACTCCCGCCGCCCCTGCGGCCTCGACCCCGGCGACGCCCGCGCCTGCCGCCTCCACTCCCGCTCCCGCTCCCAGTCCAGCCACTCCGGCGAAGGGCAGGGCAGCCAAGAAATAGGCTGACGCCCCCGGTATGTCTGGCACCTTTTCCAGCGTGTTCCCGACGTTCCCCAAGGCGGCCCGGCTTGTCCATGAGGGTCTCCTCGTGGTGATGCTTGGGTGCCTTGCTGGCGCCGCGTCCGGGCAGCCGGGGATGTTCCAGATCGAGAGCTCCTCCAAGCAGTTCGTCGTCATCGGGCCGCCCGGGGTGAGCACGCCGATGATGGCGCCGATCGGCCAGCCGTCCAAGGACCTCATCCGGCTTGATCCCTCGCTCGTCGCCATCTCCTCCGAACGTGTGAAGGCCGCCCTGCTGAAGGCCCTCGGCCAGCAGGACCGCTGGGGCGGCTTCGCCGGTGCCGGCTTCTCGGTGGTGGCTCCCGGCCGCGTCTACCTCCGCCTGTCCCCGCAGCAGGGCGATCAGATCGCGGTCGTCCGGAACCGCGTTCCGCAGGGCTGGAACTACTCCATCCAGCTCCCGCTTCAGATGGACCGGAACCGCTTCATCACGCTCATCGCCCAGGTGCTGCTGGTGGATCTGTGCAATCCCGGACGCAACGAATCCGCGCTGGACCTGCCGGCGTGGCTGACCGAAGGGCTCATCGCCCATCTCAAGAGCAGCGCCTCCGAGGAGCTCGTCCTCGAAGCCAGCACCTCCGTCAATCTGCCGCGCATGGGAACCGACTCCATCCGTCCGTTGCGCGAACTTTTCCAGAAACGTTCCCCGCTCTCCTTCGAGGAGCTGAGCTGGCCGTCCGGCGTCCCGGCCGAACGCGGCGGGCTCTTCGTCCCGTCTTCCGAGCTCTTCGTCTACGAGCTGCTCCGCATGGACGGCGGACGCGATGCGTTGCGCCGGATGATCGGGGACATCGGGCGGTTCAGGAACTGGCAGTTCGCCTTCTTCGAATCCTTCCAGCGCCGCTTCAAGCAGCCCGCCGACGTGGAGAAATGGTGGGCCGTCCAGGTCGCCGCCGTCACCGGGCGCAACCCCGTCCAACTGCTCACGCCCGCCCAGTCGCTGTCCCGTCTGGAGGAGGTTCTCAGCGTTCCCGTCGTCATCCAGCAGACGTCGAACTCCCTGCCCCGGGCCGCCCATGTCACGCTCCGTCAGGTCGTGACCGACTGGGACTTCAACCGGGAGAACCCCGCGCTGCGACGGATGCACGACGACCTGGCGGGACTCCGCTACCGCGCCGCTCCGGAGCTGATCCGATTGATCGAGAACTACCGCGCCGGGATCGAACAGTATCTCCAGGAACGCGAACCCCGCATGCTCTACGACGCCCGCCAACGCACGCCGCTTTCCACTGCGGCGCTGAAGAAGGCGATGCTCCGGCGACTCGACGAACTCGAGGCCGACCGGGCTGAAGCCCGCCGCGTGCTCTACTCCTCCTTCGCCAACTCCGAAGCCGAACGCCGCAGCGCCATGACAAACGCGCTCAACACCGCCCGGCCCGATTCCCGTCCGCGGCCGTAGGCCGGGCATCCTTACCCGGCCAGCGGGGGCTGTCCCGCAACCCGCCGACGGAGCGTGAAAAATCCGACCGCGGAAAACACGGACCAAATAGAAGGAGACGAGTCGCCCGTCTTTTCTCATCCATGTCGTTCGCATGGTTTGCGGGCACAAGCTTGATGCCTTCGTGCATAAACGCTCCTGGCCGGGCAAGGATGCCCGGCCTACCAACCGGGCCTGCGTCTTCTTCGGTTAGGCTGCTTTCTGCTTCTTCCAGACCGTTCTTCCGTTTCCTTCCCGGCCCGCCGACCTACACTCCTCGCGGCGACGTTGTATGGCTTCCATTGAAATGACACCTCCGACCGGCGAACGGCTTGTCCGTTTCGTCGGCGACTGGCTCCACTTCACCCTGCGTGTTCCCGGCGGCCTGCCTGCGGGCGGGCGGGCGCTGCTCCGGACCAATATCGGCAAGGCCGTCACGCTCCGCCGCGAGATCATCGCCTCGCACGCCGGCAAACGCCCGTTGTCCGTCTCCTTCTGGCGCGACGTGTCCATGCGCCCCGTCGCCGGGAACGCCGAGCTGTTTGAAATCTCCCTGCCTCTGGCGGAAGTGGGCTTCTTCCGGGCCAAAGCCTACTGGGTGGATGAACGCGGCTGGCAGCACTGGCCCGACGGAGAGGACTTCGGCCTGTCGGTGCATCCCAACGCGGCCCGCTCGGCCAACACGGTCTACTGCGCCTTCACCCGGCTCTTCGGCGACACCCAGTCCGCCGCCCGCACGCGTGACGACGTGCTCGAAGCCAGGCTGCTCAAGATGGAGCAGGACGGTTTTTCGGTCATCCCCAAGTCCGGCACCTTCCGTGATCTCAAGCGGGAGCTGCCGCACGTCTTCGACAAGCTCGGCTGCCGCATCCTGCATCTCCTGCCGGTGAATCCCACGCCGACGGTCTTCGCCAAGATGGGCCGTTTCGGCAGCCCCTACGCCGCGCAGGATCTGGCGGCCATCGATCCCGCGCTGGTCGAGTTCGACAACCGCACCAACGCCGTCGACCAGTTCATCGAACTCGCCGACGCCGTCCACCAACGAAGCGGGCGGCTCTTCATCGACATCGTCATCAACCACACAGGCTGGGGTTCCACGCTCTGGAACGACCATCCCGAATGGTTCATGCGCGAACCCAACGGCAACTTCGCCAGCCCCGGCGCGTGGGGCGTGACCTGGGGCGACCTGGTCGAACTTGAGCCGCACCACGTCGAACTCTGGGAGCACCTCGCGGAGGCGTTCCTGATCTGGTGCCGTCGCGGCGTGGACGGGTTCCGCTGCGACGCCGGCTACAAGGTTCCCTTGCCCGTCTGGCAATACATCGTGGCCCGCGTGCGCGAGGAGTTTCCCGACACAGTTTTCCTGCTCGAAGGACTCGGCGGCGCCTGGGCCTTGACCGAAGCGCTGCTGACGGAAGGCGGGATGCAATGGGCCTACAGCGAGCTCTTCCAGGAATTCAGCGGCCTGCAGATCGGCGGCTACCTCGGCCACGCCTTCAAGCAGGGCGGCCGCGTCGGCGCGCTCGTCCACTACAGTGAAACCCACGACAACCTCCGCCTCGCCGCCAAGGGCCGCGACTGGTCGCTGATGCGGAACCGCCTCAGCGCGCTCACCAGCGTGGGCGGCGGCTACGGCTTCACCTGCGGCGTGGAATGGCTGGCCGATGAAAAGATCGAGGTCCACCAACGGCGCGGTTTGAACTGGGGCGCGGCGAACAACATCACGGCGGAACTGGCCAGGCTGAACCAGGTCCTGGCGGACCACCCGGCGTTCTTCGACGGCGCGGCCTTCACCCGTCTGAGCCCTCCCGGCTCGCCCATCTACGCGCTGCGACGCGACTCCGCCGACGGGCTCGACCCCGTGCTCGTATTGGTGAACACCGATCCCGAAGCCGAACACGCTCTTGAGCTGCCGTCCGTCACGCTGGAGTTTCTGGGAAACGATCCGGCGAGCCTCCTGTCACCAAGCAGCCTCCGGAGCGACGCGGTAGACCCAGGAACCTTAGACGTTTTCAGACCTCCCGCGTCGGCGGTTTCTCCACCTGAAGCCCCGCCCGTGCTCCATCGCGCAGGGGGTGGGGGAACCGTCCTGATCCAGCTCCGCCCCGCCAGCGTCGTCTGCCTCACCCCATCCGCGACCGTCAGAGGACCATCGGGCCAGGACTACCGCCTCATGCGCGCCCGGGCGGCGCTCGCCATTCAGGCGATGGCGGCGGTCCTTGTCCCGGAAGCCACGCCCCCGTGGCCCGCTTCCGAACTGGCTTTGGCCATCCACCATGATGCCGCCGGGTTCCTCGCGGCCGTGTCGCGCGTTGCGGCCGGCTGTTCCTTTGAAGACGTGGCGCAGGCCCTGGCCAAATCCTCGGGCGACTACCCGAACGTCGTCCTGTGGACGCCGGACGATGTCCGCCGAGTCGCGCCGGTGCCCCCGGGGCATTGGATCTTGATCCGGGACTCCATCCCCTTCCGCGCGACACTGAAGGTCGGCAACGGCTCCGTGCGCGTCCTCCATCTCCAATCCGTTCCCGTGTCCGGTGGCCACATCGCCGTCGTGTCCTCGAGCTGGCGGGCGGGTTCGAGCGGCGCGCTCGCCGCCACCATCGAGCTGACGCGCTATGGGGCCAAGGTCGAGCGCATCCAGGCATCGCTCCTCCTGTTGACGGAGCGCCCGGTATTCTCCGCCGACTTCGAGGTCACATCGCCGGCGGCCGTGTCCGCCATGGTCCTGCTCACGAACGGGCGCGGCGGCATGGCGCGCATGGCGGTGGATCTGGGAAGGGTTTTCTCGAAATACGACTGCCTGCTGGGCGCGAACCTGCACGGGGAACTGCCGGTCGATCGGCACGTCTTTGCCAAGAGACTTCGGGCTTGGATCAACGTCGATGGCTTCATCACGCCGCTGAATCTCCAGAATCTCGCCGCCTTCCGGCCCGGTCCGCCGGCGGTCTGGACTTTCCGCGCCTATGCGGGCGACGAGCGCACGGTTGATGTGCAGTTAGCAGCGGAAATGCCCGACAGCCGGAACGAAGTGGTGCTGCGATTCAGCCGTAGGCCGGGCGTCCTCGCCCGGCCGGGCGGTGCAGGAAACCTCGAACCTCGAACATCCAACGCTGAACAACCGGTTGTCCCGTCTTACGTGCGCGTCACAGTGCGCGTGGATCTGGAGGACCGGAGCTTCCACTCGCAGACGGAGCGCAATGGCGCTTCAGAAAATCACTTCCGCGCGCACACGCACGCGTTGGCCGACCAGCCGGGCTTTGCCTTTGCGCCGGTGCCGGATCGCCTGCTCCGCGTCACGGCGAGCGCGGGCCGGTATTTCCCCGGCGAGGAGTGGTCCACCTGCGGTCATCCGGTCGAATCGACCCGCGGACAAACGGGGCAGGGCGACGCCTTCAGTCCCGGCTGGTTTGAACTGCCGGTGGAAGTGGATGGCGAGACGACGCTGCTGGTGACGGCGGAGCCTGCCGGGGTGGCGTCGGCCGCGCTGCGACCGACGGCTGAATCGCAGCGCGATTCAGCCCGCCCAGTGCCAGGCGATTCCTTCGCCGCACAGCTCAGCGTTGCGGCCAAGGCCTACCTCGTAAAACGCGGCGGGGGCAAGACGGTCATCGCCGGGTATCCGTGGTTCCTCGACTGGGGCCGCGATTCGCTCATCGCCGCGCGCGGTTTGCTTGCGGCCGGCCAGTTCGATGCGGTGCGTGATCTGTTGGTGACCTTCGGACGTTTCGTCGAGAACGGCACGTTGCCGAACACGATCCACGGCGATAACGCCTCCAACCGCGACACGTCGGATGCACCGCTCTGGCTGGGCGTGGTGGCGGAGGATCTGGCCGATGAGATCCGGTCGCGCGACGGCGCGAACGCGGTGGCGGCCTTCTACGCGTCGAAGCTGGACGACCGGGGCCGTTCCCTGGCGGACGTGCTGCGGGACATCGCCGCCGGGTATCTCGCCGGCACGCCCAACGGCATCCGCGTCGATGCCGGGTCGGGACTGGTCTGGAGCCCGTCGCACTTCACGTGGATGGATACGAACTATCCCGCCGGCACTCCGCGCGAAGGCTACCCCATCGAGATACAGGCGCTTTGGATCCGGCTGCTTTGCCAGCTCGACCGCATCGGCTGCGCTCCGGTGGCGGAACGCTGGTCGGTGCTGGCCGAACGGGCGCGCGTGAATGCCGAGCGGCTCTTCTGGCTGGAGAAGAAGGGGTGGTTCGCCGACTGCCTGGACGGCGGGGCTGGAAAGTCGGCGGATCATTGCGTCCGTGATGAAGGACTCCGGAGCAACATGCTGTTCCTCGTCAGCCTCGGGCTCGTGTCCGGCGAACGCGCCCGGCGATGTGTCGAGGCCGCGCGGCGATGGCTCGTGATTCCCGGGGCGCTCCGTTCGTTGGCGCCGCTTCCGGCGACTCCGCTTCGCGCGGTCTATGGCAATGGCGGCCAGTTGCTGAACGATCCGGGCTTCCCGTATTGGGGACGTTACGAAGGCGACGAGGACACGCGCCGCAAGCCCGCCTACCACAACGGCACCGGCTGGGGCTGGACGCTTCCGACCTTCTGCGAGGCCCTCGCCATGGCCTACGACAACTCGCCCGAAGCCATCGCCGCCGCCAAGGCCTACGTGGCCAGCACGGCCGAACGGTTGAAGGAAGGCTGCCTCGGCCAATTGCCCGAGAACACCGACGGCGACGCCCCGCACATCCAACGCGGCTGCGACGCCCAGGCCTGGAGCGTCACGGAGACGCTGCGGGTGTGGAAGAAACTGACGCGGTAGGGCGACGGCTCCGGCCGAGCCGCCTTGTGGCTTGCGAAGGACACAACGCGTGCCCATGGGAAGTTCGAGGCAGATTCGTTGTGGTCGCGATGGCTGAACGGTTAGGAGGAAACCCGGAGGCGGCTTGGCGTGAGCCTTCGCCCTACCTTGCCACGGGCTTCTTGCTGTGGCTTTCTCTCCCGCATGTCACAGGCCGACCTCTCGCAGGATCTCCTCGCCAAGTTCATCGACCACACCTTGCTCAAGCCCGAGGCCAGCAAGTCGGATGTCGAAAAACTTTGCCGCGAGGCGTTGCAGCACAGGTTCTACAGCGTGTGTGTCAACGGCTCGCGCGTCATCCAGGCCCGCAGCCTGGTGGAGGACTCCGGGGTTAAGGTGGCGGCGGTGATCGGCTTTCCGTTGGGCGCGATGGACGCGGATGCGAAGCGTTACGAAACGGAGATCGCCATCGACATGGGCGCGGAGGAGATCGATCTCGTGTTGAACATCGGCCGGTTGAAGGAGGGCGATTCCAAGTATGTCCTGCGCGAGCTGCGCGACGTGGTCGAAGCGGCCGACGAACGGCCGGTGAAGGTCATCATCGAGACCTGCCTGCTGACGCGGGAGGAGAAGATCCTCGCCTGCCATCTGGTCGTGGAATCCGGCGCCCACTTCATCAAGACCTCGACCGGCTTCAGCACGGGCGGCGCGACGATCGACGACGTGAAGCTGCTCCGCGAACATGTCGGCCCGAAGTTCGGCGTGAAGGCTTCGGGCGGCATCCGCGACACGGCGGCGGCCTTGGCCATGATCGAGGCGGGTGCGACGCGTTTGGGAACCAGCGCCGGGATCGCGATTGTCACCGGGCTTACTACGGGCGCGGGAGCATACTGAGCCGGACTTTGCCGCATGAACCCGTCCAGCATTGAAATCCTGGCCTCGGTGCTGTTCGGCCTCGCCGTGCTGCACACGTTCGTCGTGAAACGTTTCGCGGAATGGGCGAACCGCTTTCCGTCCGGCTCCGTCGCCGAGAACGTCCTGCACTTCCTGGCGGAGACGGAGGTCGTCTTCGGCGTCTGGGCCGCCGCGCTGTTCGTGGGAATCGCGGCGCTCAAAGGCTCGATGGGCGAGGCCGTCTCCTACATCGAGGGGCTGAACTTTACCGAGCCGAAGTTCGTCTTCGTCATCATGGTCGTCGCTGCGACGCGGCCGGTGGTCCGGTTGGCCGAGGCGTTCATCGCGTTCACGGCGCGCGCCCTTCCAATGCGTGAAGGCGTGGCCTTCTACGCGGCCGCGCTGGTCGTGGGGCCTTTGCTGGGTTCGCTCATCACGGAACCGGCCGCGATGACGCTGCTGGCCCTCGTGCTCAAGCGCCGTTACTTCGACAACGGGATCAGCCCGCGCCTGGCCTACGCGACGCTCGGGCTGCTCTTCGTCAACGTCTCCATCGGCGGCACGCTGACGAATTTCGCCGCTCCGCCGGTCCTGATGGTGGCGGCCAAATGGAACTGGGACTCGGCCTACATGTTCACCCATTTCGGCTGGCGGGCCGCCGGCGCCTGCCTCGTGTCCACGGCCATCGTCGTCGGGGTTTTCTGGAAGGAGTTGAACCGGATCGAGCCGGCGAGGAGCGGGGGAGACAGCGTGCCCGTTTGGCTCACGCTGCTGCACTTGGCCTTCCTTGGCGCCGTCGTCGGGTTCGCCCACCATCCCGACGTCTTCTTCGGCGTCTTCATGATCTTTCTCGGCCTCGTCGTGGCGACGAAGGAATACCAGGACGACCTCAAGCTGAAGGAAGGGCTGCTGGTGGGGTTCTTCCTCGCGGGCCTGGTGACTCTTGGATCGCTCCAAGCCTATTGGCTGAAGCCTTTGATCCAGTCGCTCAACGGCAGTGCCCTCTTCTTCGGGGCCACCGGCCTGACCGCGCTGACCGACAACGCCGCCTTGACCTACCTCGGTTCGTTGGTCGAGGGCATCTCCGACGAGTTGAAGTATGCCCTGGTGGCCGGTGCCGTTACCGGTGGCGGATTGACTGTGATCGCCAACGCGCCGAATCCCGCCGGTGTTGGAATTCTCCAGTCATCCAAGGCATTCGGGGGAGCCGGCATCAGCCCTGTCGGCTTGCTGCTCGGGGCGCTGATGCCGACGGGTGTCGCGATCATCTTCTTCTGGCTGCTCCATTAGGCCGTGTTTGCTGAATTTAGGCGGGAACTTATCTATTGCCCGGAAGGAAGCCTCTGCTAGGTTCGCGCTCCTTTTTCCGGAGCATCGGGCGTCGGGGGAGGGTGAACGGTCTTAAACATCCGATCCCGAAGTGGAGCGGTGGCCACAACAATAACTGACATAAATCCCGTTTTCCGCGGGATGGTCCGGACCAGAACGGCCGGATCGCAACATAGGAAACTGATTGAAACCCAATATCGGCGTTAAAGAGCTCCTCGAAGCAGGCGTGCATTTCGGCCACCAGACCCGTCGCTGGAACCCGAAGATGAAGCCCTTCATTTTCGATGCCCGCAACGGCATCCACATCATCGACCTCAGCAAGTCGGTCGTCCAACTCGAGGAGGCCTGCAAGTTCCTGTTCGATGTCGTCTCGAAGGGCGGCCAGGTGCTGTTCGTCGGCACCAAGAAACAGGCCCAGGAGGCGGTCAAGGAATCCGCCAAGGCCTGCGGCCAGCTCCACGTCACCGAGCGCTGGCTCGGCGGCACGTTGACCAATTTCACCACCGGCAAGCGCTCCATCAAGCGCATGAAGGAGATCGAGAAGATGGAGCTCGACGGTTCCATCAACAAATACGTCAAGCAGGAGCAGTCCATGATCCGCCGCGAGCACGCCCGCATGCTCAAGAACCTGGACGGCATCCGCACGATGGAAAAGATGCCCGCCGCGATGTTCATCGTGGACGTGAAGCGCGAGCACAACGCCGTCGCCGAAGCGCGCCGCCTCAAGATCCCCCTCGTCGCGCTGGTCGACACGAACAGCGATCCGCTCCTGATCGACTACCCGATCGCGGGCAACGACGACGCCATCCGCTCCGTCCGCCTGATTCTTTCGACCGTCGTGACCGTCCTCGCGGCCGCCAAGTCCGAGTTCGACGCCAAATACGCCCGCCGCAAGACGGCCGACAAGGACGCCGGCGAGTCCACCGAGTCCACCGAGGCTCCCGCCGCCACGCCCGAAGTCGCAGCGTCCGCCGCCGTCTGATTGATTCCGACCGGGAACGACGAGGCAGGGCGAAACCGCTCCGCCTCGTTTTCCGTTCCACACCGAACACCCAACTTAGAACGACACCATGGCTGAAATCACCGCCCAAGCTGTTAGCACGCTCCGTCAGATGACCAATGCGGGCCTGATGGACTGCAAGAAGGCCCTCGTCGAAACCGAAGGCAACCTCGACGCCGCCGTCGACCTGCTCCGCAAGAAGGGCATCGCCTCCGCCACCAAGAAGGCGGGACGCGAGGTCAATGACGGCGCCATCTTCCAGGCCATCTCCGCCGGCTCCAAGTCCGGCATCCTCGTCGAGATCAACTGCGAGACCGACTTCGTGGCCCGCAACGACATGTTCAAGGCCTTCGGCGACGAGATCGCCAAGAAGCTCCTTGCGAACCCCTCGGCCGATGTCGACGCCGACCGCGTCGCCGCCGTCGCCAAGATCGGCGAGAACATCCAGGTGCGCCGCAGCCACAAGCTCGACGTCTCCGGCAACGGCCTCGTCGCCGCCTACATCCATGCCGGCGCCAAGATCGGCGTCCTCGTGGAAGTCGGAGCGGGCAAGGAAGCCACCACCGCGACCGAGGACTTCAAGCAGCTCGTCCGCGACATCACCCTGCACATCGCCGCCGCCAGTCCCGTGGCCGTCCGCCGCGAGGATGTCGCCGCCGATGTCGTGGCCAAGGAGCGTGAGATCCACGCCCAGTCCGACGCCCTCAAGGGCAAGCCCGCCGCCGCGATGGAGAACATCCTCAAGGGCAAGTTGAACAAGTTCTTCGAGACGAACTGCCTCAACGAGCAGGGATTCGTGAAGAACCCCGAGCTCAAGGTCGAGGCCCATGTGGCTTCCGTCGCCAAGAAGGTCGATGACGAGATCACCATCCGCCGATTCCTCCGCTTCCAGCTCGGCGAGGCGGTCTAAATTCTGGCGACAGCGCCAAGTCCTGAACTGCAGACCGGCGGTGGGAGCAATCCCGCCGCCGGTTTTCTTTTGGTTCCGTGGAAGTAGGCCGGGCGTCCCCGCCCGGCCGGAAGGTGGTTCACCCGCGAAGAGAACCAAGAGCACGCGCAGGACTTGCGCTCGGCGGTCTTGTGCGATGTCAGCGCGGTTAGACGAGACGCAGCTTGGAAATCAAATCCCTGTCCCGGCTGACGACATGCACGGAATCGTTTTCACCGATCACATGAAGTGGGTTCAGCCGGAGAACTTGGTTCCAGAAACTTTCTCGTTCGACCCATCCCCAGTCTTCATCGTCATCGGTTGGTGAAAAACTCGTGTAGTTCACGAACGTGTCGAATTGGTCCACCACAACTGGCTGGTCGAATACCAGCCACTCGTCGAACTGGTCATGTGGAACTTCATCCGTGCTGCGGATTTCCGGGCTGTGGGCCAAGCGTCCGACCATTCGCCATCCGCTTTCCTGTTCGGCTTCGGACAAGCTCAGATGGCCGCTGTCATAGGACGTGTTCACGAGATGCTTCCCAAGCACCAGCTCCGGGCATCTCTCCCACAGATTTGAGATGAACAGATCAGGCCGTTGTGGCCAGCAGAGGGAATAGCAACCATCTCGTTCCAAGCTCCAGAATCTTCATGCCTACGATGTTCGGCGTTGGATGTTGGTTGTTCGATGTTCCCTTCCGCAGCACCGACTGGCCGGGCGTCCCCGCC
>JAYTUE010000096.1:0-8091 GCA_043744715.1 Verrucomicrobiota bacterium | reverse complement strand
TCGATCCGCGCGCGGCGTTCGTCCAGGGCGACTTCAACGACCGGGAACATATCTTCGCCGCCGTGAAGGCCGCCACGCCCGAGGCGGTCGTCCACTTCGCCGCGCACGCGCTGGTCGGCGAATCGATGGTCAACCCCTCGAAGTATTTCCGGAACAATGTCGCGGGCGGATTGAACCTCATCGACGCCGCGCAGCAGAACGGGGTGAAGAAATTCGTCTTCAGCTCCACCTGCGCCACCTTCGGCACGCCGGACCGCGTGCCCATCGACGAGAGCACCACGCAGAAGCCGGTGAACCCCTACGGCGAGTCCAAGCTGATGTTCGAGAAGATCCTCCAGTGGTATCACCAGATCCACGGGCTGGAGTTCGTCGCCTTCCGCTACTTCAACGCCGCCGGAGCCAGCGAACGTTTCGGAGAACATCACCGCGTGGAGTCGCACCTCATTCCCAACGTGCTCAAGGTCGCCCTCGGCCAGGCCAAGGAGTGCCAGATCTTCGGCACCGACTATCCCACGCCCGACGGCACGTGCGTGCGCGACTACATCCACATCCTCGACATCGCCCAAGCCCATCTCCTCGCGCTCAAGCCCGGCCCCACGGGCTTCTTCAACCTCGGCAACGGCGACGGCTACAGCGTCCGCGAAGTCATCCAGACGTGTGAGAAAATCACCGGCAAGAGCATTCCCGCCATTGAGAAGCCGCGTCGCGCCGGCGATCCGCCGCGCCTCGTGGCAGCGGCCCACAAGGCCTTCACCGAATTAGGTTGGAAGCCGAAGTATCCCAAGTTGGAGGACATAGTCCGCACCGCTTGGAACTGGAATGTGAAGAATCCCAACGGATACCCGGACTAAAGTTCGAGATCAGAAGGCCAAAGATTGAAGGAGGTCCGAAGGCGTAACGGTTGAGGCTGCGGACTTGGAAATTCCTTCGAGCTTCGTGGATTCGGCCTTCGGATTTCCCCACCGCGTCAATGCTTCGGCAGGAACGTGAAGGCGACGGCGGCAAGGATGCAGAGGAAGGCGGCGAGGTGGTTCCAGCGGAGTGTTTCGCCGAGATAGTTGACGGCGAACACGGCGAAGATCGTCAGCGTGATGACCTCCTGGATGATCGGGAATCAGCGACTCTCGTTCAGGTCGCTCATAGACGGACGGGCAATCCGCGCGATGCAAGGTGCCTCTTCACGTCGCCGACGGTGAATTCACCGTAGTGGAAGATGCTCGCCGCCAGAACGGCGTCGGCCCGGCCTTCGAGAAGCACTTCGGCCATGTGCTCCAATGAGCCGGCACCCCCGCTGGCGACGACGGGAACGCCGACGGATTCGCTGACGCGCCTGGTGATGACGAGGTCGAACCCTTTCCTCGTGCCGTCGCCGTCGATGCTGTTCAGCACGATCTCGCCCGCGCCCAGAGCAACGGCATGCTTGGCCCATTCAACCGCATCGAGCCCCGTGTCCTTGCGTCCGCCATGCGAGAACACGCGCCACGTGTCGGGCGCGATTCTCTTGGCGTCGATGGAGACGACGATGCATTGGCTGCCGAACTTCTCCGCGCCTTCGCGGATGAGGTCCGGCGTGGCCAGCGCGGAGGAGTTGATGCTGACCTTGTCGGCCCCGGCGCGGAGCATCTGGCTCATGTCGGCGACGGCGCGGATGCCGCCGCCGACGGTGAGCGGCATGAAGCACTGGTCGGCCGTGCGCTCGATGACCTCGATCATCGACGTCCGGCCGTGGGCCGTGGCCGTGATGTCGAAGAACACCATCTCGTCCGCGCCCTGGTCGTTGTAGCGGATCGCGAGATCGACCGGGTCGCCGACGTCCTTCAGCTCGCCGGCTTCCGCCCGTCCGAACTGGACGCCGCGGGTGACCTTGCCGTCGTGGACGTCAAGGCAGGGGATGACACGTTTGGCCAACACGGGAATGAAAGCCCGATGAAATCACTTCGCGGGGCTGAACTTGCCGCCGTTGTTCTTGAACTGCCCCTTGGTGTAGAGGACGACGTTGATGGAGGCGAAGGGCTTGTCGGTCGTGAACGTGTAGCCCTCTTTCTTCACGGCGGCGTAGATCTCATCCTTGGTCATGGACTTGCCGGTGGTCACCTGTTTGACCAATTCCTTCAGGGAAACGGCGTTGCGGGTCCGGGGGGTCTTGGCCTTCGCCCTGGCCGGCGCGACGGAACGAACGACGGAACGAACGACGGCGGCAGGAGCCGAAACCGGGGCGGTCTCGGAGCCGAGGGCGTCGTTGATTTCAGACAGCCGTTCCTCGAGGGACCGCTTTTCGTTGACCAGGGAAGTGCGGAGGGCGGCGAATTTCTTGAGTGTGTCGTTCTTCATATGAAGCGGTGGAAGTAACTGACTAATTACCGGAACACAAGACCGCATTAGCTGTCCGCACGGTCAGCGATAAATCAGATAACGCTCGCGGCGCTCAAGGAACGAGGCCAACGCCGCGCTCCATCGCCCATGGGATTCAGGCAGCGACACGCCGTTCTTCACGTCCAGGGTCGCCTCGGGATTTCCGACAAGCGTCTCGAACTTCGGCAGGTTGAACTCCTTCGGATAGTGTTTCTCGAGCGCCGACGCGACCGCGATGCCGATGTCGACGGACCGGAGGAGTTCCCTGTCGGTCACCGTCATCTTTACTCCGTGGCAAAGTTTCTTCGCATGGACGCTTGAGGTCGGGGTGAAAGAGGTGGCGACAAACTTGACTCCGGCAAGGTTGAGCGCAGTCAGCTCCTTCGCGAGCAGCGCGCCGTCGATCCAAGGGGCGCCGACGACTTCGAAGGGCATGTCCGTCCCCCGGCCGACGGAGACCGGGTTGAACTCCACGAGGCCGACACCGGGATAAAGTGCGGCCTGGTCGAGCTTACGGATGTTCGGCGAAGGATTGATCCACGGGAGCTTCGTCTCGTCGAACCACATGCCGCGCGTCCAGTTCTCGACCGGCACGACGGCGAGCTTGGACTTGTAGCCGAGCTCCTCGTTGAACATCCGCGTCAGTTCTCCGACGGTCATGCCGTGGCGGACCGGCAACGTGTGGTAGCCGATAAAGCTCTGGAACCGTGTTTGCACCGGACCTTCCACGATGCGCCCGCCAATGGGGTTCACTCGGTCGAGCACCATGATCTCAACTCCGGCCCGCGCCGCCGCATCCATCGCGCCGCCCATGGTGGAGACGTAGGTGTAGAAGCGGCACCCGATGTCCTGGATGTCGAAGACGACGACGTCGACCTGCCGGAGAAGATCCTGCCGCGGTTTGCGGGATTCCATGGCGAGCTTCGTGTAAGCTGCTTCGTTCATTCCGGCCGGACGTTTCGGGATCTCCGGATAGAGGCTGTAAACTTTCAGGCCGGTCTTCTGGTCGACGGAGTCGCCGACCTTCTCGTCGACTTCGCCCCGGATGCCGTGCTCGGGGCCGAAGAGAATCGTGAGATTCACACCCGGCGCGTTGAAGAGAAGGTCGATGGTGGAATTGCCCTCGCGGTCCCGGCCTGTGTGGTTGGTGATTAGAGCGACCTTCTTTCCCTTGAGCTGCGTGAAGCCGTCGCGCTTGAGGACATCGATGCCGTTGAGGACGGGCTTGTTCGTGTCCGACTGGCCGCAGGGTTGGAGAGCGCCGGAGACCTTGGCGAAGTCGAATCCGGCAGCCGACTGCGCGGACAAGGTGCCGAGAGTTCCGTAAAGCGGGAGGATGTTGCCGCTGCCGTCGGGGTGAACGCGGTTGCTGAGGAAGACGTAGAAGGTCTTGGAGAACGGATCGACCCAGAAGATGCAGCCGGTGAAACCGGTGTGCCCGTAGCTGCCGACCGGAAAGATACTGCCGCGCGGACGTGAGTAGACCGAATCGATGTCCCAGCCGAGCCCGCGACGGTTCCACGATCCGGCGGGCGACTGCACGGAGGTCATCAGGCGAACGGTCTCCGGCCTGAAGATGCGGACGCCGTCGAGTTCACCGAGGTTCAGCATCATCCGGGCGAAGCGGGCGAGATCGGCCGTGGTGGTGAAGAGTCCGGCGTGTCCGGCCACGCCGCCCATCCGGCGCGAGGTGGGATCATGGACTTCGCCCCGAAGAGGTTTGCCCGAGACCTTCTCCGTCGGGGCGATGCGCGAAGCCGGGAAGCGGTTGAGCGGAAGATAACCGCTGTCCTTCATGCCGAGCGGGTCGAAGACCTTCTCGGCCGCGAACTCGTTCAAGGGCTTGCCGCTGACGCGCTGGACGATCTCGCCGACGAGGATGTAGTTCGGATCGGAGTAGCGGAAGAACGTGCCCGGCGGATGCGTGACCTTGAGCGCGCAGGCGAGGGCGATGGCCTTGTCGTATCCGCTCCAAGCCGGCGTGGCGGGCAAACCGGCGATCAAGCCCGACGTGTGCGTCATCAGATGCCGGACGGTGATGGCTTCCTTGCCTCCGCCCTTGAACTCAGGGATGTAGCGCGACACCGGCGCATCGACCTCCACCTTGCCCTGCTCGATCAGGATCATGATCGACGGCGTGGTGGCGATGACCTTGGTCAACGACGCGGCGTCGAAGAGGGTGCCTTCATCCATCGCCTCGGCAGCCGGATCGAGCGAGCGGTTGCCGTAGGCCTTGTGGTAAGGCGCGCCGTTTCGCTCCAGCCAGTAGGCCGCGCCGGGTATCTGCTTCCTGGTGATGAACGATTCGATGGCCGCGTCGATCTCCGGAAACTTCGCGCCGTCCAAGGCCGCCGGCGTGGGCGGGGCGGGCGGCCGGGGGCTTCGGCAACCCGGCGTGAGCAGGCCGGATCCGGCGAGCAGGATTGCGGCAATCAGCGAAGAAACACGGTTCATCGCGGGGGAAGATAAGGCGCGGAGTTCCCAACCCAAACGAAAAGCCGAGACGCTCCTGCTACGAAAGCAGGCCGGACCCGACCGGCCTTTCAGCGTGATGCCGGGGCATGGGTGAGGATTGCAATTCATGCGGATTGCCTTTGTTACAGGCCAACCCTAGCGTTGCCGAATCGGCTCCATGAAAAACAAATCTGCCTCCTCACGTCGCGGCATCATTGCCGGCGGCAACTGGATCATCGACCAGGTCAAAGTCGTCGACGTCTACCCCCAGCGTGAACAGCTCGCCAACATCCGCGCGCAGCACGAGGGCTCCGGAGGCTCGCCCTACAATCTCCTCCTCGACCTCTCCAAGCTCGGAGCCGGGTTTCCCCTGGTCGGTGCCGGCCTCGTCGGGAAGGACGCCCACGGCGAATCCATCCAGGCCGACTGCAAGAAGAACAAGATCGACACGAAGCACCTCGGCACGACCAACGAGGCCGCCACGTCCTTCACCGACGTCATGACCGAGAAGGACGGGGGTCGCCGCACGTTCTTCCACTACCGCGGGGCCAACGCCCTCTGGAACGGGGCGGACATCGATTTCTCCAATCTCAAGGCCAAGATCTTCCACCTCGGCTACCTCCTGCTCCTCGACGCCATGGACGCGCCGGATGCCAAGTTCGGGACCAAGGCTGCCAAGATCCTCAGCGCCGCCCAGGCCGCCGGGCTCAAGACGAGCATCGACGTCGTCAGCGAGGACAGCGACCGCTTCGCCAGGGTCGTCGGCCCCGCCCTCAAGGCCGTCGACTACTGCATCATCAACGAGATCGAGGCCGGCAAGGTCACGGGCTTCAAGCTCCGTGGCGCCGACGGCAAGCTCGACACCGTCTCCGTCCGCCACGCCGCCGGGGCGCTGCTCCAGCAGGGCGTGAAGGAACTCGTGGTCATCCATTTCCCCGAAGGCGGCTTCTGCCGCACGCGCAAGGGCGAAGATGTCTGGCAGAGCTCGCTCAAGCTCAGCGCCAAGAACATCGCCGGCACCGCCGGAGCCGGAGACGCCTTCTGCGCCGGAGTCCTTCTCGGCCTGCACGATGAGAAGCCGCTTCAGGAATGCCTGGAGATGGCCGTCTGCGTGGCGGCCGCGTCCCTCAGCGATCCGACCTGCACTGGCGGCGTGAAGAAGCTGGCCGACTGCCTGGCGCTCAAGAAGAAGTTCGGCGTCCGTGCCTCACTTAACAGCGAAGATTGAGTCGGCCCGGGCAGCAACCCGTGTGGACTCGCCACATAGGCGGCGAGGACGAACGCAGCGATACCGAATAGAACACCCATCGCCTTCTTACTCCGAAGGGCAATCGGTCTCCGTGCTCACACGGCCTTCAGCCGCTTCACCAGCACTTTGGAGTTGCGGCCGCTGGCGTCGTATTTGTCGCGGCGGCCGGGGGGCAGGTCTTCGGGGGTGCCTTCTCCGAAACCGCCTTTGGTCTGGAAGTAGGTGAAGGCTTGCGTCGACAGGGTCAGCAGGTCGTCGAGATTGAGTTCGCGGGCCTTGTTCTCGACGAACTGGATGAGCTTCTTGCCGATGCCCTGGTTCTCATGCGTGGGCGCGACGAAGAGGCAGGCGAGCTCGCCCTTGTTCTGCTCGGGATAGAGGTGCAGGGCCACGCAGGCGACCGGGTTGCGGTCGATCTCGTAGAGGTAGTATTCGCCGATCTGCTTTTCCAGGGTCGCCTTGGTGCGGCGGACGAGCTCCTCCGAGTCCACGGCGGACTGGGTGATCTTGAGGATGGCGGCGACGTCCTTCTTCTGGGCGCGGCGGATCTTCTCGTATTCGTTGGCGTAGACCATGGTGCCGACGCCTTCGTTGGAGAACATCTCGGCCAGCAATCCCTCGTCCTCCTTGCCGTTGATGATGTGGACGCGGGCGATGCCGTTGCGGCAGGCGGTGGCGGCCGACTGGGCCTTGGTGAAGATCTCGGGGGAGAAGTCGGCCTTGCCCTTCGAGAGCATGGCGTCGAGCTGGGCCACGGGCAGATGACGGACAACTTTCCCCTGATGGATGATCCCGTCGGCCGTCGTGATGTAGATGAGCTTGGCCGCGTGGAGGGCTTCGGCGACTTCGAGGGCGACGGTGTCGGAGTTGACCCTGAAGGTCTTTCCCTCGCCGTCGAAACCGAGCGGCGGGATCACCGGGATGATGCCGGAGCTGACGAGCTGCTGGAGGAATTCGGTGTCGATGCGCTCCACTTTGCCGGTCATCTGGTGGTCCAGTCCGTGGAGGATGCCGAGCGGATGGGCGATGACGGCGTTGGTGCTGGCCGCACGGAGATCGTTCGCGGCCAGGCCCTCGAGGATCTCGTGGGTCAGGCGGTTCGCGGCGGTGAGGGCGAGCTTCAACGTCGCCTCGTCCGTCACGCCGTTGCCGGAAAGGTCCGACGGAATGATGCCCTGTTGCTCGCCGAGTTCGCGGATCTGGAGGGCGGCGCCATGGACGAGCACGACGCGGATGCTGAGCGAACGGAGGACCGCGATGTCGCGGAGGAGATTGGCGAAGTTGTCATCCGTGATGATCGCGCCATCCACGGCGATGACGAAGGTCTTCTCCCTGAAGCTGGGGATGTATTGGAGGATGCCGCGAAGGTCGGTTGGTTTCACGAGTGTCTGTTCGGATCGGATGTCGCAATGCGCTGAGTATAGGATTGCCGCGTCGTTTCAAGAGGATTGTGTGATCCGGCATCGGGACGGAAACCTGACAAGCACGGAATCAGAACCCTGCGGTTAAATTCCGCACCTGCTTTCCAAGGGATCTCGCCATCCTGGCCAATGCATCCACGGAGATATTAACGCTTCCACGTTCGACTTCCCCGAGAAATTTGGCGCTGAGGGATGCCTTTTCGGCAAGCAACTCCTGGCTCAATCCCGCCTGTTGGCGGAAAGAGCGAATCTCGTCCCCCAAGATCCGGCGATGTTGCTTTCGAGACACCAACACCCACCGAAACAAGATACGAGGGCCTTAAACACCCGATATATGTGCTAATACTTTTGCGTCCCTCGCTCGTGTGACAAACATCCTCTCAGCTGGTCCAAAAGGAACCTGATGTCGCTTATCGCAAAGGAACTGAAGAAACACCCATGGAACGCATCCTATCCATTCTGTTTGCCGTAGCTGTTGCCATGACCACCCACGCCATCGAGGGGCTGAGGATCTCGGTGGTCCAGAGCAACGTGGTCCTTGCTTGGCCCAGCCGGACGAACGAAACCTTCATCGTCCAGTGGCGGGCGGCATTTGATACCAACCATCCTTGGCTT
>JAYTUE010000095.1:0-2116 GCA_043744715.1 Verrucomicrobiota bacterium | reverse complement strand
CATCCAGCCCTAGAAGACCAAAAAACCCGTCCAGAGTCTAGTCCCAATTTTACACCGTGCCACTCAGCAACTTGTCCAATTAAAGCATTTTGCCCTGGAGCACGGGCTGCGTAAAAAAGGCCGGACCCAAAGGCCCAGCCCTGCATCCTCGATGAGGAAATCAACAATCCCTAGGTGCGGCCGACGGCTGCGATGAACGGCTTCAGTTCCTCCATCAGCTGGGCGAACGCCTCCAATGTCACCTGCTGTGCGCCGTCGCTCCAGGCCTTGGATGGATTGGGATGCACTTCGATCAGCAGCGCGTCCGCTCCCATGGCGACGGCTCCTTTGCACATGGAGAAGACCAGGTCGCTCCGGCCGGCGCCCTGGCTTGGATCGATCACGATCGGGCAATGCGATTCCTTCTTGATGATGGGGATGGTCGAAAGGTCCAGCGTGTTGCGCGTATAGGTCTCGAAGGTGCGGATGCCGCGCTCGCAGAACATCAATCCCGGATTCTCGTTCGCGAGGACGTATTCGCCGGCGAGGAGCCATTCCTCGATCTTCATGGAAAGGCCGCGCTTGAGCATGACGGGTTTGCCGGTCTTGGCCGCGGCGATGAGGAGCTGGAAGTTCTGCGCGTTGCGCGCGCCGATCTGGAGGATGTCGGCATACTCCGCGACCATCTCGGCATGATGCTCCGAGAGGAGTTCGGTGATGACGGCAAGGCCGGTTTCCTTTCTGGCCTTCGCCAACAGCTTCAGACCTTTTTGGCCCAGGCCCTGGAATTCGTAGGGGGAGGTGCGGGGCTTGAAAGCCCCGCCGCGCAGGACGGTCGCTCCCGCCTTGGCCACGGCATGGGCCGTCGTCAGGAGCTGCTTCTCGCTCTCGACCGAGCAGGGCCCGGCCATCACGACGAGCTTGCGTCCGCCGACCACGGTGCCGTTGGGCAGCGTGATGGTGGAATCCGCCGTGTGGGCCTCGCGGCTGACGAGTTTGAAGCGTTTCTGGATGGGCGTGACGCTCTCGACCTGCGGCCAGGTGGCGAGCGGTTCGAGAGGCCGATTCTTGCGCTCGTCGCCGATGGCGCCGATGACGGTGCGGGCCACGCCGCGCATGATGTGGGGCTTGTAGCCGAGCTTGCGGATCTCGCGCAGGACGGCGAGTTCGTCCTTGCGGGAAGTGTTGGGTTTGAGAACGACGATCATGGTTTTGGTTCCTGGCCCGGCCACCACCCGCAAAAAAACCGCAGGTGGCGACCTGCGGCTCCGGTGACGTTATGGATGTGGGATCATCGCAGTCTCGAAAGCATACAGGTGGCGGAGCCAAAAGCGGCCCGCCAAAACCCGTAGCTAAATCGAAAGCTGCGATTCACACGGCAGAACGTATCAACCGGCTTCCGACCGTCAAGACCGCCAGCCGAAGGCGCAGCCTCGCGGCTTGTCCCATTCAAGGCGCAGGTCGTCCGCCCATCTCCCTCTTCACTTCCTCCGCCGAAGCCCACATGCTCGCGTCCATGCCGTGGCAGAAAATCACCCTCGTGGGCGTCGGCCTGCTCGGCGGGTCGCTCGGGCTCGCCGTCAGGCAGTGCAAGCTCGCCGCCCGCGTCGAGGGATACGTCCGTCGTCCCGAAGCCGTCGCCGAAGCCGTCCAGCTCGGGGTCGTCGATGCCGCGACATGCGACCTCGCGGCGGCCGTCGGCGGCGCGGATCTCGTCATCTTCTGCACGCCCATCGCCCAGATGCGCGCCCTGTCCGAACGTGTCGCCAAGGCCGTCAGCCCAGGGACCATCGTTACCGATGTCGGATCGGTGAAGGGCACCGTCGTGGCCGAACTCGAACCGGTCTTTGCGGCGGCCGGCTCGATTTTCATCGGCAGCCATCCCATGGCCGGCGGTGAAAAGATGGGCGCGGGGGCGGCCCGTGCCGATCTCTTCAACAACGCCGTCTGCGTCGTCACGCCGTCGCCGAATTCGCCCACCACCGCCGTCGTCCGCATCGAACAATTCTGGCAGGCACTCGGCAGCCGGGTGCTCCGCCTCACGCCCGATCTGCACGACGAATTCGTCTCCCGTTCCAGCCATTTGCCCCACGTCATCGCCGCCGAGCTCGCCAACTACGTGCTGAGTCCGGCGCTT
>JAYTUE010000094.1:0-8163 GCA_043744715.1 Verrucomicrobiota bacterium | reverse complement strand
TCGAGTTCGGGTTGTCCGGCTGGAAGACGAGGAACTCCGTGACGGTGTGCCCGGTGGCCTTGCCGTGGACCTTGAAGAAGGCCTCCTCGTCACCCGTGGCCTGGACGATGGGCAGCCAGTGTTCCGACAGGCGGTGTTCGTCAAGGTCCCGGAAATCGAGCAGGAGCTGGAGGTTGACGTCGACGATGCGCGCGATGTTCTCGGAACGCTCGATGTAGCGAGACATCCAGAAGAGGCAGTTTGCGACTCGGGAAAGCATTGTGGGGTTTTATTGGAATGGGACGAACTCTTGGCTGTCGTGGCTGGGTGGCGTCATTCGTCGCCGTAGAGCACCCACGTGTCCTTGCTGCCGCCGCCCTGGGATGAATTGACGACGAGCGAGCCTTTGCGAAGCGCCACCCGGGTCAATCCGCCGGGCACGATGCTGATCTTTTCTCCGTAGACGATGTAGGGGCGCAGGTCGATGTGGCGGCCTTCGAAGCCGTTGTCGACATGGGTCGGGTGACGCGACAGGGAGATCATCGGCTGGCCGACGTAGTTGCGGGGATCGGCCTCGATGGCGACGCGGAACTTCTCGATCTCCTCCTTCGACGCCTTCGGACCCATCAGCATGCCGTAGCCCCCGGATTCGTTCGCGGCTTTCACAACAAGTTCGGGAAGGTGCTCCAGCATGTATTTCTTGTCCGCTTCCTCGCTGGCCAAGTAGGTGGGGACGTTCGGGATGATCGGATCTTGGTCCAGGTAATACTTAATCATGCGCGGCACGAAGTAATACATGACCTTGTCGTCGGCGATACCGGTGCCGACCGAGTTCGCGAGGGACACGTTGCCGGCGCGATAGGCGCGGATGAGGCCGGGAACGCCGAGCATGGAGTCGCGGCGGAAGACGGTCGGATCGAGGAAGTCGTCGTCGATGCGCCGGTAGATCACATGGACGGGTTGGAGGCCCTTCGTCGTGCGCATGAAGACCCGGGTGTCGCGGACGACCAGGTCGCGCCCTTCGACGATCTCGATGCCCATCTGCCGGGCGAGGTAGGTGTGCTCGAAGTAGGCGCTGTTGTAGGCCCCCGGAGTCAGCAGGACGATCGTCGGATCAGCCACGCCGGCGGGCGCGATGTATTGGAGCGACTTGAGGAGTTCCTCCGCATACTGCTCCACGGGCCGGATGCCGATCTGCTCGAACATTCCTGGGAACGAACGCTTCAGCGCCCGGCGGTTCTCCAGCACGTAGCTCACGCCGGACGGGCAGCGGCCGTTGTCCTCGAGAACCATCCACTCGCCCTTGCCGCCGCGAATGAGGTCCGTGCCGCAGACGTGGATGTAGATGTCCTTGGGGACCTGGAAATTGGTGAACTCCCGGCGGAAATGTTTTCCCGTAAGGATGTAGGACGCGGGGATGACGCCGTCCTTCACGATCTTCTGTTCGTGGTAGATGTCGTGGAGGAAAAGATTGAGCGCGGTGATCCGTTGGACGAGGCCGCGTTCGAGCATCGCCCATTCACTGGCCGGGATGATCCGGGGCAGGAGATCGAACGGGAAGATCTTCTCCGTCCCCTGGGAGTCGCCGTAGACGTTGAAGGTCACGCCTTGGCGCAGGAACGCGAGATCGACCGATTGGCAGCGCTGGGTGAACTCCTTGAGCGACATGCCGGCGAAGAGTTCCTGGAAGCGGCGGTAGTGCGGGCGCACTTCGCCTGTGCTCGCCACCATCTCGTCGAAGAAGTCGTCCGGCACATATCCATCCAGCAGATTGTTCGGTTGGTTTGTTTGCTCGGTGATCATTTCGGGACAGGCGGTCCTTTTCTTACAGCATGCTATCGGATCGCTTGGAGCGGACCGATTGCGACCTTCTCGACCGAAGCGGCGGCACGGCCCGCTTGGATGAGTCGGAGTTTGTCACAGGCAGATAGCAGGCGATCTTTGACGGTCTGTCCAGTTCACTGCGGGTTGATTAGCAGCCGGCTTGCCGCTCCAGCCAAAGCCCGGCCCCGCCTTGCGGGAATCTTTGGAGCCTCCCATTCTGGGTCCGTCGCCATGTTGAACCTCCATCACGTCGAGCTCTTCTACTACGTCGCCCGCCATGGCGGCATCAGCGAAGCCGTCCGCCATATCCCCTATGGCATCCAGCAGCCGGCCGTCAGCGCGCAGATCCTGCAGCTGGAGGATTCCCTCGGGACCAAGCTCTTCGAGCGCCGGCCGTTCAAGCTCACTTCCGCCGGGCAGAAACTTTTCACCTTCATCGAACCCTTCCTCGGCAACATCGAGCGCGTGGGTGACGAGATCCGGGGAACGGTCAACCGCTTCATCCGCCTCGGCGCTTCCGGGACCGTCCTTCGGAACCATTTCCCAGAGGTGCTCCGGACGCTGCGGAGGAAGATGCCCGGCCTCAAAGTCAGCATGCTCGAAGGCATCGAACCGCAGTTGCTCGAATGGCTGCGGCGCCAGGAGATCGATGTCGCGATCACGGTGCTCGACGGGCGGATCCCGGCCGGAATCGCCTCGCATCCGATCATCCGGCTGCCTCTGGCGTTGCTGGTTCCCAAGGACAGCAAGGTCAAGAGAGCCGAAGATCTTTGGAAGGCCGACAAGATCGAAGAGATCCTCATCTGCATGTCGCCCACCGAAGCCGTCGCCCGGCATTTCCAGATGGGATTGGCCAGGCTGTCCGTCGACTGGCTGCCCAGCCACGTCGTCAACTCGCTCGACCTCGTCGAGACCTACGTGGCCTCCGGCTTCGGCATCGGTGTCGGCGTGGAGGTTCCGGGCGTCAAGACGGACCCGGCTGTCCGGCGGATTCCGCTCAAGGACTTCGAGCCCGTGGCCATCGGGGTCATCTGGTCCGGCCCGCGTTCCGAGCTGATCAACATGATCATCCGGGAATTCGAAGCGCTGGTCCGCCAGTTCGTGAAGTAGGCCTCCGAAGGAAGAGCCAGTTTCCTTTCTCAGCGCACCGGCCAAGCGCTGCTCTGGACAACCCGTGACCGCTTGCCGGACTCCGAGACCACGAACTGCGCGGCCAACCCCAGTTTCTCGGCCAGCGGCAATCCCTTCTCCACCCCGAGGACGTTGAGCGCGGCCGCCCACGCATCGGCTTGGGCGCAGTCGGCGTGGAGGACGCTCACGCTGACGGTCGAGTGCGTGATCGGTCTGAGCGTGCGCGGGTCAAGCAGGTGGGAATAGTCCCGGTCGCCGGAGCGCCACGTCTGGCGATAGCTGCCGGATGTGCCGATGGACTGGTCGCGCAACGTGTGGGGTCGGCGCGGATGTTCGATCGAGATGGCCCAGCTTCCCGACGCGCGGAGTTCACCTCCCGACTCGATGAGGAAATCGCGGAAGCCCCGCTCGCGCAGCGCGGCCGCCACGCGGTCGATGGCCCAGCCGGGCACGATCGCCGAGAGATCCAGCTCGGTCTGCGGATGGAGCTTCCGGAGTCCGGCTGCCTCCGTCTGGATTTTCCGCCAACCAATCCGGTCGGCGATTGCATTGATCTCGGCTTCCGCCGGCGGCTGCGTGCGGCGCGGAGCCGGGCCGAAGCCCCAGAGCCTCACGAGCGGCCCCACCGTGATGTCGAATGCGTCGTCGCTCTGGCGGCTGATCTCCTCCGACCAACGGATCAGCTGGATCAGCTCGGGCGCGGCGGCCACGGCGTTGGTCGAAGCGGACCTGTTGAACAGGGCGACCGGGGTATTGGTCCGCCAATGCGACGTCAGCTTTTCGGTGGCTTCGAACGTGTCCGCGATGACGCGCTTCAACGCGGCTTGGTCCGGCACCGTTCCCCGGAGTTTCACAGTCCAGGTCGTCCCCATGGTTGGCCCGTGGAACGCGACGGGTTCCACGGTCGTGACGGAATGGTCCCGCTGTCTCGTGGTTCCTATGCCCGCGAGGGCGAGGCCAAGGAAACCAAGCGCGGCCCAATCGCGCGAACCCCACCGGTCGGCTGAACCGCTGGAACGGACGAAACGGAGCAGGGCACCGGTCGGACACCCGAAACGGCAATATGCCTGGGGAACGAAGAACGCCGCGCCCAGACCGACCAGGGCGATGGCGATGCTCGTCCACCCGGCCGCCTTCCACACCCACGCGTCGAACGGTTCCAAAGCCGAAAGACGCAGGGGAATCCCTAGCACCAAGGCGACCAGGGCCACGGCCAAAAGCAGCACCGGCAACCGTTCAAGCCACCGTGTCCACTTCGCCGTCGGAGCCTTGGCTGCGGCTCCCCCGGCGCGGCGAAGCTTGAGCAGTCGATGGCCCAGCGCGCCCATCCACTGCTGGGCCGCGCCATGTGGACACAGCTGATGGCAATAGATCTGCCGGCGGCTCGTCCATGGAACGAAGAAGGCCGCTGCCGCGAGAAAGACCAGTCCGGGGGCTGCTTGGAGCGTGATGCCGTGGGTCGCCCAGCTCCCGAAAAGCGCGAGGGACAGGAGATCGCCCGAGGCCAGCCCCACGTAGCCGATGAGCACGGCCTGCCATGTGAGCCGCATCCAGCGATGTCCCCGGAGCGACGTGAAGGCCATGAGCAGACCGCCGGCGATCACCCCCAGCAGCGCCCAGTCGCGCCTCCGCATCGCCGCCGCTGCGGTTTTGGCCGAAGGGGTGTCGATGTTCTGGAAACGGCGTTTCAACCCTTCGGCGACGGCGAAGCTTGTCTCGGTCGCGCCGCTGACGCCCTCGATCTTCTCCGCCCGGAAATCCAGGGTGGCCAATGCGTCCACCGTTCGGCCGACGAACGAGTTCAGATACGATTCGTCTTCGCGGATGCGATCAACGTAGGAGTCCGTGTCGTAGCTGCGCCGGATCTTGAGGGCCGTGACCGTGCGGCCGTCCGGCGAGAGCGCGACGAGGAGCTCGGTAGGACCGCGATACCCGGCGACATTGTCCGCCTCGGGCGACGTGCGGACGGCGTAGCCTATGGGATGTCCCTGCAAATCCAGGGCGCGCAAGCGGCGGCCGTCGGCTTCGATCCGGACGGTGTTGGTGATCAACACGGCCACCTCGGCGACTGTAACCGGCTCGGGAAACCGCAACGACGAGGCGGCGCCCGCGAGGCGGCGTTGCAGGCTTTCCGCCATGGCGAAACTGGTGAGCGTGGCCCCGGCCACCCCCTCCACCTTGGGCGGCGCGTCTTCCGATGGACGCCAACCGATGAACGAGTGGAGGAAGTCCGGATCGCGCAGGACTTTTTCGACATGCTCGGGTGTGTCGCCGGAGCGGAGGAGTTCCACCGCCTTGACCGCGCCGTCGGGATTCAAGGCGACGAGCAGGTTGTTCGGTCCCGAATAACCGACGATGTCGTCCGTCTCGGGCGACGTGGCCAACAGCGTGCCCAGCGGCTCGCGGGCGGCGTTGAAAACCGTATTCAATCCGCGCACTGGATCCGTCAACTGGATCGCCGTCGCCCCGGGGAAATGTCGACGCGCGGTTTCCAATGAGAACGGAGAGGGTCTGCGAGATTCCAGCCAGCTGATCTGCCAATGAACCAGCCAGGCGATCAAGGCGAGCACGCCCAGCCGGTAGCCGCGGAGGGGAAGTTGGCGGAGAAAGGTCACAGGCAAAGCGGGCGGCGCTAGGCTACGGCCCCGGTCCGGACAAGGACGGCGGTTGCGAGACAGGTCGCGACTGCTCCACCGTCCACATCGTCGAACCGTCCGCCTTGCAGTGACAGTGGGCGGCGAAGAAGCCGCCGCGATGTTTCCAGAAGAACGGCCAGATCTGTTCGCGGTCAGTCGAGGGCAGGGCAAGCGAGTCGAGTCGGCTGCGGGGGATGAACTCGAAGCGGCCTTCGCGGTGCGGTGGGGGCAGCGTGTTGAGACGGGGCTTCACCTCGAAGAGGAACATGAGCCAATGCGCGGAGCCGAGGTAGCCGTGCTCGCTGACGATGCCGGTGAGGTGCAGGTCCTGCGGGCTCAGTTTCAAGCCCGCTTCCTCCTCCGCCTCGCGGCAGGCGCAGGCCCAGGGAGATTCGCCGGTCTCGATCTTCAGCTTGCCGCCGAACGGGCTCCAGAGGCCGAGATTGGGTTCCTGCACGCGTTCGAGCAGCAGAACGTCATCCGCTTCGTTGAAGGCGTAGACCAGCGTGGCGATCTTGTAGGGCAGCTGCGTCAAGGATCAGGAATCTCCAAGCATCGGCAAATCTTCCGTGCTAGCAGATCGGAAATCTCGGCATGACGTGGAATAGGCTCCCGGCGTCCTGTTTTCGTATTCCAATAAATGCTATGCGAACCACCTTCTCGTTTCAGCGGGCATCCGTGAGCCCCGAGATGCCGCACGAGATCCCGACGTTTCATGGGACTTCGACAAGTTCGGCCCCAGATGGGATGCGGCTCCTGGCGTCTTCCCTCCGATCAACGAGGAGAAGCTCGATGGCTTCCTTCAGGTTTCCGATGCACTCGTCCCGAGTTAGCCCCTGGCCATTCGCCTCGGGGAATTCGGCGCAGAACGCAACAAACCATGCTCCGTCTCGGACTACGTGCGCTGTGATCGGCAAGTTCATGCTCTCAAAACTAGCGCTGCTTGTTTCAATCCTCAATCACTTCCCCACGCAATACAGGGTGCCGCCGGTGCGGATGAAGAGGTTGCCGCCGGAGGGCACGATGGAGGAGCGGAGGGCGCGGTCTTCGTCGTCGCCCATCTCGGCCTTGTGCAGAAGCTTGAAGCCGTCCTTGCCCGCCGCAGTCACGTAGACGTCGCCGCGATGGTTCATGGAGTAGATCTTGCCGTCGGCGCCGGTCGGCGTGTTTTCGAAGACTTGCCGGCTGTCGAACTGGCCGGTCCAAACTGCGGTGCCCGTCTTGGGATCGACCGCGCTCAGGGACTTCTTCCCACCGTTCAACACGTAGAATAGGCCCTTGTAGTAGAGCGGGGTGGGCACGTCGCTGGTGATCTCGCGGTTGGATTCGCTGTTCCAAAGGATGCCGGCGGGGCCGAGGTCGCCCTTGCCGCCGAGTTTGATGGCGAAGACCGGCGCACCCTTCGGACCGCAGCCGAGCACGACGCCTTCGGCGGCGACAGGCGAAGGGACGAGGCGCCAGTGGCCGATGCGGGAAGGGTTCCAGGTGCCCCAGCGCCAGAGTTCCTTGCCGGACTTGGGATCGTGTCCGCTGAGCATGTCGCCGCCGGAGATGAGGATCTCCTCGCGGCCGGCATGGGTGTAGGGGATCGGAGTGGAGAAGGCTTCGAGCGACTCCTGCTTGGCTTCGGACGGGCGGACCACTTTGAAGAGTTCCTTGCCCGTCTTTGGATCGAGCCCGAGCAGGAAGCTATCGCTCGGTCCATCCGTTTTGCCACGGCCGTTCACCGGCACATCGCGCTGGAGGATCTGCTGGTAGAGGATGCCTTTGTGGACCGTTGGGCTGCTGGAGAAAGTCCACTGCATGGCGAACTGGCCGTAGTCCTTCTCAAGGCTGCGCTGCCAGACTTTCTGGCCGTCGAGGGTGAAGGCCGCGAGTTCGCCATTGCCGTAGAAAAAATAGACGCGCTCGCCGTCGGTCGTCGGTGAAGGCGAGGCGAAGTTGCTCTTGTCATCGCGGTTGTAGCCGACGCCGACCTCGTTCTTCCAAAGCTCCTTGCCGGTTTTCCGGTCAATACAAAGGGCCACTAGGGTCTTCGCGGCTTTGTCCGTGGAGCTGACGAAAATCCGGTCGCCCAGGATGACGGGCGTCGCGGCGGACGGCCCGGGCATCTTGGCGGTCCACTTGATGTTCTCCGTCTTGGAGAACGCCACCGGCAGATCCTTGGCGGTGCTGGAGCCGTTGAAGCTCGGGCCGCGCCAGTGGGCCCAGTCCTGGGCGTGGAGCGGCGCGCAAAGGCTGGCGAGGATTCCGGCGGCGATCAGGAGGGAACGGGTGGTTTTTTTCATGGCAGGAGATTGGGCGAATGAATCGCGACAGAGAGCGGACGTGTCAAGGCTGTCGGACATTCATGCGGCCATCTTTCCAGGGGCTGTCGCGGGGCGAGCTTCTGCCCCTGCTCCAGCAGCTTGGGTTGGTTGCCTTTGATCTGAAAAAGATAATCCCCGCCCTAGACGGCAAGTGGTCTTAACCCGGATTGATGGACACCTTTTGGGCAACGGTGGCCATGATTTGTTCTTAAAACAGCGACGGGAGAGGCGTGTGCCGCGCGTATAATGCCCGTCCGCGGGCCGGCTTTTCTGGGGTCGCCGCA
>JAYTUE010000093.1:0-29891 GCA_043744715.1 Verrucomicrobiota bacterium | reverse complement strand
TCTTGATGCCCGCGATGTTGTTGATCGCATCCTCCAGGCGCTCGGTGATCTCGGTCTCGACGACGCGGGCGTTGGCTCCGGGGAAGACGGTGCTGACGCTGACGACGGGCGGATCGATGTCCGGCAGCTCACGAACGGGCAGTCGGGAGAGGCCGATCAACCCGAAAAGGATCAGCGCGAGATTCATCATCGTCGCGAGGACCGGACGTTGGATGGAGGCGCGGGAGAGGAACATGGCGGGGAGAATGGGTTAGAACGAATACGCCGAGTCGTTCGTCGACAATCGGACCGTGGCGCCGGGCCGCAGTTTCTGGGTGCCTTCGACGACGACCATTTCACCCGGTGAAAGCCCGCTGAGGATCTCCGCCCGGCCGGCGATGCGGAGGCCGATCTTCACCGGCTTCATCACGGCGGTGCCGTTGGTCGCGATGGCGAAGACCATCGTCACATCGGCATTGTTGATGATCGCCGTTTCGGGAACCAGCAGCGCCAGTTCCCGGAGCTGGAGCGAGAGGTCGAGGTTGGCGAACATGCCGCCCCGGAGCTTTCCGCCGAGGTTTTCGATGCGGGCCTTGATCAGGGCCGTCCGCGTGGACGCCTCAAGTTGCGGAGAGATGAAGAAGACTTCCCCCGTGAACTCGTCTTTCGGGAAAGCCGCCACCTTGAACGCGATCTTCTGCCCGTTCTTCAGCTGGCCGAGGTAGCGTTCGGGGACGTTCACCTCGATCTTGACCGTGTCGATGTCGACGACGGTCGTAAGGGGCGTGGAGCGGCTGATGACCTGGCCCGGGCTGACAAGCCGGGCCGCCGCGATGCCGCCGAACGGGGCGAGGATCTTCGCGTTCTTGAGCTCCCGCCGGCGGAGATCGACGCCGGCTTCGTTGGCGGCATAGACCGCCGAGGACTGGTCGTATTCCTGTTGGGAGATCAGCTTGTCCGTGTAGAGCTGCTTGGTCCGGTCGAACGAGGTTCGGGCCAGCTTGAGGTTGGCCTCGGCTTCGGACAACTGGGCGACAAACCGCGTCTGGTCGAGCGCGACGAGAAGCTGGTCCTTCTCGACCCGGCCGCCTTCGGCGAAGTTGATGGTGGTGACCAGTCCGTCGACCTCGGATTTGACGTCGACCATTTCATTCGGCGCGATGGAGCCGACGAGCGAGATGCTTTCCGACACCGGGCGTTGGGTGGCGGGCACGGCCACAACCTGCACGACCATGCCACCGCCGGCGCCGGGCGGGGGCGCATCCTGTTTCTTGCCGCAGCCGGCCAATGCGACGGCCAGCACAACCACCGCGGCCGATGTTCTAGATCCAAGGAGCATCCCGAAGACTCAATCCGCCGCGTATCGACGGCGCAAGCACGCAGGTCAACCAAGGCGCATCAGTGCCGGAGGATTGGAACACGAACGTCCTTGGTCCGCGAAGTTGTGCCCGGTTGCCGCAGATTGCCGGGGGAACGGGCGACTATGCCGGGAGACGGCATCGGACTTCGGGCGAAGGTTCCCGAGAAGGGTCCGCAGAGCGCGGAGATGGTCCATCGTCTTCGGGCTGAGGGCGAGGGCGTGCTTGGCCCGGGCCAGGCCCAACAGGACAGCGAAGGTGCCTTCCTGATCGGCGACCGGCAGGAGAATGACGGCGCCCTTCGCATAGGGCTTCAGCCAATCCGGGATGAACGGCTGGATGGCGTTGTCGTTCGGCTTCTGGATGATCACATCCTGGGCCCGGGTGATGGCGACGGTGAAGATGCTCTTGGTCGCGGGATCCAGGAGCGCATTCGGCCGGATCGCGGCGACCTGCTGGCCAAAGCCGTATTCCGCCTGGAACGCCACGGAGCAGGGCGGCTGGAGCAGCAGGATCGTGTCGTCCAGTTCAAGCGCCTTGGAAAGCAGGCGCGTCGCCTGTTCCCAGGCGACGGCGTGATCGGGATTTTTGGCCAGGACCACGGGTTCGAGTTCCTTCAGGCCCACCCGCAGCATCCGTTCCGCGTTGTGGCCGCAGGTGAAGGTCGCGTTCAACGGAGCGCGTTTCGTTTCGCCCAACTGGGTGGCCAACGGCTGCAGGGTGAGGGGCTGCTGTTCGAGATGGGCGCGGATGTTCGTGACGATGCGGTTGCTGAAAAGCGGGCTGGCCATCTGCCGTTTGTAGGATTCCACCTTGGACAGGGTGGCCTCGAGCAGTCCCTGCATGTCCTCCTTGGTGTAATGGAGCGACTTGCCGTAGCGCTCCATGAGCTGGCGGTAGCCTGTCTGGAACTCCTCCTGCGTTTTCAGCCGGGAGAACAGCTCGCAGAACTTGACCGAGAAATCGACGAGCATGAGCTGTTGGTCATCACGCGTCAGTTGCTCGGCGGAGAACTTGTTTTCGGGAATCGCCTCGATGAACCGGAGCAATGCCGGGGGCAGTCCTGCACGCTGCAAAAGTTCCTTGGCGATCTCCAGGGAGGACATGCCGAACTCTTCGCGGAGGGCCAGTTCGTAGCCCCTGGTTTCACCCAGTGTCATGGCCTCCCGGTATTCCTCAGGAAAAAAGGAAACGAGGAGCAGCCTCCCATAGCTTCTCAGGGCGGCGGCGACAAAGGCGTGCTCGGGATTATGGGACCTCCGCGTCTCCATGATCGTCTCGGACATCAACGCGCTCGTCAGGGTGATGCAGGCGATTTCGTCGAAGTCGTCGTTGCTCCAGCGCTTGTTGGCGTTTTGCAGAAGGAGCAGCGAGATCGCCATGTTGCGGACGCGGTCGTAGCCGACGGTCGCAATGGCCTGGTTGATCGTCGTGATCTCGGCGCCGTCGGGATTGTAGCCCACGGTGCAGGCGATCTTGATCAGCTTCGTGGTGGTGGTGAGATCGCGGGAAAGGATTTCGCCGACCTGGTGGATGGAAAGCGATTCCACCTTCCCGGCCATCTCCCGGATCAGCTCGACCGCCTGGGTGACCGAGGCCGTCTCCTGGGTTCTCAGGCCTTCTTCGATCCCCCTGAACGTCCTCTTGATCAGCGCGCTTCGGTCACGTCCGCCGTTCTCATCGGGAGTGGATGCGTTTTCCGTTACAGGCGGAACCGCCACGGAAACGGGAGTCTCCGGGACAGATTCTTGGGTGGCGGCTGACATTTGCTTCAGCAGGTTGATCGGCCCGCGCCTGGTTTCCCTTGAAGGAAAGATGCGGCTTCGAGCTGGTTCAGAACCGGAAGGTCACGCCCAGGAACGGATTCAGGTCCTCGGCCGAGCGTGTCACGCCGATGTTGATGCCCGCATCCAGCTGGATGTTTTCCGTAAGCCCATAGGTCAGGCCCAGGTCCAGAGTCCCGACCCACGGCGAGCCGGATTCCGTGCTGACGAGCGACCAGAACTCGATGTAGCCGCCCAACTTGCCCCAGATGTCGTGGCTGAAGGTGATGCTGTTCACGAACTCGGCGTGATAGTCCGTGTCGGTGGAGTTTTGGATGAAATCAACCTCGGTCATCACGCCGACACCCCAGCCGCCTGGGAGTTCGCCGTTCAGGGGAATGATCAGGCCCGCCTCGACCGCGTTGTTGCCGAGGTTGTCCTGATTCGACGGAAACTTAACCCAGGGCATCAGGGCGAGCGCGGAGGGCCCGCCATCATTGCCCCAGACGTTGTATTTAAGACGGGTGGTGACGTCCCCGAACCCGCGTTGTTTCAGAACAGTGCCGGCTATCCGGTCCTCGGTGCGGACCCGGTTGTAGGACTCCACGACCACTTGCAGGTCAGCCTTGTTGAGAAGCCCGAGCTTGAAATTGATGGCGGCAAAGCTCCAGGCGTCGATCCGGGTATCCGCGCCTCCGGCCGTGTCGTGATCGTGGGTGTAGGCCACCAGGTCGCTCTCGAACTGAAAATGGCCGGCATCAACCGTGTAGGCGGACTCGGTCTTGTCCGGACGGTCGGTGGACAACTCCCGCATGAGATTCGCGGGGGTCGGGTTAAAAAGATGGTAGGAGCCCTTGTCCGGAGCCGTCACGGCCGCCGCAGATGGAAGCGAACCGATGGCGATAAGGGCCATGCTCAAACTGAGGAAACGGGATTGCTGGAGAGGTATTCTCATGGCTTGTCGGGTGAACATCGTCTCCACATCGGAGACTCATATTCAGAAGTGATGAGCAACAAAGAGAATTAGACAAGGCTAACTATGTTCTCATTGCCATCATATCCATCCAATGAGGTGAATCTCGTTCCATGAATAGGCGCACCTCGCTCAAAGGAGTTGCGTCCAGATGGCGGAAGCCGGGAAGAGATTGGCAGCGTGACTGCCGCCGCGCTGTCACGAGGAAGCAAGGACCGAGGCTGCGCGGGTGGCTGGAGATCGTAATTTGACCGAGCTGCCGGACCCGTTCAGCCGACGCCGCTGAAACCGGGGTCGCCCAGGCCCTTGAGCTCGCCCGTGCTGTCGGCGAAGCGTTCGACCGGTGCGCCCATGCGGTTGAGCATCCCGACGTAGAGGTTGCAGAGCGGCGTGTTCTTTTCGTAGGCGAGGTGCCGCCCGGTGGCGAGGGAGCCGCCGGCTTTGCCCGCGAGGATGATCGGAAGGTTGCGCGGGCTGTGGGCGTTGCCGTCACGCATGCCCGCCCCGAAGAGGATCATGGAGTTGTCCAGGACGTTGGCGTCCCCTTCCTTCAAGGAACGGAGGCGTTCAAGGAAGTAGGCGTATTGGGCGACATGCCAGGCGTTGATCCGTTTGTATTCCTCCAGCTTGGCCGGGTCGTTCTCATGGTGGGAGATCTGATGGTGGCCGCCCTTCACGCCGTCGAGGAAGGAGAAGTTCCGTCCCGAAACGGAGTTGCCGAACATGAAGGTGCTGACGCGGGTGGAGTCGGTCCAGAAGGCCAGGGCCATGATGTCCAGCATCAGGCGCGTGTGCTCCGTGTGGTTGCCGCGCCGTTCGGAGACCTGGGCCGGGTCGTTGTAGTAGTCGTGGATGCGTTTCCCCAGCTTCTCGACCTCGACGCGGACGAGCGGGTCGCTTTCGGCATCCTCCTTCTTGCGCCGCGCATCGAAGGCGATGCGTTTCTCGACCGACCTCACCGAGTCCAGATATTCGTCCAGTTTGCGGCGGTCATCCTGGCCGACACGGTTTCGGAGCGACTTGGCATCATCGAGCACGGCATCGATGACCGACCGGTCCCGGATCGCCTCCCGGCTGCGTTGGGCGACGTTGGACCGGAACAGGCGGTCGAAAGCGAGCTGGGGATTGATCTCCTTGGCCAGCGGAGTCGTCGGCGAACTCCACGCAACATGGGCGCCGTAGAGCTGGGTGTAGCCGACGTTCACGTCGACACCGGTGGCCGGCGGCTCCAATCCGAGTTCGAGCGAGGGCAGGGGAGTCATGTTGCCCACGCGGGCTGCGGCCAGCTGGTCCATCGAGACACCCGCGCGCAGATTGCTGCCGGTCGTGCGGTGGATGGTCTGGCCGGTGAGGAACCCGCCGGTCTTCACGTAGTGGCCGTCGCCGGTGTCGCTGCCGGCATTCCAAAGCTGGGTGAAGACCAGGATGTCCTTCTTCAACGGCTCCAACGGCTTCATCGCCTCCGCGAGCTCGAAGTCCGAGCCGGCGCCTTTCGGCGTCCAATGGTGCGGGTTCACACCGTTGGCCATGTAGAGCACGGCCATGCGGACCGGGTGCCTGGCGGCCTGGGCCGCCGTCTGACCGGCTGCGCCCAAAGCGGTCAAAGGCTTCATCGCGTCGAGCAGGGGCAGCGCGAGCAGGGCACCGGTGCCTTTGAGCATGGTGCGACGAGAGATCTGGTAGTTCTTCATGGGCTTGGTTCAGTTGCCCGCCACGGCGTGCGGCGGGGTTTTCCTGTTCTGGAAGGGGTAGCTCATCACCACCTCGGTGACCAGTCGCTGCGCCTTGAAATCGTCTTGGGCCAGCGCGTCCGTAATCCTTCGAACGGTCGGAGTGTCGTAGAATTCCAGCCCACGACCGAGCGCGTAGGCCAGCATCCGTTCGGTCAGGTTCTTCATGAACTGTTCCCGTCGTTCCAGGAGGATGCCCTTGAGTTCGACGGGTCCGGTGAAGGTCCGTCCTCCCGGCAAGGTGCCCGACGCATCGACCGGGTCTCCGGCGATCTTGGTCCTCCAGCGTCCGATCGCATCAAAGCTCTCTAGGCCGAAACCCAGCGGGTCCAGCTTGCTGTGGCAGGACGCGCATTCGGGCTTGGACCGATGTTTCTCCAGTCGTTGCCGCAGGGTGAGCCCGTCGGTTTTCTTGTCGTCGTGCGGCAGGCTTTGGACGATCGGCGGAGGCGGAGGCGGAGGAGTGCCGAGGATTTCCTCAAGGACCCATTTGCCACGAAGCACCGGGCTGGTGCGGAGAGGATACGATGTCTTCGTAAGGATCGCCGCCATGCTGAGCACGCCTCCCCGGTTGCGGTCAGTCAGGCTCACGCGCCGGAACTCGGAGCCGGTCACACCCTCGATGCCGTAGATCTTGGCAAGATCCTCGTTGGCGTAGGTGTAATCGGCGTCGATGAGTTTCAGGAGGCTCGCGTTGTCGGAAAGAAGGCCGTGGAAGAACTTCACCGGTTCCTGCGGCATCGATTCCGCCAAGGCCGGGGTGAACTCGGGAAACCGTCGGAGATCGGGCTGGGCCGACGTCTTGAAAGTCCGGAGCCCCAGCCATTGCTGCGTGAAGTTCTCGGAAAGCGCCGAAGCCCTGGCATCGGCCAACATGCGTTTCGTCTGCGAGGCCACGACCTTTGGGTCCGACAGTTTTCCTCCCTTGGCCAGGGCGAACAGTTCGTCGTCGGGCAAGGTCGACCAAAGGAAGTAGCTCAGGCGGGTGGCGATTTCCCAGTCGTTGAGTTTGAAGGGTTGGACGGATTCCCGGTTCTCCACCGTGCGGAAGAGGAAGTTCGGCGAGACGAGGATGCCCTTCAACGCGAGCTTCACGGCTTCTTCATGCGGTTCCCCCAGGGCCAGTTGCTGGTCGTAGAGCTTGAGGAACCGTTCCGTTTCCTCTTTCAAGACGGGACGTCGAAAGGCCCGGAAAGCGTGATGTTCGATGATCTTCCGGGCCGTGGCCCGTTTGCCGCTGAACAATCCGGGCCGGGCGATGAAGACGCGGTTCGTGGCGGCGGCATCGAGGATCTCGGATGCGGCCGCCAGATAGCGCTCCATCAGGATGGGCGGGATGAAAAGCGTGTCGGCGTTGTTGTCGAACCCGCCGCCGCCGCCGCCATCCGAAGGGAACTTGTCCGCCGGACGGTTGGTCACGCCGAACAGATCGCGGACGGTGTTATTGTATTCCACGCGGTTCAGCCGATGGCTCACCACGTATCCCGGGTTCTTCTCGATCTTGGTGTCGTCGATTCCGGCCAGCGCCGCCTTGATCCAAGATTCAAGCCGGTCCTTCTCCTCGGGCGTAGGCTGCTTCTTGTTCTTGGGCGGCATCTCGCCGGTGTGGATCTGCTCGTGGATCTTCTCCCAGAGCTTCGGGTCACGGTAGAACGACGCCTCATCGGGGAACTTCGACAGATCAACCTCGGCCTTCTGCTTTTTCTCCCCGTGGCAATCTTGGCAATACGTCATCAGCAGCGGCTGGATGTCCTTCCTGAAGTCCACCGTCGCTCCACGCGAATCGAGGCTCGCCCCTGCCAAGATCAGCAAAGCCAGCAGCCATCCGATCGGTCCCGAGGAGGGATCGCGGCTCAAGCTGGATTGGAGGTTCGCAAAAGGCATCGGCAGGCCGACTCGTCTTCCGGGAGAAACATTCAGACGATTCTTTGATCGGCTGATCTGATCGGTTGGAAAGGATGAGTTGCTGGAGAATAGCCTTGGGCCCGTGCGTTTCGCAAACGACTTGGCGGGGAAAAATCCGGATGCCGCGGTCAGCTCGGCTGCTGAACCTGGTTGCCCGCCTGTTGCCACGTTTGAAACCACTCCAGCGCACCCGATGCGGCGCGCGTCCCGGTGGCGAAGCATCCCTGCATTAGGTAGCCCCCGGTCGGGGCCTCCCAGTCGATCATCTCGCCCGCCACGAACACTCCCGGCAGCCGGCGCACCATGAGCGAGGAATCCAGCTCGCTCCAGCGGACCCCGCCCGCCGACGAAATGGCCTCGGCCAACGGTCGCGGCCCGGCCAGCCTCAGGGCGCAACCCTTCACTTTCATGGCCAGCGCCTCGGCGCAGTCGAATGGTTCACCCCCGGCCAGGTTCTCCAGGATGGCAAAAGTCGCGGTGCACAAACGCCAACGGGAACGCGCCTCGGCCAGGAAGTTGCGCCGGCAGTTCCCCAGTTTGCGGACGAGCTCCCCGACGCTGTGCGCCGGTTTGAAATCAATGACGATCTCCGGCTCCGGCATGGCACGCAGGGCCGCCCCTAGCTGGTAGATGGCACCGCCCTCAAGCCCGTAAGCCGTCACGAGCAGTTCACCCGCCGCCGTCGCATCGCCTGCGCGGGCCGCGATGTTTTTCAAAGGCAATCCCTCGGCTTGAGCGAGCACGGCGGGCGGCCAAGCGATCTCCCATCCGCAGTTGGCCGGGGCCAACGGCGCTGTCGCAACACCGAGCTCATCGAGGATGGAAATCCACCCGCCGTCCGAACCCGTGTCCGGCCATGACCCGCCACCGAGGGCCAGAATCACGGCATCGGCTTCCGTGGTGCGGGTTTCTCCTTCGGCTTGAAAATTGATCTGCCATTTCGCGCCCGCCCGCAGTCCGGTCCAGCGATGGCGCAACATGAAGTGAACCCCTCCTTCCCGCAGCCGATGCACCCAGCGGCGCAGCAAGGGCGCTGCTTTCATCTCGCGGGGATAGACGCGGCCGCTCGTGGCCGCGAACGTCTCGACGCCCAGCTCGGCCGCCCATTTCTGCAACGCGTCGGCATCGAACTCTGCGATCAGCCCCCTCCACAATTCCGGCGGCTGACCCGGTCCCGTGTAGCGGGTGACGAAGCGTTCCTGCGGTTCAATGTGCGTGAGGTTCAGGCCGCCGCGCCCCGCGACGAGAAACTTCCGGCCCACCGACGGCTTGGCATCGAAGAGAGTCGCGGAAGCGCCGCCGGCCACGGCCACTTCCGCCGCTCGCAGGCCCGCCGGACCGCCGCCGATGATCGCGATTTTGATGCCAAATCGAAACAGAGGCGACATCAGGCGGCAATGGAGTTTGCTATTGGCGGCTTGCGCCTGCCTTCGATCCTGAAGAAGAGCCAGTGCCCACGGGTGCTTTTGGAATCTTCCTGACGAAGATATTTCTGGAGTGCTCGCGAAGTCTGGCAGGGCCGCATGTATCCACCGCAGGATCGATGCGTTGCAGGGTTGGACATGCGGGAAAGGGAAGGGCTGTTCGGATGCTGCAAAGTCAGGGAGACGCTTTTTTTCAATCCATGAAGGTTTCAGGAAACAGACCAGCCTAGGCTTGCCAGATGCACCTGCGGAGGCGATCTATCCGGGCCACGCATGGAAAGCCCCGCGCCGCAGGTTGTGCTCTACAAGCGCGTTACTTTTGTGACGTCGCTGCCGGTGTCGCGGCTCTACAGCCCGTCGCATTGCTGGTTGGAAGACCGGGGAGACGGGGTTTGGCGGGTGGGCTTCACCAAGTTCGCCACCCGGATGCTGGGCGACATAGTGGACCACCGCATCGACGCCACGCCCGATTTGCCGGTGAAGAGCGGCGACGTGGTGGGATGGATCGAGGGCTTCAAGGCCATCTCCGATCTCTTCTGCGTGATCAACGGCGCGTTCGTCTCCGGCAACGCCGGATTGGCCAAGGACGTCGAGCTGGTGACCCGCGACGGCTACAAAGCCGGCTGGCTTTACGAGGTCCGGGGCGAGCCGGACGCGCTCAGCATGGATGTCCACGCCTACCGCGGGCTGCTGGACAAGACGATCGATAAAATCCTCGAGAAACAGAAAGCCGAAGAAACCGGTGAGTAAAACCGGCGTCATCTCCATCCAAGAACGCATGTCGCAAGCACGCTACATCATGATCGGCGGGTTCCTCGGCGCGGGGAAGACCACGTCCGTCGCCCGCCTGGCCCAGCATCTGACGGCCCAGGGCTTGAAGGTCGGCCTGATCACCAACGACCAGGGCAGCGAGCTGGTGGACACCGCCATGCTCCGATCCAAGGGCTTCGCCACGGAGGAGATTCCCGGCGGCTGCTTCTGCTGCCGGTTCAATTCCCTCGTCGATGCCGCCCACAAGCTGACCAAGGCCAGCCGTCCCGACGTTTTCATCGCCGAGCCGGTCGGGAGCTGCACCGATCTCGTCGCGACCGTGACGTATCCCCTGCGCCGCATTTACGGCCAGGACTTCGTCGTGTCTCCGCTCAGCGTGTTGCTCGACCCGGTCCGTGCGCTCCGGCTTTTCGGCGTGGAGGAAGGCGGGAAATTTTCCGACAAGGTCGCCTATATCTACCGCAAACAGATCGAGGAAGCCGACCTCGTGGTCATCAACAAGGCCGACCAGCTCACGCCCGACCGCGAAGCCGCCCTGCGCGTCGCATTGGCCGCCGAGTTTCCCGGCAAGCCGATCCTCGCCGTCTCCGCCCGGACCGGGCAGGGGATCGACGAGTGGTTCGCCCGCATCACCCGCGACGAACAGCCCGACGGCGAAGCCATGACGGTGGACTACGAGGTCTATGCCGACGGCGAAGCGCTGCTTGGTTGGCTTAATTGCACCGTGCAGTTGGCGAAGGCCGGCAGCTTCGACGGCAACGCGCTCCTCCGCGAACTGGCCGCCAACATCCAGATGCGCCTCAACGCCGCTGGCGGCGAGATCGCCCACCTGAAGATGACTCTTAGTCCCGACGGCGGCTTGGGCGACATCGCGGTGGTCAACCTGGTCCGCAACGACTTCGTGCCCGAGCTGTCCATCCTGTTGCCGGACGTGGTCGAGTCCGGCCAGCTCATCGTCAACGTCCGCGCCGAGGCCGCGCCCGAGACGCTCCACGCCGCCGTGGTCGAGAGCGTGGCCGCCCTCTCAGCCGCTCATCCCGGCCTGGTCGCACGGATGGAGCATGAGGAACACTTCCGCCCCGGCAAACCCCGGCCCACGCATCGGCTGACCGCTTTCGTCGCACCATGAGTTCGCCGCGCGTCCTTTTCTGCAACTGCACCTACGCCCAGGTCGTCCCGGCCGAGGTGAAGGCCGCCGTGCTCCGCAAGCTGTGCGACTCCGGCGTGGCCTTCGACGCCGTGGCCGATCTCTGCGAACTCTCCGCCCGCAAGGACGCGTCGATGAAGTCGCTGGCCGACGGCAGCCCGGTGAAGATCGCCGCCTGCTTCCCGCGCGCCGTGAAGTGGCTCTTCGCCTCCGCCGGCGCGCCGCTCAAGCCCGAGGCGACCGAAGTCCTGAACATGCGCGTCCAGCCCGCCGACGAAGTGGTCGCCGCGCTGTTCCGTCCCGAACTCCAAGCGAATCTGCCCGTCGGGAAAGTGACGGCCGGAGATGCGCCGAAGGCGGAGGTGGCGACGTGAACGCCTTCGACGTGGCCACCCAAAGTAGGACAGGCATCTTGCCTGTCCCGTTGCGTGTTGAATTGGTTGCAGGCTCTGAAAAGAGGCACGACTTCTTTGTCCTGCCCGCCCTTCCGCAGCCTGAAGGGCTGCCATCCATTAGTCGGGGGTTGAGGAGCGCAGCGACGACATCCCAGGCTAATGGCTTTCACGGCTCCGCCGTGATCTCGGCGTTGGAAGTTGGGCGTTGGATGTTGAATGTTCGGTGTTCCCCTTGTTCCTGATTTTCCCATGAGCCTCACCTCCCAGTCCACCCTGCGCGTTGTCCTCTACGAGGGCGCCGGCAGCCAGCCGTTGGCCGCCGAGGACCGGTTCGCCGCCATCAACGCCCTCCTGTCCCAGGGCTTCGCCGTCACCCGCGCCACCGGCCAGGGCATGCCCGCGCCGGCCAGCCGCCACCAGTTGCTCGTCGTTGGCCAGTTCGACGGCGGCCAGGCCCCGTCGGCCGAGGACGCCGCCGGGGAGACGCCGCTCCGGTTCGAGGACATCACCGGCCTCGACGCCACCGGCATCGCGGCCAAGGCCGAAACCGTCCGCGCCCAGACCGGCGCGGCCAAGCACGGCGAGTGGAAACCCTGGTTCCCCGTCATCGACTACGACCGCTGCACGAACTGCATGCAGTGCCTCAGCTTCTGCCTCTTCGGCGTCTACGGCGTGGACGAGGAAAAGCAGATCCAGGCGCAGAACCACGACAACTGCAAAACCAACTGCCCCGCCTGTTCGCGCGTGTGCCCCGAGGCCGCGATCATGTTCCCGAAATACAAGGCCGGCCCGATCAACGGCGACTTGGTCAGCAGCGCCGACCTCCAGCGGGAGAAGATGAAGGTGGACATCTCCGCGCTCCTCGGCGGCGACGTCTATTCCCTCCTGCGCGACCGCAGCGAGAAGGCCAAGAGCCGCTTCTCCAAGGAACGCGACTCCGACAAGGCGCTGAAGGAACGGCAGAAATGCCTCGTGAAACTGGCCGCCATGGGCGACATCCCGCTCGAAGTCCTCATGAGCCTGCCGTCCCCCGAGGAAATCGCCCGCAAAGCCGAGGAAGCCCAGACCAAGGGCGCTGCGGCCTTGGCGGCGAACCGGAATCTTTGATCGCCAATGCCATTCCGATTCTCATCGCTCCAGGTTCAGGAGATCGTTCGAAATGGAAAATGTCTTCGGCTGGGGCACAAACTCAACTGGGAGAACGAAGGTCAAACCGGGCGGAAGCTCGCGCTGGAGATCGACTTGGTTGACGGCCCGTTGGTGGGTATCAAGCTTTTCATCAACTGCCACAACCATTCTGACCCAACTTGCTACCGATCTGCTCTAGTTCTAGAAGGCGAACGGATTCGAGGGGTCGACTACTCACTGATTGCGAGACGGCGCTTTTACAAAGAGCACATTCGGAAAGGCTGGCACGAGAATATCCTAGATCCAAGTCTGCCAACCAATGACCCGGACAGAAATCGCCATCCTCCGTTGAATGACTTCGCTCCGACAGACCTGCACGTTTTTTTGCATCTACTTGCTGATAGGTGGCACATTGAATTGGATTTTGAGAAAGGCCTGCTGTGAATACTACAACGGTAATTGAAAGCCTAGCGGACGAATGCCGAGATGCTCTTTCAGGGTTCTGGAAAGAGCAGTTGGCGGTCGAGACGGGCCGTAGCGCCATCACGTTGGCATTGCCGCTGATGTATCCTGACGGGTTACAGGTCGTCCTGACTCTCACTCCGATCACGGCGACTCAGGCCGTTGTGTCAGACATCGGGCATACCCTCGGGAATTTGTCGTGCATCGGTATGAACTTCGAAGCTCAGGCAAAACAGACACACGCGCTTCTAGAACAACGGCTGCAAGCGTTCGAGATTCGCCGCGACGGGTTTGAACTGCGAAAAGCCATAAAGCTGCCGATCGAGGGGATTGATCTCCATCTTTTTGGTGAAGCCTTGGTCAGCATCGCACATCTGCTTTTCCGCCATGAGCCGGACAGCTCGTTTGAAAGTGCTGCGCTGCGAACGGTTCGGAAGGTTTTTGCTGATCGAAATATCGAGCCGCTTTCCAACTATCTATTGCCCGGTAGGATCGAGAAGCGAATCAAGGTGGACTTCTTTTGGGCTGGCACTCGACCCGTCGCGATTGAAGTGATCAAGCGGCGTGATGCGAATCTGTCTTACATGGAGCAGTGGGCGTGGCGCTGGACCGATCTCCGAAACAAAAATGAAAACCTAGTTCGTGCAATGGTCTACGATCCCGATGTGCAAAGTTTCGACGAATCATCCTTCGAGATTGCCAGGTCTGTTTGCGAGTTGTTTTGCCCGTATTTTGAGACTGCGCAGATTCACGGCTTACTCGAAAAAGCCAGCTAATCCATGCTCCCCACCCTTATCTTCCGCACCCTGCGCAACGCCGATTTCCGGTGCATCCGGAAGTTCGCCTGGAACTTCGGCGTGAAGGGGCTGCTGTCGGTGGAGCGGTTCAAGCGCCGGATCAAGCGCGGCGAGTTCTTCCCGCCGTTCCTCTACGTCTCGATCCTCAACTCCTGCAATCTCCGCTGCCAGGGCTGCTGGGTGGACGTCGAGGCGCCGCGCAACGCCATCGATCTCGCGGCGATGAACCGCCTCATCAACGACGCCAAGAAGCAGGGGAACACCTTCTTCGGCCTGCTCGGTGGCGAGCCGTTCATGCATCCGGAGCTGATGGACATCCTCGCGGCCCATCCGGACTGCTATTTCCAGATCTTCACCAACGGCCAGTTCATCACCGACAAGGTGGCCAAGCGCCTGCGCGAGCTGGGCAACGCCACGCCGCTCATCAGCATCGAGGGCCGCGAAATCACCAGCGACGAACGCCGGGGCAACAAGGACGTGCTCAACCGCACCTTGCGCGGGTTGGACGCCTGCCTGAAGGAAGGCATCCTCACCGGCGTGGCCACCAGCGTCTGCCAGACGAACATCGACGAGCTGCTGACCGAGTCCTGGCTCCAGGAGCTGATCGACCGGGGCGTCCACTACGTCTGGTATCACACCTACCGGCCGGTCGGCGCGAAGATGAATCCCGCGCTGGCCCTGCGCCCCGACCAGCTCGTGCAGGTGCGGAAGTTCATCGTGGAGATGCGGGCCAAGATGCCCATTGCCATGATCGACGCCTATTACGACGGCCGCGGCCAGGCGCTTTGCCCGATGTCCACCGGCATCAGCCACCACATCAGTCCCAAGGGCGACATCGAGCCGTGCCCGATCATCCAGTTCGCCAAGGAATCGATCCACGACGAGCGCGGCATCTACGCGACCATGCGGGACAGCGCGTTCCTGAAGGATTTCCGCGAACTTTCCGCCAACGCGACGCGCGGTTGCGTGGTGCTGGAGCGGCCGGACCTTGTGAGGGAAATCGTGGTCAAACACGGCGCCCGCGACACCACCGTGCGCGGCACGGCGATGGCCGAACTCGACGCCATGACGCCGCGTTTCAGCCAGTGGTTGCCCGGCGAAGAGGTGCCGGAGAAGCACTGGATGTATCGCCTCGCCAAGAAGTATTGGTTCCACGATTTCGACGCCTACCGGAACGTCGCCCACGACGCCGAGAGCCGGGCCATCGAGCTGCGCCGCCGTATCGTCGCCGCTCCCGCTCCTTCCGCCGAACCCTCCACAGCCAGCAAGTAACCCCGCCATGCAAACGATCACCTTCGTCCCGATGAACATGCCGCGGCCGATTCCGCCGCAGCGTTTCCGCCAACCGAAGAAAAACATCCCGCAGACGGCCATCGAGCGGAACCGCATCCTCCACGTCGTGCGGAACTACGTCGCGGAGTTCAATCCCGTGCCGCCCATGCCGCTGGAACAGCTCAAGGAACACGCCGACGTGCTGCTCGACCGCATCGGCTGCGACCGCATCTACCGCGACTATGTGGGCGTGCTGCTGAACAACGAGATGTGGCGCGAACAGCTCGCCAGCGTGCCGTTCGAGCGTCGCCTGCTGCTCCTGCCGAAATGTCTCCGCATCGAGAGCAAGTGCCCCGCGCCCTTCGACGAGCTCGGCCTCCTCTGCAAACAGTGCGGCCTCTGCTCCATCCAGGATCTCCAAGCCGAGGCCGAGCGCCTTGGCTACGCCTCGCTCGTGGCCGAAGGCAGCGCCGTCGTCATGTCGCTCATCCAGACCGGCAAGATCGAGGCCATCGTCGGCGTGAGCTGCCTGAGCGTCTTGGAACGCTCCTTCCCCTACATGGAAGCGGCGGCCATTCCCGGGGTCGCCGTGCCGTTGCTCCAGGACGACTGCATCGACACCACCGTCGATCTCGACTGGATATGGGACTACATCCACCTCACCGCCGACGACAAGACGCGCCGGCTCGACCTCGGCACCCTGCGCGACGACGTGGACTTCTGGTTCACGCCCGCTTCGTTGGAAATGATCATGGGCCGGGGCGAAGGCGAGACCGAGAAGATCGCCCGCGACTGGCTGATGCGCGCCGGCAAACGCTGGCGGCCCTTCCTCGTCGTCGCCGCCTACCAGGCCCTGCGTGAGGAAACCGGCGGCGTGATTCCCGAGGATCTGAAGAAGATCGCCGTGGCCGTGGAATGTTTCCACAAGGCGTCGCTCATCCACGATGACATCGAGGACAACGACGCGCTCCGCTACGGCGAGAAGACCCTGCACGAGGAACACGGCGTGGCCGTCGCGCTCAACGTCGGCGACCTGCTCATCGGCGAAGGCTACCGGCTGATCGCCGCCTGCAAGGCCAGTGCCGAGCAGAAGGCCACCATGTTCATGGTCGCCTCCGAAGGCCAACGCCAGCTCTGCCGTGGCCAGGGCGCGGAACTCCTCTGGACCGCCAAGCCCGGCGTGCTCACCCCGTTGCAGGTGCTCGACATCTTCCGCCGCAAGACCGCGCCCGCCTTCGAGGTCGCGCTCCGTCTCGGCGCGCTCTACGCCGGCGAGGAGATCCACGAGGAGGTGGAGGACGTCCTCAGCGCCTACAGCGAAGCCCTCGGCATCGCCTACCAGATCCGCGACGACCTCAGCGACCTCGGCGACGCCGGAGAAAGCAACGACATCGCCGGACTGCGTCCCAGCCTGCTGCTGGCCGTGGCCCACGAACGCGCCAACGGCGCCAACCGCGAGACCACCACCGGCCTCTGGCAACGCCAGCCGCCCGCCGGATTCGCCGTGTCCGACATCGAGAAGCTTTACGCCGAACTCAAGGCCGATGAGCGCTGCCAGACCCTGCTGGAGACCTACAAGGAAGAAGCCATCCGCGCCCTCCGCGACCTGGAAAACCCGAACCTCAAGGGCCTCCTCCGCCGCGTCCTCGGCAAGATCTTCAACGACGTCGAGATCAAGGGCTGGTGCAAGGAGCAGGAGCAGCGCAACGCCCAGAAGCAGCTCGAAGGCGTGGTCCAAGCGACGACGGCGTGAAGGTAGGACAGGCTTCGAGCCTGTCCCGAAACTTTCGATGAAGATCGCGGACATCCCAACCGAAACATTCAATCTGATCGTCAAGGATCTACGGTCGCAGGGCTGGAGGAAGATCGAAGAATACGCCGGCTTCGATGCTTGGATCGACTACGGGAAAGTGGTCCTGCGAAAGAACGGCGAAGCATTGCGTCCTTTGGCGCAGGCATGGCTTAACTGCGGAGCAGCGTCAGAAAATAGCCCACGGCGTGAGCCGTGGGTTCCAGTCCCAGAAGGAACGAGCCCCGGGAGGGGCGGCAGAATCCTTCATCACCCGTTGGCCATGCTCTTCCTTTCTGTCGCCCCATCCGGGGCTCGTCATATTCGGACGTTCGACCACGGGCTCACGCCCGTGGCTACTTTCTTTCGCGCCTCCAGCGCTGGGCTAAGTCGAAGATTGGCCTGCTTGGCGTAATAACCCATGTCCCTCCGCCTCCAACTCCTCCAGGTCGCCCGGCTCGCGCCGAGGTTGCTGGATGATTCCACCGATCTCGTGCGGGGCTTCTTTGCCCGACAGTTCAACGCCGACGGCGCGGGCTGTGACCGCGACGGGCGGCCGGATCTCTACTACACGATCTTCGCCCTGGCCGGCGCGCAGGCGCTCGACGTGCCGATCCCAACGGAACGCACGGCGGCGTGGCTGAAAACCTTCGGTGACGGCGCGGGTTTGGACTTCGTCCATCTCGGCGCGTTGGCCCGCTGCTGGGCAGCCTTGGACAAGGCGGGCATGCCCGACGGATTGGACACCACCGTGCTCCAACGCATCGAAACATTCCGCAAACCCGATGGCGGCTACGAGGGCGACACGAAGCTAAAGCACGGCACGGCCTACGGCGCGTTCGTCGCGCTGGGTGCTTATCAGGACCTCGGCCACACGCCGTCGCAGGTGATCGAACTGGTGCGCGGCTTGAAACGGCTGGAGAGCAAGGACGGCGCGTGGAGCAATCATCCCGGCATGCCCATTGGCGCGCTCAACGCCACGGCCGGCGCGGTCACGTTGATCCGCCATCTCGGTTTTCCCGTGAACCAGGCGGTCGGAGACTGGCTCCTCGCGCAGGCGCATCCCGACGGCGGCTTCAAGGCCACGCCCAACGCGCCCGTGCCCGATCTGCTGTCCACCGCCACGGCGCTGCACGCCTTGTCCGCGATGGATCGTCGCATCCCGAGCGCGATCCACGAGCGTTGCATGGACTTCATCGACACGCTTTGGACGGCCGACGGCGGATTCCACGGCCACTGGGCCGACGATCATCTCGACGCGGAATACTCCTTCTACGGTCTGCTGGCCCTCGGGCACCTGAGCCTATGAAGGTTCAGCCCTGAGGCTTCGCCGGCTTGAAGGCAATGGTCTCCTCCACCGGTTCTGCCACCGCGAGAAGATCGCCGCAGTCCACGCAGCCGTCGATCTCGCCTGCGCCGTCGCGGACGGACACGCACGCTGTCCAGTCGGCGAGGCGTCGAGCCTGGCCGAAGTTGTGGGTGACGAGCACGAGCGTGCGTTTGCCTTTCAGCCGCAGCAGCGATTCTTCTACGGCTTCGGTCGAACGCGCGTCCAATGCGCTGGTGGGTTCGTCGAGCAGGATGACCTCGGGATCGACGGCCAAGGTGCGGGCGAGACAGAGGCGCTGCTGCTGGCCGACGGAAAGCTTCAGGGCGGATTCGTCGAGCCGGTCCTTCACCTCGTCCCAGAGCGCGGCTTCGCGCAGGGCGCGTTCGGCCGTCGCGGGCCATTCGGCTTTGGGCACACGACCGAGATGACGCACGCCGAAGAGGACGTTTTGCAGGATGCTCTTTGGAAAAACCGCCGGCTGCTGGAAGAGGATTCCAATCCGCGCGCGCAACGCATCGACGTCGGTGCCGGGCGCGCGGATGGATTGCCCGTGAAAGAGAACCTCGCCGCGCACACTGAGACCGGGCGTGAGGTCGATCAGGCGGTCCAGGCATTTGAGCAACGTGCTCTTGCCCGCGCCGGAGGGACCAACGAGGGCAAGTGCGCAGCCGCCGGGAATACGGAGGTTGATGTCGCGCAGAACCGGGCGCGTTCCTGCGAAGACATTGAGTCCACGCACTTCGAGGATGGCCGGAGATTCGGAAAGAGGTTTAGCCATGATGGGCTTCTTCGTGGATGCGGAGACGAAGCGGCAAGGCGACGAGGCTGAGCAGGCCGACGATGGCCAGCAGCACCACGGCCGTGCCCCAGACCTTCGCCCCGGCGGCGGGATCGAACGAGTCCTGCGCGAGGATGAAGATGTGATACGGCAGCGACAGGACTGGGCTTTCCTTGATGCCGGTGGGGAAGGAGGCTCCGGCAAAGATCGTCGCGGTGAACATGATTGGCGCCGTTTCTCCGGCGGCACGCGCCAAGCCGATCAGCGAACCCGTGACCAATCCGCCGAGGCTCTGCGGCAAAATGACCGACCAGATGATCTGCGGCGTGCCTAGGCCGAGTCCGGCGGCGGCTTCGAGATAACGGCGCGGCAGGCTGCTGATTCGCTCGATCAAGGCGACCGTGACTGTCGGAAGAATCATCAGGCCGAGCAGAATTCCTCCGGCCAACCAGGATTTCCCCCAGCCAAGGAACTTCACGAAGACGATGAAGCCGAACAGCCCGAAGAGCAGGCTGGGCACGCCGTTGAGAAGATAGAGCAGCAGGAGAAGCCGTCTTCTCCAGGCTTCATGGAGGAGATAGACGCCGTGGACTAGGGCGATGCCCACGGCCACCGGTGCGGAGACAATGAGCGCGGTCGTGATGAGGATGAGCGTGCCGACGACGTTGTGGAAGATGCCGCCGTCTGCGCCGACGAGCCGGATGTGTTCTGTCAGGAATTGCCAGCTCACCGAAGGCAGCCCGCGCAACAGGATGGCCGCCACGATCAGCACCAGCACGCCGCAGGCGATCAGCGCGCAGAGCGTCGTGGCCAATCGGAAGATCCAGTCGAGCGTCCTACGCATGGCGGGCCTTTTGCAGAAAGCGGAAGGCCATGGCCGTGACGAAACCGACCATGAGGAGAAGAAGCAGTCCAAGGCCGATGACGGCGGCCCAGTGCAGGGGATCGCCATAGGCGATATACGTCTCCGAACCCCCCAGTTTGCTGGCCAAGGTCTGGCCGGGTTCGATCAAGGGCCGGAGTGAAAGGAGGTTTTCCGGCCATTGATTATCCTGCCGCCCGACGACGAGGAAAACGGCGATCATTTCACCGAGAGAACGTCCCAACGCCAGCAGCACGGCCGCGAAGATTCCAGGAGCGGCCTGCGGCAGGACGACGGACCAGACGGCTTCGGAACGGTTCAGCCCGAGTCCACGCGCCGCCTGTCGTTGCAGCGCTGGAACGCCACGCAGGGCGTCGTCGGTCAGGGTCATGACGGTTGGCAGGATCATTACGGCCACGAGCAGGCCGGCTGTGAGCAGGGTGTCGCCGCTCAACGGATCGAACGGCGTGAGCAGGTGGTAGACCCAGTTGCGGAGGAAGAGGATTCCCAACAGCCCGTAGACGACCGACGGAATGCCGGCCAGGAGTTCCACGATGATCTTCACCGCCAGCCGCAGCTTGGGCGGAAGCATTTCCGCCGTGCAGATGGCAGCGCCCACGCCGATGGGCACGGAGAGGACCAGCGCCACCACGGAGACGGCCACAGTTCCATAGATCATCGGCAGAGCGCCGAAGAGATGCTGGCGGTAGAACCATTGCTTCCCGGAAACGTAGCCCGTGCCGGCCTCTTTCCAGATCGGCAGGCTTTGCCAGACGAAGACGCCGACGAGCGAGACGAGGAACAGCGCGGCAAACAAGGCGAAGCCCCAGCTCATGCACTTCGTCAGCGATGGACGACGAGGTATTTGGGCGGCCGTGGTCACGCGTGACGGCTACTTCAGTTGATCGAGAGACAGGTAACCGTGTTTGCGGACCAATTCCTGCCCGCGCGGGCTGAGCAGGAACTCGATGAAAGTCTTGGCGTCGCCAGCGGGGTCGCCGTTGGTCAGGACGAAAAGCGGGCGGCTCATCGGATAGGTGTGGTTGGCGATGTTGGCCGGGGTGGGCAGGACCGGATCACCGGAATCGGGCTTGATGCCCAGGGCGAAGATCGTTTTGCCGTCGGCCCAAGAAGCGGAAAGCTGGGACATCGCACCACGCGTCGAAGCGACCTTGTTGCGGGTCTCTTCATTGCCGCCCACTTCGGGAAAGCTGACCTGCGGCGCTTTCTTGGAATCGCCATAGACCCAATGGGTGAAGACTTCCCACGTGCCGCGACCGGGCTCCTTGTTGAAGAAGGCCACCCTGCGATCAGGCCCGCCGATCTGCTTCCAGTTCGTCACCTTGCCTTCGTAGAGATCGCGGACCTGGTCTTTGGTCAGGCTCTTCACACCGCCGTCCCAGACATCCTTGGAAACGATGAGGGCCACCGCGTCTTCGCCGATGCGCGTTTCCTTGAAGGTCACCTTGGGGAACTTGGCGCGGTCGGCTTCGCTGACGTGTTTGCTGATCATGCCGATCTCCACCTGCCCGTCGCCCAGCATGGAGATGCCGCCGGAGCTGCCGCCCTGGGTATCGACCGTGATCTGCATCTTCTTTTCCGCCCGCAGGATCTCGGCGGCTTCGGCGACAGGCAGGTTCACCGTGGTGGAACCGTTGATCCGCAGGGCAGCCGCCCAAGCTGGCAAGGCGACCAAGCAGGCGACGGCGAAAAGCGACCGGATGAAAAGAGGAGCCTTTGAGTTCATATCTGCGCCAATGTGCAGATATAACGCCCGACAGTGCGGCCTGGATCAACCAAAATTCAGCGGCTTACTTCGGAAGCTGATCCAGACGGAAGCTGCAGCAGCCGAGGTCCATGACCTTTTGGCCGTCGGCCAGCTTCAGCCGGTAGTCCTCCGCCACGGCGTAGAGGCGTTCGCGGCCTTCCTTGCGGCAGGCGACGAGACCGGCGGCTTTGAGGATCGCGAGGTGTTTGGAGACGTTGTAGGGCGAGATGCCGAGCGTCTCGGAGACGGCGTTCACGTTCTGCTCGCCGGCCAGCAACAGGCGGAGAATCCGGATCCGGTTCTCTTCGCCGAGGGCCTTGAGGGCCCCGATGCATTCTTCGCCTTTCATGGATGAGCCATAGCCGCGCGGAAAGGAGCTGGGAAGCCTGAAACCTCGCCAAACCAAGGAACGCTCAGAGATCGGTGGACTCGTCGCGCTTCTCCAGCTTGAGCAGGTGTTTCTTGACCACTTCGACCTGCTTGGTCAGCTCGAAGAGCGCCTTGAGCAGCTCGGTCTGAGTCGACGGGTCGGCCAGCCCAGGCACGAGCGGATGGATGGCGGTGATGTTTGTCGCGATCTGCTGGGTGCGGTCGCGGATGTCCTTGATGGCGGCGGGTCGGTCCATGATGTGTTGGTCGGAAGCATGGCGGAGGCGGACGCGATCATCAATCACCGGTCCGTCGGATGATCGGCTTCCCTCACAAAATCCTTGTCGAATGGTTGATGGAGCCTTGTCCTGCGGGCTGTTTTCTCGTCATGCCATGTCCCCGAGCTCCCCAGAAATAAACCGTGAACGCCTGAAGCAGGCTGTCGCGCGGACGACGGCGCATCTCCTTTCCCAGCGCAACACGGCGGGGCATTGGATCGGTGAACTGTCCGCGAGCGCGTTGTCCACGGCGACGGCGATAGTGGCGCTCGGCTTGGGAGTTCGGCATGGCGCGGTGGAGGAAGCGCGCGTGCTTCCGCTGATCACGAAGGGTCTCGCGTGGTTGGCCGACCACCAGAACGGGGACGGGGGCTGGGGCGACACGATCTACAGCCGGAGCAACATCAGCACCACCACGCTGGTCTGGGCGGCGTTCGGGCTGGACGACGACTGGTCGCTGCCGCACAGGGATGCGGTTTCCAAGGCGGAGGTTTGGCTGCGCGACCGGGCCGGCTCGCTTGATCCTGCTAGCCTAGCCAGGAAGATCATCGGCCGCTATGGCGACGACCGGACGTTCTCCGTTCCCATTCTCACGATGTGCGCGTTGTCCGGCCGTTTCGGTCCCGGAAAGAAGGCGTGGGAGAATGTCATTCCGCTGCCGTTTGAATTGGCCGCGTTTCCCCGGAGCTGGTTCGCGGCCCTGCGGCTTCCGGTCGTGAGCTACGCGTTGCCCGCTCTCATCGCGATCGGTTACGCCCGGCATTTCCATGCGCCGGCCGGAGGCGGATGGAATCGCGTTCGGGCCAGGGTGAAGGAACGTGTGTTCCGTGTGCTGGACTCGGTGCAGCCGGAGAACGGCGGATTTCTGGAGGCGACTCCGTTGACCAGTTTCGTGGTCATGAGCCTCGTGGCCAGCGGCGAGGCGAACCATCCCGTGGTGCTGCGCGGTCTGGAATTTCTCATCCGCTCCGCACGGCCGGACGGCAGTTGGCAAATCGACACGAACCTCGCGACATGGGTGACCAGCCTGTCGGTTCATGCGCTGGCCGGCGACGGCGAGCTGCCCATGAACGCGGAAGAGAAACGGCCGATCCGAGCCTGGCTGCTGGGCCAGCAATACCGCGCGACGCATCCCTACACCGGAGCGGCTCCCGGAGCTTGGGCGTGGACCGACTTGCCCGGCGGGGTCCCGGACGCGGACGACACGCCGGGCGCGCTGATCGCGCTGCGAAAGTTGGACGGCGACACTCCTGATCCCACCACCATCGAAGCGGCCGAGCTCGGCGTGCGATGGCTGCTGGATCTCCAGAACCGCGACGGCGGCATCCCGACCTTCTGCAAGGGCTGGGGCCGCCTCCCCTTCGACCGCAGCAGCGCCGATCTTACGGCCCATTCAGTGCGGGCCTGGACCGCGTGGCGAAACTATCTGCCGGCCGCGATCAAGGCGCGCATCGACGTGGCTGCGGATCGTGCGGTCCTGTTCTTGGAAACCATCCAGGAAGACAGCGGCGCGTGGGCTCCGCTGTGGTTCGGGAATGAGACGGAAACGGACGAATCCAACCGCGTCTACGGCACCTCGCGCGTCCTGCTGGCGCTGGCGGAAACGGGACGCGGTCGGCTGCTTGCCCGTCGCGCCGCCGCCTGGCTGCTCCGTGTGCAAAAGGCGGATGGAGGCTGGAGCGGCGGCCCTGGCCCCGGTGTTTCCTCGACGGAAGAAACGGCTCTCGCCGTGGAAGCGCTGGCGGCGTTCCGCGATGTCATGGCGACGGTTTCAACGGAGCTTCAAGCAGGGCTGGACCATGGGGAGGAATGTCTGGTGAGCCGGGTCGAAGATGGTTCATGGACGAAGCCTTCACCCATCGGCTTCTACTTCGCCAAGCTCTGGTATTTCGAGCGGCTCTATCCGGTCATCCACGCCGTGGCGGCGTTACGCAGGGTCGGCAAACTCCGTGGCGAAATCTGAGCCAGAACAAGGCGGACCAAGGCAGGGCAGGGCAGGGTTCCTGCCTGCTTTCGTCGGGAACCGGGAATTCGTCACAGCACACCGTCTGGTGTTCGCCGTAAGATCTCCTCGGGCAGGCTGGAAGCCCGTCATGCCTTGCTGACGCCAGCGCCGGCCACGCCCAACTCCTTCGCGGCCGCCACCAACCCTTCGAGCAGAGCCTTCCAATCTTCCTCCGTCGTCTCCCAGCCGCTGCTCAGGCGCAACATGCGCGAGGCTTTCTCCGGCGGACATTGCATGGCGAGGAGCACGGGCGACGGCTCCTCCTTTCCACTGGAACAAGCCGAACCGGTCGATACGGCGAAGCCCAGCTTGTCCAGTTTCACCACCCATCGCTGAGGGCAATCGCTCTCCGGCATGATGACCGCGACCGTGTTCCACAATGACAGCGGCCTCGTTCCAAGGACTTCCGAGCCCGGCAGCCGCTGGAGCAGCGAAGAGATGAAGCGCTCACGGATCGCCATCCGTTCGGTGAGATCCGCCGTTTGCCGTTGCCGTTCCTCCAGCAAGGCGACCAGCGCCAAAGCCCCAGCGACATTCTCCGTGCCCGCACGGCGGCCTTCCTCCTGCGGTCCGCCTTCGATCAACGGCGTCACCCGGCCGGCCGACGGGCATTTCAGGAACCCGATGCCGCGTGGTCCGCCCGCCTTGTGCCCGCAACCACTCAACCAGTCGCAGGCCCCCAGGCCATCCGCAGGCAGGCGGCCGAGCCACTGGACCGCGTCGCAGAAGAACGGAACCCCGTGACTTCGGGAGATCTCCAGGACTTCTCGCCAAGGTTGCAGGATTCCGGTGACATTGTTCGCCGCCATCATTGCAACCAGGCCGGGCGATTTTGCGGTAAGAGCCCCCTGGAGCCACTCCAGATCCACAGTGCCCTGGGCGGTGACAGGAATGATCCGGATGCGTCCACTGAAATGGGTGCGGGCCGATTCCATGACACAGGGATGCTCGATGGAGGAAATCCAAACCTCCGCACCGGCAGGGAGCGACTTGGCCGCATGATGCAGGACCGAGTTGTTCGACTCAGTCGCCCCCGATGTCCATACGAGGTCCATCGCGTCGCAACCGAGGAGCACGGCGAGACGCGAGCGGGCGTCGTTCAAGGCCGCCTCCGCCCTGCGGCCGAGGCGGTGCAGACTGGAAGGATTGCCGACGAACTGCTCGGCCGCCCGTAGCCAGACAGAACGGGCGACCGGGTCCAGCGGGGCGGCGGCGTTGTGGTCGAAGTAGAGCACGGGAGGAAGGATTCACCCGATACGCGGGGAAATGAAGCCGACAACTTGGCGGAAAATAAAATCTGGAAGGGCGAAATCCCAAGGAAAAAGTGGTGGGGTGGCCGGGACTCGAACCCGGAACCAATAGCTTAAAAGGCTACTGCTCTACCATTGAGCTACCGCCCCACCGGACCGACGCAGGGCGTCAGCGGGAAGTGAACCTAGAAAACACCACGCTACCGGGCAAGGGATTAGTTGATGGCCTTGGTCCAATCGAAGGCTTCCAGCCAAGACTCCCGGCCTGGCGTTGATCCCCGAAGGTTCCGGGTGTCTCCGCCATCAAGAAAGGCGTTGTGACGCACGCACCTTCTTTGCACAGTCCCCGCCCTGTGCGCACGGTCCAGTTAGGAATCATCGGCGGCGGAACTGTTGGCGGAGGCGTTTACCAAGCCATCCTGCGGAACGGTCCCCTCATGGCGTCACGCCTCGGCATCAAGCTCGAGGTGCGCCGCATCGTGGTCAGGAATCTCAGGAAGACCCGCGCCGTCTCCGTTCCAAAAGATCTCCTGACAACCAGCTGGAAGTCCGTCGTCGCGGACGAGTCGGTCGACATCGTCGTCGAGCTGATGGGCGGGACGACCACGGCCCGTGAAGTGGTCCTGGCCGCGCTCAAAGCCGGGAAACCGGTGGTCACTGCGAACAAGGCGCTGTTGTCGGCGCATGGCGAAGAGCTCTTCGCCGCAGCGGCCAAGGCCGGTGTTAATCTCTATTACGAGGCGTCCGTCGCGGGCGGGATTCCGATCATCAAGGTTCTCCGCGAAGGCCTGATCGGCAACCGCATCACCCGCCTCTACGGGATCGTCAACGGCACCTGCAACTACATCCTCACCCGGATGAAGAGCGAGCAGGCCGACTACGCCTGCGTCCTGGCCGACGCGCAGAGGCTGGGCTACGCCGAGACGCCACCGGATCTGGATGTCGACGGCCATGACGCCGCGCACAAGACGGGGATCCTCGCCTCCTTGGCGCATGGTTTCTGGATCCAACCGGAGCAGGTCCATACCGAGGGCATCCGCGGTGTGACCCAGCAGGACATCCAGTTTGCCGAGAAGCTCGGCTACACGATCAAGCTGCTGGGCATCGTCAAATCCACGGCGGACGGGACAAGCCGGAAAATGGGAACCAGCCGGCCGGCCTCGGGCATCCAGGTTTCGGTCTATCCCGCACTCGTCCCGAACGGCCACGTCCTCGCCTCGGTCAGCGACGTCTTCAACGCCGTCCTCGTCCGGGGCGACGTGGTCGGCGACACGCTTTATTATGGCCGAGGAGCGGGGCAGGACGCCACGGCCAGCGCCGTGTTGAGCGACCTCGCGGATGCGGCGCTTGACCTGAAATGCGGGAGCCATCACCGCGTTCCCTGCTTCGTCAGCCACCAGCGCAACGGCCGGGTTCTTCCGATCGAAGACGTCGTCTCGCGCTATTATCTACGGCTCACGGTTGTGGATCGGCCGGGGGTCATGGCGAAGGTCACATCGGTCCTGGGCCGGGCAAAGATCGGCATCTCCTCGATCATCCAGCCCGAAGGCCACCAGGGCGACACCGTGCCGCTTATCCTGATGATCCATGACGCGCCCAACCGCACGATGCGCAAGGCGTTGGCCTCGCTGGCGAAACTGTCCGTGGTGAAGTCCGCGCCCGTCATGATCCGGGTGGAGAGTTTCGAATGAGCACGCTCCTGTTCCGTTCCACCAACGGCCGGTCGCCCGCCGTCAATCTCCGCGAAGCTTTCCTCACCGGCCAGGCACCGGACCGCGGGCTGTATCTGCCCGAGTCCTTCCCGCGCCTCACCCCTTCGGAAATCGCCGAGTTCGCCGAGTTGCCCTACCGCGAGGTCGCCTTCCGCGTGCTCAGGAAATTCACCGAAGGCATCATTCCGGACGACGCGCTGGCGGCGATGTGCCGCAAGGCCTACGACTTCGGCGTCCCGCTTGAGGTCATCCATTACGGCGTGTATCTGATGCGGCTGGACCAGGGCCCGACGGCGTCGTTCAAGGATTTCGCCGCGCAGATGATGGCGCAGATGATCGGGAGGTTCCTGCAGGAGGACGGCAGCCAGATCACCATCCTCACCGCCACCAGCGGCGACACCGGCGCGGCTGTCGCCCACGCATTCCACAAGGTGCCCGGCGTGCGCGTCATCGTGCTGTTCCCGGTCGCCGAGGTCAGCGAGAGCCAGCGCAAGCTGATGACCACGCTCAAGGACAACGTCCGCACCGTGGCCATCGACGGGAAGTTCGACGACTGCCAGGCGATGGTGAAGCGCGCCTTCACCGACCCGGCGCTCGACCACATCCACCTCTCCTCGGCCAACTCCATCAACATCGGCCGGCTCCTGCCCCAGAGCGTGTATTACTTCTACGCCGCGTCGCGCCTCGCGCAGCCGGGCGAACCGATAGTCTTCAGCATCCCGAGCGGGAACTTCGGCGACATGATGGGCGCGGTCGTCGCGCGGGAAATGGGTTTGCCCGTCAGGAAGATCATCGCGTCGGTCAATGACAACGACGCCTTCCCGCGCTACCTCGCCAGCGGCCGCTACGAGAAGGTTTCCCCCTCGCGCAATTCCGTCTCCAACGCGATGAACGTCGGCCATCCGAGCAACCTCGCGCGGCTCGTGGCCGTGTATGGCGGGCAGATGGACGAGACCGGTAAGATCCACCGCCAGCCCGACCTCGACGCGATGCGCCGCGACATCTTCTCCAGTTCCATCACCGACGACCGGACCCGCACCTCGCTCCGCGAGTTTTGGAACAAGTATCAGATCCTGCTGGAACCGCATGGCGTGGTCGCCTGGCAGGGGTTTCTTGATTGGAACGCCGTCGAGCCGCTGGGCACCTCGCCCGTCGTCATCGTCGAGACCGCGAACCCGGCGAAGTTTCCCGAGGAAGTGGAAAAGGTCGTCGGATGGGCGCCCGACGTGCCCGCCTCGATGGTGACCGGCCTCAAGCTGCCCGAGGACTACGACCGCATGGGCGCGGACTACGAGCGCTTCCGCGACTACCTCCTCGCGACGCACAAGTAGGGCCTGAACCGCTCGATTCCCATCCCCCCGCCGCCACTGCTGCAAGGAAGCCGAAGGTTCAACCGCAGATGACGCAGATAGACGCCGACCCCGGAGCGCCGGTCTCCTGACTAGGCGTGTTCTTCCTCTCACTTCCGCTCATTCAACCCCGGCAATGCGCTCACGATCTTCATCGTCTCCAGGCTCACGCGCACCACGCGCTTGAGCAGGTCCAGGATGTAGCGGGGCTGGTTATGCTCGCGCGCCCAATCGTTGGGGTCGTTGCGGATGCCGCTGTCTTTGTCCACGGTCACCTGGTAGCGCTCCATGATCCATTCGAGGGCGGGCTTGCCGTTCACCACGTAATCGTAGGCTGCGAGCGGGATGCCGGTGAGCGTGATGCGCGCGTTGTAATGGATGGTCGTCTTGTCCACCTGCTTGTCCTTCCGCCCAAAGGTCATCTTCTGCACGAGGAAATCCTTCGCCGGGTCGCTCAGGAGTTCGCTGGCGAATTCCTGCACGGGCCACGGCTCGACGGTTTCGTAGTTCAAATGCCACTGGGCGAGGTCGCGGCCCGCCTGGCTGCAGGCGAAGAAATCCGCCGTCTCCCGCGTGAAGGGCAGGCGCGGCAGCATCTTCTTCAAATCGCTGGCGAAGCGCGTGCGATACTCCGGCGAATGCAGCACGCCATAGACGTAGTAAAAGATGTCCTCCTTCGTGATTTGCTTGGGGAGCGTTGCGTTGGGGAGCACGCCCGCCTCGGGCGTTGTTGCCGACGCCCTCGTCGGCAACTTTGGGCGCGTGGACGTGCTCGACGCGGTGGGTGGTTCGGACGCTCCCGTGTTTCCCGCGAGGGCGCGGGAAACTGCACCCGGGGCGGGCGCGCTCCCCGGACTTTCATAGGCCGCGCGGAACTCGGCGAGGATGGCGTCCGTGATGGCGCTGCGCCGCCGGTAGCCATCCACCAACTCGCCCTCCTGTGCGTGGCGGATGAGTTCGCCCTCCTGCGGTTCGTCCTTTTCGTAGAGGTAGAGGGGAAAGCACTGGCCCTTGGAGATGAGTTCGTAATCAAGAAGGCTGTTTGCGATGTGGTCTTAACCCGGATTGATGGACACCTTTTGGGGGTGGGGGCGTAAAACTGAAAGCACCCATGAACAAAAGTAAGAACGCCAAGCCGACGACACCCCCAACCGCCATCGGCCCGATGGCCCCGCAGACCAAACGCTACGACGAAACGTTCAAGCGGCAGGCGGTGGAGAACTGGATCAAGACCGGCCAGCCCGGCACGCAGATCGCCGCCGAACTGGGCGTGAGCTACCCGAGCCTCAAGGACTGG
>JAYTUE010000092.1:0-2152 GCA_043744715.1 Verrucomicrobiota bacterium | reverse complement strand
CGGACGGTGACGGAGATGGTGACCAACGGCAGCTCGCGGTCGGGGACCACGTAGGCGACGGGACCGGCCTTGAGCTGGACGCGGTAGTCGGCCGGGTTTGGCGGCGTGAAGGTGAGCGACGGGAACTTCAGCTTCTCCGGGCGGTCGGGGATGTCGGCGGCGGAGACGGAGCCCGCAGCGAGAAAACCAAGCAGGGCCGCGGTGAAGAGGGTCTTCATGGTGATGCGGGAAGTCATGTTGGCTGGTTTCACTTGGATGCCTTCAGCTCGTCGATCCGGGCCTGGAGCTTCTTCAGCATGATCGTGACGAAGGGTTTGGTCTTGTCGTTGGCGGACTTGAGACGGCCCTCGAACTGGGCCTTCTGCGCTTCGAGCTGGGCGACGTCCTTGACCGTCGCGATGGCGTTGATGAACTGCTTCACCACCGGCTTCTGCTGCGGTTCCAAGCCGGTGAGATCGTGATCGTCATCGACCTTGGTGCCGGCCTTGCGGGTGTAGATGGCGACGGTGCGGTTCTCCTTGATCAAGTAGGTGGAAGCGACGCGCTTCACGGCGGCGGCGGTGACGGCCTGGAGCCGTTTTCCAGATTCATTGACCTCCGTCCACGATCCCAGGCCCTCGCTATGGATGAGCTGATAGAGGATGGGCATGTTGCCGGATAGCTTCCGGTATTCGCCGGCGGCGAACTGGTTCTTCACCTTCTGCAGTTCCATGTCGGGAACCTCCTCCGTCTTCAGCTTCTCCAGCTCGGCGTAGAGCGCGGCTTCGACGTCTTCGGGCGTCTTACCTTCGGTCGCCTCGCCGCCGACGTTGAAGATGCCGGCCCATTTCTGCGAGCCCTGCTGGCCGTAGGCTTCGGTCGCCACCTTCGATCCGACGACGAGCCCCTTGTAGAGCCGTCCAGTGCGGCCGGAAAGGAGCTGCGCGAGGACTTGGAGGGCGTAGGAGTCTTTGTGACGGAAAGGGACCGTGTGCCAGACGATGTCCACCTGCGGATTCGTCTCGGCCTCGGCATACATGCGCTTCTCGGTCTGCTGCTTCACTTCCAGCGTAATGACATCGGGCGCGGGCTGGGCCCCGCGCGGAATGCGGCCGAGGTATTTCTCCGCCATGGCAAGGGCCGCGTCGGTCTCGAAGTTGCCGACAAGGATCGCGGTCAGGTTCTGCGGCTGATAATAGAGCCCGTAGAATTCATCGGCGTCCTTCTTCGAGATAGCCGGGATGTCCGAAGGCCAGCCGATGACCGGCCAGCCGTAGGGATGCGACTCCCAGATCATGGAGTTGAAGCTCTCGGCGAACTTGCCCAGCGGCGTCGATTCGACGCGCATGCGGCGTTCCTCGAAGACGACGTCGCGCTCGGCGTAGAACTCGCGGAAGACCGGCCGCAAGAGCCGCTCGGACTCCATCCAACACCACAGCTCCAGCTTGTTGGCCGGGACGACGATGAAGTAGCCCGTCAGATCCTCGGTGGTGAAGGCGTTCATGCCCGACGCGCCCTGGCCGCTGTAGAGCCGGTCGAATTCGTTTTTCACCAGGATGTCCCGCTGGGCCTGGATCAACTTCTTGAAGTCCGTCTCCAGCTCGCGCCAACGCGGCGTCATGTTCTCGTATTTCGCCGGATCATCGATGTCGCCGCGTCGCCAGTCCGCGCGGACCTTCGCCTCCTCGGCGCGCATCAGGTCCCGCAGGCGCTCCTGCTCCGCCATGACTTCGGCGTCCTTCTTGCCGTCCTTGGTGCCGATGGTAGGCGTGCCCTTGAACATCATGTGCTCGAAGAGATGCGCGATGCCGGTGATGCCGGGACGCTCGTTGGCGCTTCCCACATGGGCGACCCAGCCTGCGGCGATGGTCGGATCGCCTTCCCGCTTCACGAGGAGGATCTTCATGCCGTTCGAAAGCGTGTGCTCCTTCACGGGAAGTTCCTGGGCGGACGAAGCGAGGACGAAGCTTGAGACGATGGCAAGGCAGGTGAGCCAGCGCACCGGACAGACCGGGAAGATCAGCGGACAATTCACACCGCGAAACTTGGCAGGCGCGGGCGATGCGTCAACCGCCCGGAAGGATGACGTGCGGAGCGCGGAGCATCGCTCCGCATGAGGCGGCTGCGACGGATGTCTTCGTCGAGATCATGCGGAGCGATGCTCCGAGATCGG
>JAYTUE010000091.1:0-30269 GCA_043744715.1 Verrucomicrobiota bacterium | reverse complement strand
GCCAGAACCGTTTCACCCGCCTCGGCGACGTGCGAAACGCAGCGCGGATGATGGTCTTCATCGACGAGCACGAGGACACCATCGGCTCCTCCGTCTTCCGCGATCCCGGCTACATCTACACCGATGTCTGGGGATCTCTCCCCACAGCGCGACACTCCGGCGGCGCGACACTCTCCTTCGTCGACGGCCATGTGGAACTCAAGAAATGGAAGGATCCGCAGACCCTGGTCCCGGTCAGGCGGAAGCAGCGAGCCATCACCTTCCAGACCAACAACGTGGACCGCGTATGGCTCATCCCCAGGATATTCAACGCGCAGTGACCAGGCCACGTGCCACCGCCTTCGCCCTCATCGAGCTTCTGGTCGTGCTCGCGATCATCGGCATCTTGGCTGCAATCCTCCTGCCCACACTTTCCCGTGCCAGAGCCAAAGCACAGGCGACAGTCTGCATGAACAACCTTCGGCAACTGACCATCGCTTTCCACGCCTACGTGGACGACAACGGAGATAGAATCATGGTGAACACGGCTTCTGTCGGGGCGGGATCAAGTGCTGAGTCCTGTTGGGTGGCGGGGTTCATGAGCACGGAAAAGGATGATTGGGTTCCTTCTTGGGCTAAACCCGAAGCCACGAACACGGCGCTGTTCTATTGCGAGGGCCGGGTCGAGGGCACCCTGTATGGCACCTACACCGGCGACCGGCGCGACTACGGCTCACTCGGGACCTACGCGAAGAATCCGAAGATTTACCGTTGCCCGGCCGACGACAGCTACTCCGTCTTCAACGGGAACAAAGAGCTCCGCGCCCGCAGCTACTCCATCAGCCCGGCCATGAACGGCAGTCCTCCCGGCAAGGGCAACAATTTCACCCGCACCAGCCAGATTCGCGAAGGGTCGCGCATGATGCTTTTCATCGACGAGCATCCTGACACCCTTGGTGCCGGCGTCTTCAAATACACGTTCTTCACGACGGGCTTTGAAGTCTGGCTCTCCCTGCCCGCCGCCCGTCACTCCGGCGGGGCCAACCTCTCCTTCGTCGACGGCCACGTGGAACTCAAGAAATGGAAGGACCCCCGCACGTTGATCCCCGTTCGTCGCAAGTTCGAAGGCTACTATGAACAGCCCGACAACGAGGACCTCCGGTGGCTCGACCGCCGCATCTTCTACACCCAGGACCGGTGAACCACACGCCCACGCGCACCGGCTATGTCGATGTCTCGTCGCTGGTCTCGAGCGGCGGCGGCATCGAGGGCCTCACGGACGACGGGAAGATCTCCCAAAAAACTTTAGGCCGGGTAGGCGCAAAAAAACTACCTCGATCACCTGGGCTCACCGCTTAAAAATACTTCAACGAGCCTGCCCGGCCTTTTGGTTCTTGGGCTCTCTATCTGCGCAGGTCAGCCCGTCAGGCGGGATAGCGACGTTAGCAGCTTCTTCTCCACTTCGGCCTGGCGCTCCTTCGACTCCAGTTTCCGCCCGTCGCGTTCCGTGACGTAGAAGCTGTCGATGGCGGCGCCCTTCTCGGTGCAGATCTTCGCGAGGGAGATGTCGAGATCGAGGGCGTTGAGGGTCTGCGAGATGAAGTAAAGCAGGCGGATCCGGTCCTCTGTCTCGATGTCGATGATCGTCTTGGTCTCGGAGGTCGCGTTGTCGAAGCGGATGACCGTGGGCATCTTCTCCAGTGCCTGCTTGCGGTAGGGCGAGCGCGGGAGCTTCTGCTTCATGATGATCTCGTGCAGGTCCACCTCGTCGCTGTTGAGCGTCCGGGTGATGAGCTCCTCGAAGCGTTCCCTCTCCTCCTTCTTGGCCAGCGTCCCCGTCTTGGCGTCGGTCACGAAGAACTCGTCCAGCACGATGCCGTCAGTCCGGGAGAAGATCTCCGCGCCGAGGATGTTCAGGCCGGAGGCCGTCAGTGCGCCGCAGATCTTGCTGAAGAGTCCGGCGCGGTCCCAGGTGCAGATCTGCATCGTGGTGAAGCCGCGGTCCGGTTCGTTGCGCCAGGCGATGACGGGCGCGAGGGCCTGGTCCACCTCGTCGAGCTGGTGGTGCATGAAGCGGTGGACGAGCCCGAGGTGGGAGGCGATCTCCTGCGGCGACTGGATGGCGTAGTAGTAGCGGGGGAGATTGCGGAAATGAGCCTCCAGCTCGTCCTCCTGGAAGGTGCGCGGAACGATGGACCGGACCTCGTTCTGGAGCATCTCCCGCTGGCGGGCTTCGGCGCGGATGAAGTCGGTCCCCTCGACCAGCATCTGGTGCGTGCGGCGGTAGAGCGTCCAGAGGAGCGAGTCCTTGAAGCTGTTCCACAGCTGGTCGCTCGTGCCCATCGAGTCGGCGAAGGTGTGGAGCGTGAGCATCTCCAGGTTGTCCGAGTTCTGCACCTGGTCGGCCACATGCCGGATCACTGTCTGGTCCTCCAGGTCGCGGCGCTGCGAGACCTGCACGAGGAGGAGGTGCTGCTCGATGATGAGCTTGAGGCGGTGGGTCGTGTCCCTGTCGAGGCCGAGCCGGCGGCCGACCTTGATCGCCAGTTCGCCGCCCACCATCTCGTGCTTGCCGGTGTGGTAGGCCTTGCCGGAATCGTGCAGCAGCAGCGCGAGGTAGAGGATCCACGGCCGCTCCACGAGCGTGAGGATCTCGGTGTAGTTCTTGTAGGGCGCCTCCTTCGCCTCCCAGACTTGGTCGAGCTTCTGCAGGCAGACGAGCGTGTGCTCGTCTGCGGCGTATTGGTGGTAGAACTCGTGCTGGACGAGGCAGGTGAGCTTGCCGAACTCGGGCAGGAATTTCCCGATGAACCCGACCTCGTGCATCATGCGGAGGATGGGGGCGACGTTGCCGCGCTGGTTGAGGATCTCGAGGAACGTGTCGCGCACGCCCTGGTCCGCGAGGAAGCTCCGTTCGACCAGCGCCAGGGAGTTCCGCAGGAGTTGGGAAAGCTCGGGACTGAGGCGCAGCCCGCGCTGCTGGGCGTGGAGGAACGCGCGCATCATCCGGCGGGGCTGTTCCTTGAAGATGCGGTTCGAGCCCGCATGGATCTCGCCGTCGAGGAACTTGAAGCCGTCGACCAGCTGCTCCCGCTGCAGACGGCGGCGCTGGTCGAGCAGGCTCTTGAACTTGGGCAGGAGCCCCTTGGCCGGATTCAGCGCGAGCCGCTGCTCCAGGCTCCGCGTGATGTGGTCGATCGAGCGGACCGCGAGGTAGTAGTCCCGCATGAACGCCTCCAACCGGCGGTTCGGCGAGCGGTCCGAGTAGCCCATGCCCTGGGCCACGGCGGGCTGGGTCTGGCGCACGAGCACGTCGCTCGACCGGCCTTCCTGGTAGTGGAGCTCGTTGCGCGTGCGCAGGAGGAAATCGTAGGCGCCCGCGAGCTGTTTGCGCTCGAGCTCGCTGATCATCTCCTTCTTCTCCAGATCCTCCAACGAACGGGTCCGGTGCCGGAAGAAGGTCATCCAGACGAGGTTCTGGTAGTCGCGCAGGCCGCCGCAGCCGTTCTTGATGTTCGGCTCCTGCATGAACGGGAAGTTGCCGTGCTTGGCCCGCCGCGTCGCCTGGTCCTCCAGGCGCATCTGGCTGTATGCGGCCTGATAGCCCTCCACGCATTTCGCGACGGTCTGCTTCTGGTATTCCTTGAAGAGCTTCTCGTTCCCGAAGACCAGACGCGACTCGATCAGCGACGTCTTGGACTGCATGTCCTTGTTCGCCACCTCGACCGCATCCGCCACGGAACGCACGCTGTGGCCGACCTTCAGGCCGATGTCCCAGAGCGTGTAGAGCAGGCCGTCGACCACGGCGGTCATCTCGGGCAACGGCATGCCCTTCTTCACCAGCGTGCCGTCATGGAGGAACATGATGTCGATGTCGCTGAAGGGATTCAGCTCGGCCCGTCCGTAACCGCCGATGGCGACGAGGGTGAAGCCCGGCACCTTGCCGCCGGGGATCTCCGGGCTCGATGTGAGCACGCCTTCGAGGATGTGGCGGATCAGCTCGTCGACGAGGGCCGCGCGGGCGTTGCAGACGATGCGCCCGTCCGCGCCGGCGCGGTGGACGATCTTGAGCCGGGCGGTTTCCACCTTCAGGAAATTCCTGTAGCGGGGCAGCTCCTGGAACGGCAGTCGTCCGGGCGGCAGCGTCAGCCTTTCGGCGGCGCTGGCCTGGATTTTTTCCAACAAGGTCGGCATCCGGGTGCGGACGCTAGTCGAGCGCCTCGGTGCGCGGCAATGATTGGGTTGCCCGAGTTCGTCAGGCGTTGAACTGCAGGTCGTGCAGACGCCGGTAGGCCCCGTTCAACGCGATCAGCTCCGCATGGCGGCCGGATTCGACGATGCGTCCCGCGTCCATCACGACGATCAGGTCGGCGTTGACGATGGTCGACAGGCGGTGGGCGATGCAGAGGGTGGTGCGGCCGCGCATGAGGACTTCGAGCGCATCCTGCACGGCCCGCTCGGCTTCCGTGTCGAGCGCGCTGGTGGCCTCGTCGAGGATGAGGATCGGCGCGTTGCGCAGGATGGCGCGGGCGATGGCGACGCGCTGGCGTTGTCCGCCGGCCAGCTGGGAACCGCGTTCACCGATCGACGTGTCGTAGCCTTCCGGCTTCTCGACGATGAAGTCGTGGGCGAAGGCCGCCCTGGCCGCCGCTTCGATCTCCCCGCGCGTTGCTCCGGGCCGGCCGAGGGCGATGTTGCCGGCGATCGTGTCGTTGAAGAGCACGATGTCCTGGCTCACCACGGCGATCTGTTCGCGGAGCGACTTCGTGGAAACATCCCGCAGATCGATTCCACCGATGGTGATCCCCCCCTGCTGCGGATCGTAGAAGCGAAGCAGCAGGCTGCCCACGGTTGTCTTGCCCGAGCCGCTCCGGCCCACGAGCGCGACCTTCTGGCCGGGCCGGAGCGTCAGGTCGAAGCCGATCAACGCGGGCTTCGAAGGATAGCTGAACGAAAGATCCTTGAAACGAATCTCCGCTCCGGACGCGTTGAGCGCCTTCGGCGATGCCGGCTCCGGCAGATCCTCGCCGAGCGCCATCAGCTCGAAGACGCGTTCGCTGGAGGAGCGCGCCTGTTCCAATTGGCCCGGCAGGCGGCTGAGTTCCTTGATCGGCTTGTAGAGCGCGACGATCGCGAGGACGAACTGGAGAAAATCCCCCGGCGTCTTCTTGTCCACGAGCGCGACATAGACCAGCACCAGGGCCACGCCGACCGCGCCCATGACCTCGACCAGCGAACCCGGCACCTCCAGCGACCGGACGATGCGCATGTAGTGGCTGATGAAGCGTCCCGTCGAAGCCCGGAACCGCGCCAGCATCGTCTCCTCCAGGTTGTAGGCCTTGACCATGCGATGGCCGGAGAACGTCTCCTGCATCAGTTCGGTCAGCTCGGCGAAGTTCTCCTGCAGCTTCTTCGTCGACTTGCGGACCTTGCGTCCATAGATGGCGACGGGCGCGACGCACAGCGGCAGCACGACGAGCGAGATGAGCGTGAGCTTCGGCTGCTTGGCCAGAAGCACGGCGACCAGGGCGATGACCGTGGCCGGCCCCACGACGATGACGGGCAGGATTCCCGTGATGGCCTTGGTCAGCGAGTAGGTGTCGTTGCTGATGCGCGAGATGAGTTCGCCCGTGTTGGTCGAATGGTAGAAGCCGACCGAGAGCCGCTGGAGCTTGTCGAAGAGGCGCACGCGGATGTCGCACACCGCGCGGATCGCGACCCATTGGAGCAGGTAGAAGTTCAGGTAGGCGCAGACCACCTGGAAGAACATCAACGCCGGGATCACCGCGATCATCAGCACCACGCCGGCCGAGGTGGACGGCGATTGCACGGTCTTCAGCATCGAGACCGCCCACTCGGCGATGCCGCGCAGGAACTCCGGCATTGCGGACGTCTTCGCCAATGCGTCGGTCGCCTCCCCGGCCGAGAAGACCACGTCCATCACCTCCTTGACCCAGATCATCAAGGCCGCCGAAGCCAGCGCCACGCAGAGACCGAAGAACAGCCCGAGGATCAGCCGTCCGCGATAGGGCCGCGTGAACGAGAGGAGTGTTTTGAGGAATGCGGCCATGCTGCGATGAAACCGTGCGCCAGACTCTTCCACCCCGGCCAGCAATTTCGCGCTACGGGCTTTGGCTGTGGGGCTCCGTCGTTTTCCCGGGCGCTTGCCTTCCGTTCCGCCGCTGCGCGACGCTCGCGCCATGCGCTTCGCCATCTGCAACGAGATCTACCAGGGCTGGTCGTTGGAGGACGCCTTCACCCACATCGGCCGCACCGGCTACGACGCCGTCGAGATCGCGCCCTTCACCGTGACGAAGCACGTCACCGATCTCACCGCCGCGCGTCGGCAGGAGATCCGCGACCTCGCCCAACGCAGCGGCATCGCCATCTCCGGCCTCCACTGGGTGCTCGTCCAGACCGAGGGCATGCATCTCAACCACACCGACGAGGCCACCCGCCGCCGCACGGCGAACTACTTCGTCGAACTCGTCCGTTGCTGCGCCGATCTCGGCGGCGACCGCATCATCGTCGGCTCGCCCAAGCAGCGGAACATCCTCCCCGGCGTGAGCGATCAGCAGGCGTGGGACTGGGCCACCGACAGCTTCCGCGACGCGGTGAAGGAAGCTGAACAACGCGGCGTGGTCCTCTGCTTCGAGCCGCTCTCCCCGGTGGAGACGAACTTCGTCAACACCGCCGCCGAAGGCATCCGCTTCTCCCGCCAGTTCAACAGCCCCGCCATGAGCGTCATCATCGACGTGAAGGCCATGTGCAGCGAGGCCAGGCCCATCCCGCAGATCATCCGCGAGTCCGCCGGCCAATTCGCCTACTTCCACGCCAACGACCGCAATCTGAAAGGCCCCGGCTTCGGCGACGTCGACTACGCGCCCATCGTCGCCGCCCTGCGCGACGCGCGTTACGACGGCACCGTGTCCGTCGAAGTCTTCAAGTTCGAGGAGGGCGCCGACGCCATCGCCACGAAGAGCCTGGAGTATCTGAAACGCGTCTTCGCCGCCTGAAGCCGTCGCCCTACCCGCCCGCGACTTCACGGTTTGAAGACACTCTCCAGTCTCTTCGCGGACAACCTCACCCCATCTTCTCCCCATCCAACCACACCCCGCGCACGCGGAACTTGTCGTCGAACCACACCAAGTCGGCGCGCTTGCCTGTCTCGATGGAGCCGAACTCGTCGGCGCGGCCGAGTTGGCGGGCGGGATTGAGCGAGGCCATTCGCACGGCATCCACCAGCGGCAGGCCGGCGAGTTCGACCGAGCGGCGGACGGCTTCGATCATGGTCAAGGTGCTGCCGGCCAGGCCGGAGTTGTTGTCCAGCACGGCCGTCTCAGGCGTGACGTGGGCCTTGATGGCTCCGAGCTGGAAGTGCGTTCCCGGCTTCAAGCCCGCGCCGGCCGTCGCGTCGGTGATGAGGCAGACGCCGTCGCGGCCCTTCGCGTTGAAGAGCATCTTCATCAGGGTCGCGGGCACGTGCACGCCGTCGCCGATCAGCTCGCAGACGATCTCCGGATGCGCCAGGGAGAACTCGATCATGCCGGCATGGCGATAAGGCCCCTTGCGCACGACGGTGCTCATGGCGTTGAAGGTGTGCGTGGCCTGGTTCAAGCCGGCCTTGAGCGCGGGCACGAGCGCCGGTTCCAAGGCGTCCGTGTGTCCGCCACTGGCGATGATGCCGCGTTTGCGGAGCGCGCGGATCAGTTCCAGAGCGCCCGGTTCTTCCGGCGCGAGGGTGAACTGGGTGACCAGCTTTCCGTAGGCCAGGTAGCGGCTCCATTCCCGTCGCGTCGGCGGACGGATGAACGCGGGGTCCTGCGCGCCGGCGCGGGCCTTGGAGATGAACGGGCCTTCCACATGCACGCCCACGATGCGCGCACCGCCGAGGGACTGGTTGTGGAACGGCTTCACCGCATCGAGCACGCGGAGGATGTCGGACTCGGGCGCGGTCAACGTGGTCAACGTCAGCGAGGTGGTGCCGCCGCCGAGGTGGAATTCCGTGATCTCGCGGAAGGCCTCGGGCGTGGCCTCCATCGTGTCGCGCCGCATCGCGCCGTGGATGTGCAGGTCGACGAAGCCCGGCGAAAGGAAGCCGCCCTTCAGATCGATGTCGCCGCGTTGTTTCGCCTTCGCTGGAACGGTCGAGACGGCGGTGATCTTTCCGTCCCGGACCTCGACGGTTCCGCGCAGGACGGCATCGGGCAGGACGAGACGGGCATGGGTGAAGCGCATGGGCTGAACATCCGCGAAACTTTCGCCGCCGCCAAGCCTTCAGCTCATGGCGGGTCGTTGGAAAGATAGGTCGTGCAGCCGACGGTAGACGCCGTTAAGCGCGAGCAGTTCGGCGTGGCGTCCCGTCTCCACGATGCGGCCCTGGTCCATGACCACGATCAGGTCGGCGTGTTGGATGGTAGAAAGCCGGTGGGCGATGACCAGCGTGGTGCGACCCTTCATGAGTTCGTCGAAGGCGGCCTGCACGGCCCGTTCCGATTCGTTGTCGAGCGCGCTGGTGGCTTCATCCAATACAAGGATCGGCGCGTCGCGCAGGATGGCGCGAGCGATGGCGAGGCGCTGGCGCTGGCCACCGGAGAGCGTCACGCCTTTCTCGCCGACGACGGTGTCATAGCCTTCCGGCTTTTCGCGGATGAACTCGTGGGCGTGCGCCTGCCGGGCCGCCTGCTCGATCTCGGCGGCGGTGGCCCCGGCGCGGCCGTAGCCGATGTTCTGGCGGATGGTCTCGTTGAAGAGCACCACCTCCTGCGTGACGATGGCGATCTGCGAACGCAAATCGTGTTGGGCGACTTCGCGGAGATCCGTGCCGCCGATACGGATGGCTCCGGTCGCAGGATCAATGAAACGGAGCAGGAGATTTGTGACGGTCGTCTTGCCGGAACCGCTCTGGCCCACGAGCGCGACGACCTGCCCGGCCTTGATGGTGAAGTGGAAGTCCGTCAGCGCCGCCTTCACCCCATAGCTGAAGCCAACGTGGTCAAAGACAATGTCCGCCCCGGTGGCCTTGAGCGGTTTGGGCGCGGCGGGATCCGCGACGGAGGGCTTCATGTCCAGCAACTCGAAGACGCGCTCGCTGGCTGTCCGGGCGCGCTGGAGATCGCCGTGGAGGCGGGAGAGCATCTTGATCGGCTGGTAGAGCAGGAAGAGCGAGCCGACAAACGAGATGAAGTCTCCGGCCTTCATCGGTGCCTTGGTGTCGCGTGCGAGGATCAGGAAAACAATCGCGACGCCGATGGCACCGAAGACCTCGATGATGGGTCCAGGTAGTTCGGCGGCCCGGATCGACCGCATCCAGAAGCTGAAGTAGCGATTGGCCACCCGGCTAAACTGCGAGCCTACCTCCGCCTCCATGTTGTAGGCCTTGACCACGCGGCTGGCGGTGAAGGCCTCCTGCATGACGTTGGCGAGCTGGCCCGCCTCGACGTTGATGCCCTCGCTGCTCCGTCGGATCTTCCGGCCGTAGATGCTCATGGGGACGATGCAGAGCGGCAGGACCGTCAGGGAAATTAGCGTGAGCTTCGGCTGCTGGCTGACGAGGAAGACGACCAGCGAGATGATCTCGATGGGCTTGGTGACGATGGTCCCCAGGGAGTTGCCGAGGACCATGTTCATCTGCAGCGTGTCGTTGGAAATGCGCGAGACCAGCTCGCCCGTGCTGGAGCGGTTGAAGAAGTCCTGCGACAACGTGTGGATATGCGCGAACAGCCGGATCCGCAGGTCGTTGATCGCGCGGATGGCCGCCCAGTTGAGCAGGTAGGCGTTCAGATAGTTGGCCGCCCCACGGACCAGCATCACCACCGGGATCAGGGCGATTGCCAGCATCACCAGACCGGAATCAGGACGGTGCTGCGCCTGTGGCATCAGCGAATCGAGCTTGGTGACGAGGGGCTGAACGAAGCCGGGGAGGGGACGGCCAGCGAGCGCGGAAACCGGTTCCGCCTCGGACGGGAACAGCAGGTTGAAGCACAGCCGGACCGTCATCATCAGGACGGGGCTCATCAGTCCCGCGACCACGCCAAAGAACACTCCGAGAATGAGCCGGCGGCGATACGGGGCCGCCAGCCGGATCAGGCGCAAGAGGAAGTCCGTCATGTGTCCTGACGATTCCACGCCGGCCAAGGAACCCGCCAGCGTAATTCGCCGGCGCGAAAAATCTCGGCAGAGAACCCGGCTTCAACGAGGCGACCGTAATCCCTGCCCTGCACGATCCCAGTTCAGCACCGGTTATGCTGATGCCGCCACCGACGAAGTGCCCGGAAGGGGAGCCCCAAGAAAACTTTGCGGAAAAGTTTCATCCTTTCACCAAGTGTTCTCCGGGGCGGCGTTGCCTCACGGGGGATATACCAATTGTTCAGACAGGTTCGCCGGACCAGCCGGTAGCCGTGCGTGGACATCCAGCGGTGGACTTCCAGCGAATGCAGATGGTCCTCCAGCAGCACGACGCGGGGCCGATGGCGTCCGATGTCGAATCCCTTCAGGACATCGAGCTCGTTGCCCTCGACATCCACCGATAACAGATCGATTCGGGGAGATTTCTCGGCGTCGAGGATGTCGTCCAGCGTGCGGATTTCCACGTCTTCGGTGATGGCCGTTCCGGTTGCCGGCACGTCGAGTCCGGAATACATGTCGTCGCCTTGGGCTACATGGAACTCCGCGCGGCCGCGTTGTTCCGGAGCGCCTACTGCGGCTTGGACGACCCGGCTGCCCGGCCGCCCGGCGCGGAGCTGTTCGCATTTGGCGGTGATGGGTTCGACCAGCAGACCCCGCCAGCCACGCTGCTCGAAGAACCAGGTCTGGCTGAATTTGGTGGGATGGTTCGCGCCGATCTCGACGAAGTAGCCCGAAGGCATGTCTCCGAAATGCTTCCATAACAGCACGTCTTCGCCGAATTGGGACCAGGAAGTCATTGATCGGCGGGAAGTCTGTTGGCAAATGCCGGATGCAGGCAAGCAATCCGCCTCATCGCTTGGCGCCTATCCGCCCGAGGAAATCCACGATCCGCTCCGCCTGGATGGCCCAGGAGTATCCCGCCATCACGCGTTCCCTGATGGCGCGGCCGCGGCGCAACAGTTCCTCCGGCCGGCATTCCCCCGCCCGACGGAGAGCGTCGCCCAGCGCGTCCACGAAATCTCCGGCACCGGAATCGACGTGGAAGGCCTCCGGTCCAAGAACGATGTCCGTCCCAGAGATGCGCGTTGAAACGATGGCCCGTCCGCAGAGGGCGTAGTCGAAGAGCTTCGATGGGAAGTTGGTTTCGTTTCCCAGACCCGGTGGGCGTGGATTCACCAGCACGTCGCAGCCCGAGCCGAAACGCAGCGTGTCGGCCGCAGTCTGTAGCCAGCCGTCGAAACGGATTCGCGGATGCATCTTGGCCAACGCCCGAAGTTCGTCCGCCTGTTTGCCGAAGCCGCAGACGACCAACTCGTGCGGCCAGTCCAGCTTGGCGAACGCCTTCGCCAGCGCCACGGGCCCCGCGTGGGGCCCCAGCGAACCGAAGTAGCCGAAGCGGAGCGGCGCAGCGGGATCACGACCGGCCGGCGGCTCGACCGCGAGCGCGGCGCGGCGAGATGAAATGCCGCCGGGCATCCAGAGGAACGGGACTTTTCCGGGAACGAAGTGGCGTTCCACCTCGCGGCTCAGACCGATGCAGCCGTCGAACGCGCGCAGCATCTCCGCATCGGGGTGCGTGAACGGCGTCAGCCGCATCCTGATCCGTTTCGAGAGGGACAGCCGACGCTCCAGTTGCGGGCTGTCGAGCATGAGCAGCACGGAGGCCGGGCGCACGGGAGCGCGGAGTCCGAGGATGAAGGCGTTGCAGATCGGCAGCGTGTTGTAGGACAGAACCACGTCGGGCCGCCAGCCCTCGGCGAGCTGCCCGTCCCACCAGTCGTGCAGCCGCCGGACGGAACGCCAGCGATGGAACGCGTGCGGCGGCGAATCCCGAAGCACCAGGCCGTGGGACCATTCGTCGGAGCCGCCGGACGGTTCGCCGAGCGCGACCGGCAAGGTCGTGACGGAGCGCAGATCGCACAGACGCGACAACTCTCCCAGCATTCCCGTCTCGAAGGTGTGGCCGGCGGGATTCACCCCCGGATGCCGGTCCACATGGCCGGGCGGGAACGACACGCCGAGATAGAGGACGCGGAGCGGGGCGCTCATGGAGTGGCTTCCCAAAAGGATTCAGGATTCCGAATCAGCCTGGTGCCGCTGTCCATAGCGTGTTGGAATCGACCGTCCCGACCAGCAGGTAGCCGTGTTGTCCGAGCAGGGCCGCCTTGGCTGACTCCTTCGGCGCGAAGTCCTCGGTGAAAATGACGCGTGGACGCCAGCGCCCGAGATCCAGCCCCTTCAACACCTCGAGATCCATGCCTTCGGTGTCGATGGACAGGACGCCGAAGCCGGGGGCGAATCCGTGGCGCGCCAGCACGTCGGCCAGCCGCTCCACCTTGACCACGACGGTCTCGCCGGTGCGCGCCCCGTGGAGCGTGGGATCGAAGTCGCCCGTCAGCGAGGAATGGCTCGCATCGCGTCCGAGCTGGAGCGGCAGCTCGCCCGGGAATTCGGAACACGCGAGGTTGAGGCAGCGGACATCCGGGTTGCCGGCGAATCGTTTCGCCAGCGCCGCGAACGGCCTCGGGTCCGGCTCGATCATCAGCGCCTCCCAGCCGCGCGCGATGAACGGATACGAGTTCGATCCGTAGAAGCCGTCGTTCGCACCCACATCGACGATCTGCCTCGGGGCATGCGGCGGCAACGCGGCGCGGATGGCCGCGAACTCGCCACGGAACGTCGTGTCCCGGCGAAGCAACAGATTGAGCAGTCGGCGCATGTTCATCCGGGGCGGGGGGCGGGCTTTGGCTTCATCGCGGGCCGTCGGCTCCGGCGAGCCGGCGGATGTTCCGCAGATGCCGGGCCTCGTTGCCGCCGCGCGGCACCCAAAGGATGTCGGCCGGCGGAGTTTTCAATGCGTCCATGGGTTCGAAGAAGACGACGGCCATTCCGTGCTCATGCCGGCGAACCAGCCGGCGGAGATTGCCGCCGGAAACGGCGGCGTAGCTGAAGCCCTCGTAGCCGGCGGCTTGCATCAGGTCACATCCCCGCTCCTTGTCCCGGCCCAGCTCCGTATAAACGACCCGGAACCGACCAGGCACCAGACCCGCGCCGATGCCCTTGAGGACGGACAAGTCATGGCCCTCGGTATCGACCTTCAATAAATCCACCCGGTCCACTCGTTCGGAAGCGAGGATCGCTGGAAGCGTGTTTAGCCGGACGCGGATCGTCCGGAGTTCGGACTGGCCGCCGGCCCAGTCGGCGAGGAGCGAATGCGCTCCGTCGTAGCTCTGGTTCTCGTAGAACTCGGCCGTGCCTTCTCCGTCCGAGGCGGCCGCTTCGACCACGGTGCAGTCCTCCTGCCAGCCGTTCAGCTCGATGTTCCGACGCACGGTCGCAGCCAGCTCGGGATGCGGCTCGATGAAGATGACGCGGGCGCTCCGCATGCGCCGAGCGAGCAGGCCGATGTAGCCGCAGTTCGCCCCGCAATCGACGCAGGTGCCGCCGATGGGCATCAGCTCGCGCACGGCCCACTCCAGGCGCGGCTCCATGTCGCCATCGAGCCAGAAGAGCGAGTGCTGCACCACACGTTCCAGATCGACCTGGAGGCGGATGCCGTTCCGCAGCGTGACAACCTGGTGCCGCGCGAGCATGGCCTGGAAGGCCCGCCGCATCACGGCATGGCCGACGGGGGCGATGTTGTTCCGGTAGGCGCGGAACATCCTCCGCAGAAGCGTGGCGAAGGACGATTCGCTGGGGGGAGGGGCACTCATGATTCCGAACGCCGAACGACCACCTCGCGTGACCAGTGCGCCCGGTCGAAGTCGCCGTGCGGAGCGCGTGCGCGGGCCAGCTTGTAGCCCAGCTTGCGGACGCCCTCGATGTCGCCGCCGAACGCGGTGTAGGAGATGATCCGTGACAACTGGCGATAGAGCCGCAGCTTCGATTCCGTCGATTTCATCGCACCCTTCGGGTCGGCGAAGAATTGGGACCAGCCGATGGACCCACTCAGACCGGCCGCGCCGAAATTCCCGGAAAGGAGGACATCCTCAGCCATCACGCGGGCCGGCCCGCCGTGGTGGTGCAGCACGTCGTGGAAAGCCACGATGGCCCCGTCGGCCAAATAGGGGCTGAAAAGGTCGAAGTCCCGCTTCACGCCGGCGTGCGTGTGGTCGCCATCGATCCAAAGCAGGCGGATCTTGCGGCTCTTCGGCCAGTCTGCCGCCAGTTCATGCGAGAACATCTGGTGGAACTCGACCCTGGAACGCACGCCGGCCGCCGCCAGGTTCGATTCGAAGTCCTTGGAGGCCGACGCCTCGTTCCGGCCAAGGGCGGGATCTGTCACGCTGGGCGAGGTCAGCGGATCGACCGCCATGATCCTCGTGTCGCCGGCCAGCCGGGAGGCCAGGGCCAGCACGATGGTCGAGCGGCCCTTGAAGCTTCCGATCTCAAGAATTTCTCCCCGGGTCGTCGGATGCGCCGCGAGCCACGCAAGGCATTCCGTCTCCCGCGTCGTGAGCTGGCCCTCGACTGCTGCGATGGCCACACGGATCGCCAGGAGGGCGGCGGGAAAGCCATCGACTGAAAGGCTCTGGGCGGTTTGGTTCACGATGTTCGCGATTGTGAGCGGAGGTTTTCAACCAATGCCCCGAATGACAAGCCTGCGGCTTCATCTCTGAGAGCAGGCAACAAGGCCGCGGTAAAGCCCGGCTACTTTGCGGCTCATCACAGAGAGCGAGAACCGGGAGGCGACCTCCATGTGCATGGCCCTCCGTTCCTCCCACGTGGGCTGCCGTTCATTCGCCACTTCCAGCATGGCGTCGGCGAGCGCCTCGACGGATTCGGCCGGAACCAGCCGTCCCGCGCCACCAGCGGCGAACGCTTCGGGGATGCCGTCCAGATCCGAGGCGATGACGCTGCGGCCGCAGGCGTGGGCTTCGCAGACAACCAGCCCAAACGCCTCTGTGCCGACCTGCGGATGCACCAGGCAATGGATGGCGTTCATCGCAGCCGGCATATCGGTGCAGTAGGGCGTCAGCGCAGCGCGTCCTTCCAGGCCAAGTCGGCGAATGTCGTCTCGGAGCAGGTCGGCCATGTTGCCGCGTCCAATGATGAGGAACCGTGCCTTGGGAATCTGCGAACTGATGCGTGCGGCGGCTTCGAGGAACTCGCGTTGTCCCTTGCCGCGCGGCTGCGAATAGCCACCCGCGACGGCAAAGACGAACTCGTCCGGGCCCACCTGCCAGTCGCGCCGGAGCGAACACACGCCCGGATGGTCGTCCGGCAACGGGATAAACCGGGTGTCATCGATGCCGCCATGGATCACGCGGATCTTTTCGTGGTCGCCGAGCAACGGGGGACGAGAATGCCGTTCGGAATCGGGCGAAGCCGGTTCGTAGTGTCCTTTCCGCAGGACTTCGGCCGTGAACTCCGAGACGGCGATGAGCACGTCGCATTGTCCCAGAAGGAACTTCCGGCTGGGCCAGGAACTCGGGCTCTTGGCCATGTGGCGGGTCAGGACGATCTTCGGTCGCGTTCCGGAAAGCCGCGCGGCGAGGATCGTCGGCCAGATGTCGCGACCGTGATGGCCGTGAACAACCTGGTGCCTGCCTCGGCGAAGCTCTTTGGCGGAGGCGAGGATGAAGCGGAGCTTGGCCGGGCCTTCACGGGGAGTCGGGACAAAGGGCACGCCGCGTTCGCGCAGGATGCGGGAGAACTCGCGCTGGTCCGGCCCGCAGACGGACGCTTCGATTCCAAAGGCCGGCAATCCTTCGGCGAGCCGGGCGCACTGGTCGTCCGTGCCGCCTCCCGTGAGGAGCGAGTTGAGATGCAGGACGCGCGGATTCATCGGGCATGGAGCCATGCCTTGAACATCCGCACCGGCGTTCCCGGCCAGACCTTGCGCCAGAGCCGGAGCCGCTCTAGGAATGTCGTCCGGGGCGCGGGCCCGCCGGCGGGCACATACCAGTTGTTGAGCCGCGTGCGCTTCACGAGGCGGTAGCCCCGGCCCGTGATGTGACGGTGGGTCTTCCAGTTCAGCAGGTGGTCTTCGACGAACAGCAGCGCCGGGCGATGCCGGCCGAGGTCAAAGCCCTTCAGCACCTCGAGCTGGAATCCCTCGACATCGATGCTGACGAAATCCGGCCTCGCCCCGCCGGCCTCGGAGAGAACCTCGTCGAGCGTCAGCACGCGCACCGTCTCCTTCTTCACGTAGCGCGTGTCCGCATCGACGGCGTTCGGCCGGAGGGACGAGTGCTCCGAGCTTTCGCCGACGTGGAGATCGGCCGTGGGCGGATGTCCCGGCGCTCCGCAGGCAACTTGGAAGACGGTGGAGTTCGGCCGGGCGCTCTTCAGCGGCTCGAGGAACCGCGACAACGGCTCGACCAGGATTCCCTTCCAGCCCTTCTGCTCCAGGAACCATGTTTGCGAACTGTTCCTCGGATCGTTCGCCCCCACTTCGACGAAAAATCCGTCCTGACTGCGTCCGAAGAATTCCCAGACTAGTTCGTCCTCGTTGATCGGCTGGCTCATGGCGGTCAAGGCTGATGCTGGTCGATGCCGCGGGCACAGCGGAGGCGTTTGGAGCGGACGGTTTCTTCCAGCCGGGCGAGGCTCGCGCCGACGTGGTCGCGCGGGGCCATGGGATGGTTCAGGTGGAACACGATGGCGTGAGCGTAGACAAACTTGCGCGGCCTTCCAAGGTGGTAGAGCCGGGTGCCGAGGTCGGAATCCTCGCCGATGCCCCAGCCGGAGTATTCCTCGTCGAAGCCGTTGACCGCGACGACATCGTCGCGCCACGCGGCCATGTTGCAGCCGATGATGCCGCGCTGGGCGGTGTCGCGCTTGATGACGGGGAACGGCAGGCGAAGCCCCTTGGCCGCGCCGGTGATCCGGCCGGAGAGCATCCAGCGGAGCACGGGCGTGTGGCCGGCTGCGAACTGCGGAACGAACTTCTCCTCCACGAAACAGCGCCGCGCCTGCACCCAGAATCCGCGTTCGGCCAGCGCTCCGTGATCCTCGATGAAGCGACGGTGCGGCACGCAGTCGCCGTCGGTGAAGACGAGGTAGTCGCCAGAAGCCGCCGCCACGGCCTTGTTCAGGATGGTCGTCTTCCTGAAGCCGTCGTCCTCGTGCCAGACGTGCTTCACCGGGAAGCTTCTTGTCCTGGCCCACGCCCCGACGAGTTCGCGGGTCGGCGCTTTGGAGCCGTCGTCGGCGATGAGCACCTCGTGCGGGGCCTGCGACTGGAGGTCGACGCCCGCGAAGCACTTGGCCAGCACGTCGGGCCGGTTGTAGGTGCTGATGATCAGCGAGAGTCGCGGTTGGGGCATGGCGGAAGCGTCGGCTGCTGCTGCTCGTAGAGGCGCGTGTGGCGGAAGAGCGTCGAGTAGGCGGTGGAAAAGGCGATGAAGAAGCCCGGGTAGCCGTCGAGGAACCCGAGCTTGAAGACGTAGGCGCGGAAGAACCGCCAGAGCGACCGCACCACCACGGCGGGCGCGGACCATCTGGTCCCTGCGGCGAGCTGGCGCTTCAGGTAAAGGTCCGCGAAGTAGGGAAACTTCAGCAGGAAGCCGGTGATCGTCGGATTGCTGTAGTGCAGCAGATCGGCGGAGAGCTTCTTCTCCGCGCCTTTCAGCTCCACGTAGCAGTGCTCCTCCGAACCGCCCCAGCGGCCGGAGTCCTTGCGATACAGCCGGAGCACGCGGTCGGGATACCAGTCGCCGTGGGTGATCCAGCGGCCAAGGAACCAGACCTTGCGTGGAAACGATGCACCCGCAAAACGCTCCTGGTCACTGGTAAAGAAGGCTTCCAGTTCCGCGCGAAGATCCGGTGCGACCTCTTCGTCGGCGTCGAGCTGGAGAATCCACGGCTGCGTAGCGTGGTCGCCCACGAGGTTCTTCTGCTCGCGGAAGCCGAGCCAGCGATGGCGATGCACGACGGCTCCGTGCTTGCGGCAGATTTCCTCCGTGCCATCGGCTACTTCCTCGTTCAGCACGACGACAATTTCCTCCACCCAGCCTTCGACCGAAGCCAAGGCCCGGCCGATCCGGTGCGCTTCGGCACCGGAGATCAGGCAGACGGAGATGGGCAGCTTTTTCATCGTATCGGACTCACCAGAAGGCTACGAAGGGCGCGGATGACCGGTGAATGGCCCAGCTTCTACAATACGACGCGAGACGCCCGCAAACTCATTGTCGTGGACCTCGGGTTTCTCGGCGACTCCGTGCATCTCGTGCCCGCCCTGTGGGAGTTGAAGCGCCATTATCCCTCGGCCGAACTCCACACGCTCTCGGCCACGCTCGGAGCCGAGGTATTGAAGATGGCCTCCTGCGTCACGCGCGCCTGGGGATTTCCGCTCGGTGGACAGAGCCCGCCGTGGTGGCGGCACTGGGGAATCATCCGCGAGCTGCGCCGGCAGAAGTTTGACCTCGCAATCAATTTCAGCGGAGCCGACCGGACGGTTTTCCTAACCGCATTGACCGGCGCGAAATGGCGCCTCGGCCATCCGGGGGGGCGCTGGCATTTCTGGAGCCGCTGGTTGATCCCGACATGGACGCCGAAGGTCGATCCCGACCTGCCGATCTACGAACAACGTCGCCAAATCCTCAGCTCTATCGGCTGCAAACTGGAGCCGGCACGGTTCGGTCTTGCGCTTCCATCCGATGCGGCCGAATGGGCGGAGAAGACTGTTCCGGCGGGCTCGATCCATCTCTCGGTGAACGCCAGTAGCCCGTTCAAGGAATGGCCCCTCAAGCATTGGGCTGGCTTGGCCAAAGAGCTTTTGGCCGATCCGACTGTGTCATTGGTCGCCACCGGCAGCAGCCAGCCGCGCGAAGTTTCCCGACTGAAGGAACTGGCCGCGCTGGTCGCTGATCCTAGGCTGAAGATTTTCGCCGGAGGCATCTCCGTGCCGCAGCTCGCCGCGCTTCTTGCCCGCTGTAGGCTGCACTTGGGAACCGATTCCGGCGTCACCCATCTGGCCCTGGCCCTTGGGCTGCCGACCTCGACGATCTTCCGCGACTACGCCGGCCGGCTCCAGTGGGCTCCGCGCGGCGACGGCCATCGCCACATCTGCCGCGAGTGCCGGTGCGACCGGGCCGGAGCCATCCAGCGCGATTGCGCCGAAGCGGGGACGGCGTTGTGCCTTGCCGCCATCCAGCCCGCGGAAGTCCTGCGCGAACTCGTTCCTGCGCGGAGCAAAGCACAGTCGCCACGCTGACGTTTCTCTTCCAACCTCGCCGCATTGTGAACCCGGAACAGGAAACCATCGGCATCATCGGCCTCGGCTACGTGGGCCTGCCGCTCGCGCTCCTTTTCGCCGGACGCGGTTGCCGGGTGCTGGGCTTCGACATCGACGAGGCCAAAGTCGCCCGGCTCAACGCGGGCGAAAGCTACATCCTGCACATTCCGCCCGAGGGCATCGTCGCGGCGCGCAAGGCCGGATTCGAGGCCACGGCCGACTTTCGCCGAATCGCCGAATGCAGCGACGTCATCATCTGCGTGCCCACGCCGCTCAAGAACGGTCGCGAGCCGGACATCTCCTACATCGTCCAGACCGGCCTCTCCATCGCCCCGCATCTCCGGCGCGGCGCGCTGGTGGTTCTGGAGTCCACGACCTATCCTGGCACGACGGACACGGAGCTGCGCGAAGTGCTGGAGACCGGTTCCGGGCTGAAGGCGGGCGTGGAGTTTCATCTAGCCTTTTCCCCCGAACGCGAAGACCCGGGCAATCCCCAGAGCAAGGTCGCGGAGATCCCGAAGGTCGTGGGCGGACTCACGCCTGCCTGCCTGCAACGCGCGCTCGCGCTCTACGGCCGCGCCATCAAGCGCCTCGTGCCCGTGGCCAACTGCCGCATCGCCGAGGCGGTCAAGCTCACCGAGAACATCTTCCGCGCGGTGAACATCGCCATGGTGAACGAGCTGAAGGTCGTCTACGACGCCATGGGCATCGACATCTGGGAGGTCATCGAGGCGGCGAAGACCAAGCCGTTCGGGTTCATGCCGTTTTATCCCGGGCCCGGCCTGGGCGGACACTGCATCCCCATCGATCCCTTCTACCTGACGTGGAAGGCGCGCCAATACGGCCAGCACACGCGCTTCATCGAACTCGCCGGCGAGGTCAACACGGCCATGCCGCGCTACGTCATCGACCGGTTGGAAAAGGCCCTCGCCACGCGGCGGAAGACGCTCCGCGATTCGCACGTGCTGCTGCTGGGAATCGCCTACAAGGCCAATGTCGACGACGACCGTGAAAGCCCCGGCTACGTCCTTTGGCAGATGATGGAGGACGCGGGGGCGACCGTGGATTTTCACGACCCACACGTGCCTGTGATCCGTCCATCCCGTGAGCATTCGCATTTTGCCGGACGACGGAGCATTGATCTGACGCCGGAGAAGGTTCCCAGCTATGACGCAGTGCTCGTGGCTACAAAGCACGAGGCCGTCGACTATCCGATGCTCGCCGTGGGCGCGCGGTTGATCGTCGATTCGCGGAATGCCTTTGCCGGGATTCCGGTCGTGCCTGAAAACTACTTCCGCGCATGAGAGCACTTGTCACCGGCGGCGCCGGCTTCATTGGATCCCATCTGGCCGAAGCTCTTGCCGGGCGCGGCGTGGAAGTGGTGGTGCTCGATGATCTCAGCGGCGGCTCGGAAGCCAACCTCGCCTGGATGCGCCCGGGTGATGGCGCGGAGTTTGTCATGGGTTCGGTGTCTGATGAAACGCTGGTGAAACGCCTCGTCGCCGGCTGTGACTGGGTCTTTCACGAGGCCGCCCTGCCGAGCGTTCCGCGGTCCGTGGCGGAGCCCGTCCTCAGCAACCAGCAGAACCTTGATGCGACGCTCAACCTGCTGGTCGCCGCGCGTGATGCCGGGGTGAAGCGGTTCCTCTTCGCCTCGTCGTCCGCGATCTACGGAGACAGCGAAGAGTCGCCGAAGCATGAGGGCCTGCCGCCGCTGCCGCTCTCGCCCTACGGCCTCCAGAAATATGCGGCCGAACGCTATGGCCAGCTCTTCCACCAGCTCTACGGCCTGCCCACGGTGGCGCTGCGCTATTTCAACGTCTTCGGTCCCCGCCAGGCCTTCAACTCGCCCTACTCCGGCGTCATCGCCAAGTTCTGCACCGCGTTCATCCAGGGCGAACGGCCGCTCATCTACGGCGACGGCCTGCAGTCGCGTGACTTCACGTTCATCGAGAACGTCGTCGCCGCGAACCTCGCCGCCGCCGAAGCACCCTTTGAGAACGTCGCAGGCCGCGTCTTCAACATCGCCTGCGGCGAGAGCGTCACGCTGCTTGATCTCGTGCGGGATCTCGGAACGGCCAGTGGCCGGAAGACGGAACCAATGTTCCAGCCTGCGCGACTCGGCGATGTGAGACATTCGCGGGCGGACATTTCCTCAGCTCAAGGTGCGTTCGGCTTCAATCCGAAGGTGTCTTGGCTCGACGGACTCCGCCGCACTTACGAGTGGTATCTGTCCTCGGCGGGCAGGTAACCGTGCCGTCACCCAACTGCGGCTTTCCTTCCGCGTTCGTTCCGCCTTAATTCGCGCCACCTGTTATGAGCAAAACGTCCGCCCACAAGATCTCGAAGAAGTTCGCCGCCTATCCGCGCCTCAACCCCTTCGGCGTCGGCAAGAACATCTCCGCCGCCGACCTCATCGACCAGTCGATGCTCGCCTACAACGGCGGACGCCTGCGCGAAGCGGCGCATCTCCTAGCGAAGAAGATGCTGCCCGACGACGGCTTCATCGGCATGTCCCTGACCGGCGCGCTCACGCCGGCCGGCTTGGGCAAGAGCTGCCTCATCCCGCTGATGAAAGGCGGCTACGTGGACTGGATCATCTCGACCGGCGCGAACCTCTACCACGACCTGCACTTCGGCCTGGACATGAATCTGCACTCGGGCACGCCGTTCCTCGACGACGTGGAGCTGCACGAGGAAGGCGTCATCCGCATCTACGACGTGCTCTTCGATTACAACGTGCTGCTCGACACCGACGCCTTCGTCCGCGAGGTCATCCAGGGACCGGAATTCCAGCGGCCGATGGGCACCGACGAGTTCCACCATCTCCTCGGCAAATACGTCCAGGCCCGCCAGAAGAAACTCGGGATCAAGGACAGCTCCGTCCTCGCGACGGCCTACGAGTGCGGCATCCCCATCTTCACCAGCAGCCCCGGTGATTCGAGCATCGGCATGAACGTCGCCGCGATGGCCATGCGGGGCTCGAAGCTGATGCCCGACGTGAACCGCGACGTGAACCAGACCGCCGCCATCGTCTATCACGCCAAGAGCACCGGCCACACGAGCAGCGTCTTCATCCTCGGCGGCGGCAGCCCGAAGAACTTCATGCTCCAGACCGAGCCGCAGATCCAGGAGGTCATGGGCATCAAGGAAAAGGGCCACGACTACTTCCTCCAGGTCACCGACGCCCGGCCCGACACCGGCGGCCTGAGCGGTGCGACGCCCGCCGAAGCCGTGAGCTGGGGCAAGATCGATCCCGACAAGCTCCCCGACAGCGTGGTCTGCTACACCGACAGCACCATCGCCCTGCCGCTGCTCACGGCCTACGTCACCGCGCGCGTGAAACCGCGCAAGCTGAAGCGCCTCTACGACCACCGCGACGCCATCCTTGAGACGGTGAAGCAGAAGTATCTCGCCATCGGCACCGTCACCAAGGTCACGACCAGCCGGAAAATCTCGAAGCGCGGCAGCAGTGTGGGGATGAAAAAATGACCAGTGATCCGCCCAGTCTGGGACTGCGCCTCGCGCCGTTGTTCAACGGCGGGTTCTTCCGCCCGCTCGCGCGTCCGACGGCGGCGGTGTATGTGGATTGCGCGGATCGATTGGTCGAAGCGGCCGACGAGGGCGGACAGGTGGCGCATGACGAGGCCCGACTGCTCATCCGCGAGGTGCTGACCCGCCATCCGGACATCCAATTGGACGTGGACGAAGGCGGCCAGTTCCGCGACCTGCAGCAGCGCGCGGCGCAGTTCTTCAACAAATTGCTGGAAGTTCACTGGCTGGAGCCGCGCCGGGTCAGTCTGGATGAACACTATGTCCTGATCGCTCCTTCACTTCGCCGTCTGCTTCGGATGCTGCATGAATTGGCGGAGGATCGTCCGGCCGAGTTGAAGGACTTCGCGGCCACGCTTCGGTCCTTGTGCCGCGATTTGGTGGCTGATGGCGCACTGGACCCGAACCGCATTGGGCCGGAGGAGATGCGGCAGACGGTGAAGGATCTGCTCGCCCGCGCCGGCCGGGCCGACGACCAGATTCATGCGGTGGAATCGCTCATTCTCCAGCACGAGGAAGCGCAACGCGCGAGTCAGACGGGACAGGAGACGTTGGAGCGGTTTCTCGTCGGATTCCACGCTGGAGAACACATGGTCTGCTACGACGCCTTGCAGGAAGCCGGCCTGCTTCCCGATCTGGCCCGCGCCCGGAGTGTCGTGCAGGAAGCGCTTTATGATCCATTTACAAAACAACGGCTGGCGGAGGGGATCGCGGCGCACCTGAAGATGGATTCCGTCCCGGCCTACGCCGAAGCCGAACGCTGGCTCCAGCGGCTGGAGCGTCATCTCGCCGGCATTCCCGTGAAGCAGCGGTTGATCGATGGGCGCATGGCCGACTTCAGCCGCTTGTCCGCCGCGCGCTATCGCTACCAGACCGAGATGCGGGGCCGACGGCCGGAGCAGGTGAAGGCCTATCTGGACACCGCCAACTCGCTTAACTCGGGGAAGTCCTTCGCCGATCTCGCCAACGAACCGGGAATGCCGCTGTTGTCGCCGGAGCTGGAAGTGTTCTTCGGCCGTGATTCGCTTTCCCCACCGCGTAAGCAACGCGCTTCGGTGGATCTTTCTCTGGGCGAATCCCGTGGCGACAGCGACCCGGAAGCTGCCAAGGAGGAAATCCGTCGTCGCAACCTGAACGTGCTCACGCCGCAGCGGGCCGCCAAGTTCGTGGAGCTGCATCTGCCAGAGAAGGGAACGCGGATTTCCACGGAAACCCTCCGCCTGCTGCGTGAGGACGACCTGCTCGACCTGTTGGCGGTGCTTTCCTTCGACCGTGGCCCGTCCGTTGCCGGCTCGCGGAAGTCCATCCGCTGGCGCGTGCATCCGATACGGGCCGACTTCGGCATGGAACCGGCCCGCATTCCACGCGACGCCGAGTGCGGACGACTGATGGAACGCTTCACCCTCGAACGACTCGCCTGAACCATGTCCCTACCCTGGCCCTCATTCTGGCAGCACATCCCGGAAGACAACCGGTCCGCGCTATCCGATATACTCACGGAACTGCTGGCTCACGGTGCCTTGCTTGGCGACACCGGACGCGACCGCGAACTCTACCTGCTGGCCCGTGATTATGAGCGAGAGATCAGAGAATACCTCGCTCCGTTGCACCTGGAACTGGTGCCCGATCCCGACCGGCCGATCCTGCAACTGCGGCCCGTGCCCGGCGACTGCGGTCTGATGGCGCGGTTCAGCAAGGCGGAAACCCTGCTCGTCCTCACGCTCTGGCGCATCTACCACGACGCGCGGATGGAGACGGTGACGGAAACCGTAGTCGTGATGGCCAACGACATCTGGCAGCGCCTGCGGCTTTACTTCGAGTCCGTCACGGCCCCGACCGAGGCGCACTTGAAGGACATGCTCGGGCATCTGCGGAACCGCCGGCTCGTGCGCCTGCAATGGCACGAGGACACTTCACGGTTCGGTGAGTCACAGATCGAGATATTGCCGACGCTGCCACGCGTGATCCCTTTCGAGGACGCGGCGGCTTGGGAGCAGCAGGCCAGCCTTTACCGTCAGCCGCACGTTGATTTGTCGAAGGAGGAATCGGCATGAGCCAGCGCATTTCCCTCACGCGCATCATCGCGCTGAACTGGTATGGCTTCCGCCAGATCTTCGACTTGGACGACAATGTTCTCATCTCCGGCGCGTTCGGCACCGGCAAGTCCGCGCTGCTCGACCTGATGCAATACGTCCTGCTGGGCGAGCATTGGCGGGCGAACCGCGCCGCCGCCGGCAACGCGCGCGGGCGCGACCTCGTGGGCTACTGCCTCGGCGACACCAATCAGACCCGCGAAGGCCAGCGGCATTTCCTCCGGCCCAGCGGCGTCACCATCGCGGCGCTGGAGTTCACCCGTCCCGCCGAACGTGGTGGCAAGGAGGCGAAGCGGGAGACTTGGGGCATCCGCGTCGAATACACCAGTCCCGACGCCGCGCCCAAGCAGACCTACTTCTGCCTACCTGAACGTCTGGAACATGCCTCCCTGGTGCCTGACGGTAAAAACCAGCTTCCTGAAGATGCTTTTCGGCAATGGCTGCGACGCGAATACGGCAACGAAAGCCTCTTCGCCCGGCAACGCGATTACCTGGAGGAGATGGCTGCGCCTCGCCATCTGAACTTCGACATCGCCGCGTTCCAACGCACGTTTCCCAAGGCCATCGCCTTCGAACCAGAGGAGAATGTCGGCAAATTCATCCGTGAATTCATTCTGGAGGAAAGCCCGCTCAACGTGACGGAGGTGCGGGCTTCGTTGCGCGCCTACGACGACACACGGAAGCGGCTGGAGAGACAGGAGGACGAAGCGGGGTTCCTGCGCCGTATCGGCGAACTGCACGCGCGCTACGAAACGTCCAGCCGAGCCGAGGCCGTCCTCCAACACACGAACCACGCACTCAAACTGCTTCAAGCCGAGGAGCGACGCGAGCGCCACGCCACTGAGCTGAAACGCCTGGAGGAGGAACACGCCGACGACTTGAAGCGGCTCGCCGTCGCCGAGAAGGACGAGTCCGACACCAAGTCCCTGCTCGACCAGGTGCGTTTCGAGATCGGCAAAGATCCGGACGCCATCAAGATCGCCGACATCAAACGTTCCGAGAGCGAGTTGAAGCAGAAGGTCGAATCGCTCCGCATCGCGCGCGAGTCCGTCAACAAACGGCTCGACGATCTCCACTACCGCTGGACGCACTGGCTGAAACACGGCTCGGCCCTGCGCCTGGAGGGATTGTCCGAAGCGCTGACGGTGAACGACCGCTGGCTGGCCGAGCTGCGTTCCGCCACCGACGCCGAACGCCTCGCCGTCCTGCCGAAACTGGCCGCCCGTTTCACCGAGCTTTGGAACGACGTGCGGGATCTGCTCCGCCCGTTGGAAGAGCAGTCCAAAGCCGCCCAGTCAAAGCTCCAACAGCTCGCCGCCGATCTGGAGAACCTGAGCAAGGGCCAAGCCCCCGGTTCATTCCCGCTCTTCGCCGCGCTCCGTCAGAAGCTGGGTAATCGAGTCGAACAACTGGGCCGCCTGATCGAGGTGAAACCCGAGGCCGAACGCTGGTGGCCCGCGTTGGAACTCCACCTTGGCCGCAACCGCCACGTCCTCGTCGTCACCGATCCGGCGGACTACCGCGAGGCCCTTGAGATCCTGCGACGCACCCCGCCGGGCCGCGAAGCCGAGTCGTTGCTGCATCCCGCCGAGGTGCGCCAGTTGCGCGGCGGTGCGCGGGAGAATTCGCTCTTCGACAAGGCGGAGGTTTCCCATCCCGTCGCCCGGCTCTACGTCGAGCACCTGCTGGGCGACGTGCTCTGCGTGGAGACGGTCGAGGAGCTGGAACGCTGCGACGCCGGCCGCGCCATCACACCCGAAGGCGTCTTCAAGCAGGTGCCGCTGCGCCGTCGCCTCAAGCCCGCCGCTTCGGTCGAACTCACCCTGGGCCGCGAAGGCCTGGAACGGATGCGCGCCGCCAAGCAGAAGGAACAGCAGGAAACCCGCGTGTTGCTTGAAGCGTTGAATCTCCAATCGGCCGACGTGAAGACGTGGCTCGACACCGGCAAGAAGGGTGGTTTGGGCGATGCCGCGCTGCCCGACCGCGCGGCGGAGCTGCCGCAGTTGCCCGAGCTAGAAGCCGACCTAGGCCGCATTCGTGAAACCATCGCGCTCCTGACCACGCCGGAGATCGAGGCCCGGCAGCGGCGTTTCACCGAACTGGAGAAGGAACATGCCGGGGCGGTTCGCCGCATCGCCGTTCTCCTCGAGCGCAAGTCCCAGTTCACGCTGAAGACCCGGCCCGAACGCGAAGCATTGGAGCGGACCGAGGAGGACGCCCGGCAGGCACGGCTAGAGGTCGAAGCCAGTCGCGTCGATCTCGGCGGCCGTTTCAGCGGGATGCTCGACGCCGAATTGGCCGAGGCGCGCGACGCGTTGCGGCGCGAGTTTCCGAAATGGCCCCAGTGCTTCGAGGCGGCCCAGTCCCGTGCGGCCGACGCGGGCAAGCTGGCCATCGAAGCCCGCAACCGTCGTAACGCCGAACGTGAGCGCCTCGCCACCGCCCGCGACACTCAGGGCAATCTCCGCCACCCCGAATACCAGCATGGGTTCTCTATTGAGGATGAAAGTAACGAACAGTGGAGCAACCGCCTCCGTGATCTGGATAAGGTGGAACTGGAAAAATCTCGCCAGCTCGCCACCGACCGCAAACGCGACTGGGAACGTCGTCTGGAAGAAAACGTCCTCAACGAGCTGAACCGTCGGCTCACTGACGCGCAGCAGACCATCCGGCTGCTCGGCCGTTACCTCAGCCAGCCCATCGGGAAGTTCCGCTACCGCATCAGCCAACGAAAGGATACCGCTGGCTATGCCATGATCTGGAAGCTGCTGGAGTCCGGATTGGAGATAACCGATCCGTTGCTGGGTGCTGAAATTCAACGGGCCAAGGACGAGCTGATGAAAGCCGTGGATGCCCCGGACCAGGGTGACGAACGTGCCCGCCGGTTGCTCGACTACCGCAACTACCATCACTACGACTTGGAAATGGTGCCCGCCGACAAACTGGATGCGCCGCCGATTTCCATGGGCCGTTCCGGCCGCAACCTCTCCGGCGGCGAAAACCAGGCGCCCTTCTTCATCTCCATGCTGGCCGCCTTTCGCCGCGTGTATGACCGGGGCGACCGTAGTTCCACACGTTCACAGCAGCTTGGATTGGTGGTCATGGACGAGGCTTTCTCCAAGCTCTCCGGCGACGGCATCGAGGACTGCCTGGCGCTGGCGCGGACGTTCCAGTTGCAGCTCATCATGGCGTTCCCGCCCGAGCGTCTCGGCGTGATGGTGCCCCACGCGCAGACGGTGGTGATGTGTCAAAAGGAGGTCGAACGGGACAGCCAAGGTTATGTGACGCGCATCGACAACATCCCGCTCCTGACCACGATGGCCGACGCGATGGAGGCGCTGGCGTAATCTCCCAGGCCCCGTGCAAGCAGAGACCCTCACGCCATTCTCCGTGATAGCCAGATGAGCCCGACGAGCCTCCCCATCGCCTGCGAACTTTTCAGCCAATGGCGGAAGGCACGCGGCGACCGTGAAGAGACGGCCGCCCGCCCTTTCTCCCGGAGTTGGGAAGACCTGCTGGAAGACAGAGGCATCCTCTCGGCCACGGACCGGGCCGACGCCGAGCGTGATGCACGCTCGTTGGAGTCGGAAGGCTGGGTGACGCTCAAAACTGTCCGTTACCGATCCAATTTCATCGAACGCATCACGGTTCCTCTGGAACAGGAAGCCCGTTGGAAAGAAGCGTTCGGCTTCACGCCGCCATCAGATGCTGAGGCTCGACTGATTCGGGAACATGACTGGCAACCCGAACTCGTCTTTCTTCGGAATGTCCGCGTCAACCTGTCCTTCGAGGAGCTTCGGCAGCTCGATTCCTTTCTGGCCGGCGGCGGAAGAGATCGCATTTCCGTGCCCATCAAGGAGCGATCCCTCCAGATTTTCGGGGATGAGAAACGGCTGGATGTCCTCTGCGGCTCGTCCCTGTTCCGTGATGGTAGGCTGACGTTGGAACAGCTTCGCTGCGAGATCGTGCCTGAACCGCTGGCCTGGAAGCGCGGCCCGGCCGCTGCATTGGATCGTCCGGTCATCGTGCTGGAAAACGCGGCGACATGGCACAGTTACGCCCGCTGGAATGGGGCGACGGCGCAGTTCAGCGCGGTAATTTATGGCTGCGGGAACCGCTTCGCGGACGGTGTTTGTTTCCTCTCTGAGATTTTCCGCGAATTGGACGGGCCGCGCCCGGTGTTTTATTTCGGTGACCTTGATGTGGCGGGCTTGGAGATTCCCCAGCGTGCGGGTCGCCGAGCACTGGAACTCGGCCTGCCGGGGATTCAGCCTCACATGTGGAGCTACGGCCAGTTGCTGGCTTTCTCAGAAAAGGCCGTGCAGACCTCCGAAGGCGCGCCGCCGACTGCGGAATCATGCGCTTGGTTGGGTGAAGTGGCGATGGCTACCCTGCTGCTGCTTGCCGAAGGAAAACGCCTCGCCCAAGAACATATCGGCTGGGAACTCCTGCGAACCCAGTCCGGCGCAGCATTTGGTGAAGACCCACAAGCTCAAGCGATTCTATGAGCAGCGCGACGCCATCCTCGACACGGTGAAGAAGAAGTAGCCGCCGAGGTGGCGAAGCGGCTGCACGGAGACGGCAGGCCAAGTTGCGGCAAGCTATGGGCAATCGCCGCCATTGCTTGCTTCCGGGCATCGGCGGACGGTCGGGGTGTGAAATCCCCGAAACCAGCCGCTGCCCGGAAATCAAACCTCGTCGTCTTGCCTCCCCCGCCGGAAACACCGGTCATTGCTGTCCGCTCCGCCGCCGGGTCGGTCTCGAAGAAGCGTCCGTCGGATCCACGGGAGAACCCGGCAGCCCGCGATTCCAAGGGCAAGGCCAGCCGGACCGAGATCCGCCGTGAGGAACCCCGCCGCTCTGCTCCACGCACGTCCAACCGCGCGCCTGAGCGGGGCAACCAGCCGCGCAGCCACAAGTCCGGCAAGAAGTGAGGCGCCCTGCCAAGGCCGCCGGCGCACAGGCGTTTGGTGCCGCGTTCCCTCCTCCCGAGGTTGGCGAAGACGAGGTTCTTCTTCCCAAGAAACTCCAGGCCGGGCTTGAACGGTCCTTCGCGATACATCTCGCGGCCCAGCTCGATCAACGGGCGGGACGTGGGGACGGCCCGTTTGTCGCCGTAGATCTTGAGCTGTTCGTCGGCGTCGTAGCTGTTGGGGGATAGACGGCGAAGGAGGAAAGACCAGCCAACACCGAACATCGAACATCGAAACGGGGATGGGGACCGGACACCTTGGGAGTCAGGGTCTTTTGGTTTGGGTTTATGAATGGGAGAGGATTGCCAGGGAGCGTGCGGGTTTGGAATGGAGGTATTCTCGGAGTTGAGGGAGGGATTGGGT
>JAYTUE010000090.1:0-2168 GCA_043744715.1 Verrucomicrobiota bacterium | reverse complement strand
CCTACAACATCGGCGGCCACAACGAGTGGGCCAACATCAACATCGTGAAAGTCATCTGCGACCTCGTCGACGAGATGAAGCCCGAACTCGGCGGCCAGTCGCAGAAGCTCATGGCCTTCGTCAAGGACCGCGCCGGCCATGATCGCCGCTACGCCATCGACGCGACCAAGATCAAGGACGAGCTCGGCTGGGTTCCGGCCGAGACCTTCGAGACCGGCATCCGCAAGACCGTCCGCTGGTATCTCGACAACCAGCCGTGGATTCACGAAGTCCTGGAGCAGAAGACGAAGAAGTCCTGACTTCCAAGCCGCTCAAGGCCATTTTGCCGACTTTCGATTCTGTTCTGGATCGCCAATCACCAAGTCCCTGCTCACCAAACGCCGTGGAAAAAAACCAGATCCTCACCCTCGAAGCCGGAAGAGCGGATCGCCAATACTGGAGTGACCTCTGGCGTTACCGCGAACTGTTCGTCTTCCTCGCCTGGCGTGACCTTGCCGTCCGCTACAAGCAGACGGCCGTCGGCGTCGTGTGGGCCCTGTTCCGTCCGTTCATGACCATGATCGTCTTCTCGCTCTTCGGAGCATTGGCGAACACGGACACCGGTGGAACACCACGGCCGCTCATGACCTTCGCGGGCGCGCTGCCCTGGGGACTCTTCGCCGCGGTCATGTCCGAAGCGGCCGGAAGTCTGCTGGGCAACTCGAACCTCGTCTCCAAGGTCTACTTCCCGCGCCTGATCCTCCCGGCCACGACCTTGCTGGTCTGCCTGGTGGATTTCCTGATCAGCCTGGCTTTCCTTGGGCTGCTCATGGCCTGGTTCGAATACTGGCCGACATGGCGCATCCTGGCCTTGCCGGGCCTCATCGCCGTGGCGCTGCTTGCCTCGGTCGCCGTGGGTCTCTGGATGGCCGCCCTGACGGTGAAATACCGCGACTTCCGCGTGATCGTTCCCTTCATCGTCCAGATCGGCACCTTCATCAGCCCCATCGCCATCCGGAGCGAAGCGGTGCCCGACCAATGGCGCCTGCTCTACTCGCTGAACCCGATGGTCGGCGTGATCGACGGATTCCGTTGGGCGCTCCTCGGCACCTCGGATCCCTTTTACTGGCCGGGGTTCATCGTCTCCATCGTCCTCAGCATCTTTCTGCTCGTGACGGGTATCTGGTATTTCCGCCGGACCGAAAAAACGTTCGCCGACGTCATTTGACCGCCATGTCTGACACCGCCATCCAGGTCGAAAACCTCTCCAAGCGCTACACCATCTATCACAAGAAGGATGGCAGCGGCTTGCGTCACATCATCAACGACGTCCTGACCGCCCCTTTCCGCATCATCAAGGGGGCCTTCTCCAAAGACGCCGAGATCGAGTCGAGCGGGCAGTCCAACGAGGACTTCTGGGCGCTGAAGGATGTGGACTTCGAGATCAAGCAGGGCGATGTCGTCGGCGTGGTCGGACGCAACGGTGCGGGTAAATCCACCCTGCTGAAGGTCCTGTCCCGTATCACGGAACCAACCACCGGTCGCATCCGCCTCCATGGCCGTGTCGCCAGTCTCCTTGAAGTCGGCACCGGCTTCCATCCGGAGCTGTCCGGCCGGGACAACATCTTCCTCAACGGCGCCATCCTCGGAATGTCCCGCGCCGAGATCAGGCGCAAGTTCGACGAGATCGTCGCCTTCTCCGAGATCGAAAAGTTCATCGACACGCCGGTGAAACGCTATTCGAGCGGCATGTATGTGCGCCTGGCCTTCGCCGTCGCCGCGCATCTCGAACCCGAGATCCTCATCGTCGACGAGGTGCTGGCCGTGGGCGACGCGCAGTTCCAGCGCAAATGCCTCGGCAAGATGGGCGAGGTGTCGAAGGGCGGCCGGACCATCCTTTTCGTCAGCCACAACATGAGCGCCGTGGCCCAGCTCTGCACCACCGGCCTGCTGTTCCAGAAGGGCCGCCTCATCAAGCAGGCGCCGATCAACGAGATCGTCAGCGCCTATCTCACCAGTGGTTCGGAGACGGGGGAGAACCTCGGGCTGGCCGGCGACGTCGAAGCTCTCCGCCGCACCAAGAAGCTGTTCTTCCGTTCCGCCGCCATCCGCACCCAGGCAGGCGCGGGTTCAGTGGATCTCGATGTCCGCGAACCGTTCGATGTCGAACTTTCCTTCGAGGTTCCAAA
>JAYTUE010000089.1:0-8426 GCA_043744715.1 Verrucomicrobiota bacterium | reverse complement strand
CAGGGGACCGGGCCTACAGGGAAGACGGCAAACCTTCGGTTTGTTGTAGGCCGTGTGCCCTCACACGGCGCCGCGTCGGAATTCTCAGACGGGCTCTTAGAGCAGCGTGGTGGCGTCGGGCACGCCGTCGGCGGCAAGGTCGATCCGGGCGAAGCCGCGCAGCATCCGCTCCAGCCCGATGGGAGGACGCGCGCGCGCCGGCCCCGCGGGTAGAACGGCTCGATGACGGCCAGCCAACCACGGGCGCGAACGGCCCCACCAACACACTGAAAACAGCGAGGAACCAGGCGCATGGACAGCTCCTGAACAAAAAGCATTTGAAGGAAATAGGTCCAATTGGATCGATCAAGGGATCCGGCTGAAGGTTCACCTGATTCGAAGACAATCATTTGAACTGCGAGGTGGGGGGCGCGCCAAGGTGGCTCCAGAGGTAGGACTTGAACCTACAACCACACGGTTAACAGCCGCGTGCTCTACCATTGAGCTACTCTGGAACGCGAACGGGGACGAAAGGTAGCGAGCGGTTGGCTGACCCGTCAACATGGGATTTGATTGTGCCGGGTTGTTGGTGGAGTTGGTTCATTTCGGGTGCTTTGGCCTGGGATTTACTTCGTTTTTCTGGAGAATCTTCCTGATTTCGAATTGGCGGGCTGACTCCGGCATTGGCTTTGTCGTCGGAGTTGAACAGGCTTCCGGTCATGAACTCCCGTGATCTCTCGAGACGCGATCTCCTGCGCGGTTCCGTGGCGCTCGCCGCGTTCACCCTGGCTTCGAGGCCTCTACGCGCCTTCGGCCTGGAACCCGGGCCGGCGGAACAGCTGGTGCCGTTCCTCGACGTCCAGCCGATGGGTAAGATGCTCTATTGGCAGAGTCTCCGGAATTGGACCACGGACACGAAGGATCTCTACGAGGTAAGTCACTACGGTCGGCCGAAAGCGGTCTCGCCGGAGGGCCGGGTCAACATCACCGGGTTTGTGAAGACGACGCGTGTCGTGACCCTGGCCGACCTGAAGAAGCGTCGGCAGAAGTCGGTCTACGCGACTCTGGAATGCGGCGGGAATGGATCGAGCACCGGCTTCATGGGGGCGATCGGCAACGTGAAGTGGACCGGGGTTCCGCTCGGCCCTTTGCTGCGGGAGTGCGGACTGGGCCATCGTTCCAAGGAGGTTGTTTTCTACGGCTCGGACGAGAAGACAGAGAAGATCCGCGAGAAGGACTATCCGCAGCGTTTTGCCCGCAGCCTTTCCATCGACCACGCGCTGCAGGACGAGGTGCTGCTTGCCTGGGAGATGAATGGCGAGCCGTTGGACGAAAAGCACGGGGCCCCGCTCCGGCTGGTGGTTCCGGGCTGGTTCGGCATCGCCTGGGTCAAATGGCTGAACCAGATCGACGTGCTCGACCGGAGGTTCATGGGCAAATGGATGGCGCGAGAATACGTCACGATCCGCGGCGAGCAGCGCGAAGCCGAAGACACGAACTGGCGCGAAACGTCCGTCTGCAACATCAACGTGAAGTCCATCTGCGCCCGTGTGGTTCGGCAGGGCAATGGCGTGCATCGGATCACGGGCGCGGCTTGGAGCGATGGCACTCCGTTGAAAAACGTGGAGGTCCGCATCGACGACGGGCCATGGCGGCCCGCGACGTTGGCGAAGAAGCCGGTGCGTGGCGGGGATGGGAAATTCACCTGGAGCCTCTGGCATTTCGATTGGATGGATGCCGCCCCCGGGGAACACTCCGTCGTGTCCCGCGCAACGGACGACGATGGCCGCATCCAGCCACCGGCGGACGATCCGTCGATCAAGAACAAACGCACCTACTGGGAAGCCAACCAGCAGCTCGTCCGTCGCATCCGCATCGGCTGATACCACTCGTCGAACATGAAACGCCTCATCCATTGCTCCCTCCTGCTTTTGATCGTCTATTCGTCGCTTCAAGCGGCGGACTCCATCGGAAAGGTGACGCGCACGGAAGACGTCATATACGGACGAAAGTTCGGCGTGGCGCTGACGTTTGACGTGTTTGAGCCGGCGAAAAAGAACGGAGCGGCGGTTCTCTTCATGGTGAGCGGCGGGTTCTTCTCCAGCAAAGAGGCCATCAATCCGGGATTCTACCGCGCGTTTCTGGATCGCGGCTACACGGTCTTCGCCATCGTCCATGGATCGCAGCCGAAGTTCCAGATTCCAGAGATCACCGAAGACATCCAGCGCGCCGTCCGCTTCGTCCGCCACAATGCATCGCGCTGGGGCGTCGATACCAACCGCTTCGGCATCACGGGCGCGAGCGCGGGCGGCCACCTGTCACTGACGATGGCCACGCAGGGCCGCGCCGGCAAAGCGGACGCCAAAGATCCCGTGGATCGCGCGGGCAGCGAAGTTCAAGCGGCTGCGTGCTTCTTCCCGCCGACTGACGTCCTTAACTGGAGCGCGGAAGGCGACGACGCGGTCGGCGTCGGCACGTTGGCGAGTTTCAAGCCCGCCTTCGGCCCACGCTCCGACACGGCGGAGAGTCGGAAGCTTCTCGGCCGCGAAATCTCGCCGCTCAACTATGTCACCCCCCGCACGGCGCCGTCGCTCATCATCCACGGCGACGCGGACAAACTTGTGCCGCTGTATCAGGCCGAGATCTTCGGCAAGAAATGCAAGGAAGCGGGCGTGCCCTTCAAGCTGGTCGTGAAGCCGGGCGCATCGCACGGCTGGGCTGGAATCGAGAAAGACATGGTCATCTTCGCCGATTGGTTCGACGAGCATCTCAAGGGTGCCGCGGGAAAGTGAATGGCGGACTGCATCGCTTGCCAGACGGGGTTTCACTGGCAGCTTGCGGTTCCTGTCGGTCAACCAACCAAGCCCATCACCATGCCACTCACTTCTCCCGATCTCAGCAAACAGCCTCCCCGCAGCGCCCGCGTCCGCCTGGGCGGCTACGTCATTCTCCCCCGTATGCTCGACAAGGGCAGGGCGACCATCACTGGAAAAAATGGCGAGTATCACTACAACTGCCCGCTTGATCAGCAGTTCGTGAACTTCGCCGGGATCGATGCCGAGGCGCTCAAGGCCGAACTCGCCACCGGCAAGGGCGACGGTGAAATCCTCGTTTGGATCCAGGCCAACTCGAAGAACGTGCGCGCTCCCTGGGAGATCGATGCGTGGACCACGTTCCAGGACCGCCGCGGGCCCGACAGCGATGCCGAGACGCTCGAGTTCTTCGCCGGATACGTGAAGCAGTTCACGACGACCCGTGAGGACATCAAGTCGTGGTTCGACATCCTCGATGTGGACGACTTCGTCAGCTTCGGCGGGAAAGCCTGAGCTGCATCGGAAGGTTCATAAGCCCGCAGGCTTCGGCTTTGCGGGCTTTTTGTGTTCCTACTCCACGGCCGCACTACTCCGCCGCCACCCGTTGCAGGTAGTCCCACGAGTAGATGCCGGTGTTGTGGCCATCTCCCCAGAAGAGCTGGATCGCATAGCCGCCGACCGGGGTGAAACGCTTCAATTGAAACGAGGCGGTGCCCAGCTGCCGGGCTGGTCCCTTGTAGAGGTTGCCCATCACGTCCTTTTCCCCGGCGCAACCGGCGCAGGGACAACGCCGCCGGAGCGCCTCCAGATTGAGGAAGGATTCACCACCGTCGTCCCAACGGATGGCGAGCTCGTGACCGATGACCTGGATGTCTGCGGGTTGCATCACCGGCAACCTAGGGGCCAGTGCCCGCGTGTCCACTTGCCTGATATAGGCAAGACTAACTTTATTATTTGACACAAACAAAGCCTTCCATACGCTCCGCCCCATGAAACGATTGTTCAGTTGGGTGTTGGGTTTGGTGTTGGGAGCCCTCCCGTTGGCCGCGGCGGATAAGTTGTCCGTGACGGCCACGACGACAATGGTCGGAGACCTTGCCAGAAGCCTCGGTGGTGAACGCGTGGAGGTCACAACCTTGATGGGCCCAGGCGTTGATCCGCATCTCTACAAGGCCACGGCGGGTGACGGCCCCAAGCTCCGCAACGCAAAGCTGATCCTCTACAGCGGCCTTCATCTTGAGGGGAAGATGCAGGATGTCTTCGACGGAATGGCCAAGGGAAGCAGCCGCCACGTCATCGCCGTCGCTTCGGGCATTCCGAAGGACCGTCTCCTCAACCCGGACGGGGCGGGGGAGCATCCCGATCCGCACATCTGGTTCGATGTGGAACTGTGGTCGCTCTGCGCCCGTTCGGCCGCGACCGCGTTGATCGAGGCCGACCCGGCCGGCAAAGCCTTCTACGAAAAAAGACTGGCCGACTACCAGAAGCGCCTCGCCGACCTCCATGCCTGGGCCAAGAAACGCGCGATGGAGCTTCCCGAATCGCGCCGCGTCCTGATCACCAGCCATGACGCCTTCAGCTACTTCGGACGCGCCTATGGATTCAAAGTCATCGGCCTCCAGGGCATCTCGACCGTCAGCGAGGCCGGCGGGGCCGACATGGTGAAGATGGTGGACTTCATCAAGCAGCGCGGCGTTAAGGCCATCTTCGTCGAGAGCAGCGTCTCGCACCAGGCCCTGGAACGCATCAGCAAGGACTCCGGGGCCCGCATCGGCGGCGAGCTTTTCTCCGACGCCATGGGCACGCCCGGCCAGATCGAGAACGGCTACGACCTCGGCACCTACGAGGGCATGATCCGGCACAACCTCAACACCGTCGTCGAAGCGCTCCGGTGAGCGGCCACCACGCGCCATGAGCAACACCATCCCGCTTCCCACGCCGCACACGCCCCGGCCCGCGCCCACGGACGACATCCCGTTGGAAGTGCATGACCTCACCGTGGCCTATCAGAAGAAGCCCGTCCTCTGGGGCATCGACCTCGTCGTGCCCGCCGGCAAGCTCATCGGCATCATCGGCCCGAACGGCGCGGGCAAGTCCACGCTCATCAAGGCGATCCTCGGCCAGGTGCCCGCGAGCGCGGGCTGGGTGAAGGTCTTCGGCGAACCGTTGAAGAAGAACCTCCGCCGCATCGGCTATGTCCCGCAGCGCGAATCGGTCGACTGGGATTTCCCGGTCAACGTCCTCGATGTCGTGCTCATGGGGCGATATGGACGGCTCGGCTTGTTCCAGCGGCCACGCCGTGAAGACGTCGACAAGGCCCGGTCCTGCCTCGATCAGGTGAAGATGCTGCCCTTCGCCAATCGCCAGATCTCCAACCTCAGCGGCGGCCAGCAGCAGCGCGTCTTCCTGGCCCGCGCCCTCGCGCAGGAGGCCGACCTCTACTTCATGGATGAACCCTTCGCCGGGGTGGATGCCGCGACGGAGTCCGCCATCATCGCCCTTTTGCAGGAGCTGAAATCCCGGGGCAAGACGCTCATGGTCGTCCATCACGACCTCAGCACGGCCAGGGAATACTTCGACATGCTGCTGCTGCTGAACATGCGCGTCGTCTCGTTCGGGCCGACCGAGCAGGTCTTCAACAACGAGCTTCTCCAAAAGACCTACGGCGGTCGTCTGACCATCCTCACCGACGTCGCCGAAGCCGTGAAGCAACAGTCCTGAAGCCGATGGAACCAAGTCCCCAGAAGAATGCCGCCGGCGCCGGAGCGGAGCGCCGAACTCCGGTTCGGCAGCACTGCCGGTCATTTCCATCCATGCCCGTTTGGAGATCGGCCATCCTTCTCCTCCTAACCTTCGCGCTGCTCCCGACCCCGGCCCACGCCGCGCGCATCGGCGACGTGCTGGAGACGAGCATCCTCGACCAGGCCATCCGGTTCTTCACCTTCCGCGATCCGTCCGTCCGCTACGCGTTGATCGGCGCCGTGCTGATCGGGGTCAGCACCGGCCTTCTCGGCAGCTTCATCGTTGTCCGTCGCATGGCGATGGCGGGCGACGCCTTGTCGCACGCCGTGCTTCCCGGTGTCGCCCTCGGATTTCTTTGGAACATGTCCAAGGATCCGGTGGCCATCTTTGTCGGAGCGACGCTCGCCGGGCTGCTGGGAACCGCTTTCGTCAGTTGGATCACATCGACCACCCGCATCAAGGAGGATGCCGCGCTCGGCATGGTTCTCGCCGGGTTTTTCTCGGTTGGCCTGTGCCTGATGAGCATGATCCAAGGACTGCCTACCGGGAACAAAAGCGGGATCAACAGCTTCATCTTCGGGCAGGCGGCGGCCATCGGCCCTGCGGACCTGAAGCTCATGGGCATCGTCACCGTGGGGGCGTTGCTGGGCGTGACCTTCTTCTACCGGCAGTTGCTGGTCTCCAGCTTCGATCCCGGTTTTGCCCGCGCGAGCGGCTTGCCGGTGCGCTGGGTTCATCACGGGCTGATGCTCTTCCTGGCCTTCGCCGTGGTCATCGCATTACAGGCCGTGGGCGTCGTCCTCGTCTCGGCGTTGCTCATCATACCGGCGGCGACGGCCTACCTGTTGACCGACCGGATGCACCGCATGCTCGCCATCGCGGTGGCCGCGGGGGTGATCGCCGGGATGGGCGGATCCTTCGTTTCGTTCCTCGCGCCGGCGCTGCCGACGGGGCCGTTCATCGTCCTGGCATCGGCGTTCCTCTTCACGGCCGCGTTCCTCTTCAGCCCGCGCCAAGGCCTGCTCCTGCGCTGGTGGCATCAGCGGTCGCGCAACGCCCGTGTCGCGTGCGAAAATTCCCTGAAGGCCATCTACCACGTCGCCGAGTCGCATGGATTCAAGGGCGAGGGAGCCCTGCTGCGCGAACTGGCGGAGCGCCGGCGCTCGACGCTGGAGGAGGAGCTCGCGCGGATCCGCAGCCTGGTGGCGACGGGTTGGGCCACGCTTTCCGACGACGGCGCGGTCGTCTATCCGACGCCCTCCGGCTGGCAGCGCGCGTCCGAGATCGTCCGCAACCACCGGCTCTGGGAGCTGTATCTCACCAACGCCGCGCAGATCTCGCCCGACCACGTCCACGAGGACGCGGAGAAGATCGAGCACGTCCTGGGCGAGGAGATCGTGCGCGAGCTGGAACGGCGGCTGCAGTTCGCCACCGTCGATCCGCACGGCAGATCCATTCCCGCCCTCGGCGACATCCGGGGAACCGCGCCGTCGCGCGCGGAGTCGACTCCCGGCTTCCGGAGGCCCGGCCCATGAACGAACTGGTCCCCGCCTTCGACTTCCAACGCGTCTTCATCACGCCGTGGTCGACCGACTTCCAGGGAAACATCTGGGTCGTCCTGATGGGCTTCTTCGCCATCACGGCCTGCGGGCTGGTCGGCCAATACCTCGTGCTCCGTCGGATGGCGCTGGTCGGTGACGCCATCAGCCACAGCGTGCTTCCGGGAATTGTCGTCGCCTTTCTCCTGCTCAAGTCCCGCAGCTCGGGAGCCATGTTCCTCGGAGCGCTTTTGGCCGCGGTGCTGACCACCGTCCTCATCGAGTTCATCCAGAAGAAGAGCCGGGTGAAGCAGGACGCGGCCATCGGCATCGTCTTCACCAGCCTGTTCGCGTTCGGCGTGATCATGGTCAGCCTGTTCACGTCGCAGATCGACCTCGATCTCGATTGCGTCCTCCACGGCGAGATCATCAACGTGCCGCTGGAGTTTCCATTCGTGCAGATGGGCGGAATCGTGCTCGGGCCGGCGTCGGTGGTCCGCATGGCCGTGGTCTCCGTCATCACGGCTGTGCTGGTTCTCGTCTTCTACCGGCAGCTGCTCGTCAGCTCCTTCGATCCCGGTCTGGCCGGTTCGCTTGGCGTGAACGCCTCCGTCGTCCACTACGCGCTGATGGGCTGGCTGTCGGTCGTCGTCGTCAGCTGCTTCGATTCCGTCGGGGCGATCCTCGTCGTCGCCATGCTCATCCTGCCCGCAACGACGGCCAGCATGGTCACGGATCGATTGCCCTGGGCCCTTGCCAGCGTGCCGCCGCAGGCGCTGCTCAGCGCGTTCGGCGGCTTCCACCTCGCCACATGGCTGAACTGCGCCATCGCCCCCGCGATGGTCGTGGCCGCGTGCGGGTTGTTCGCCTTGGCGTGGGTCTTCGGGCCGGTCGACGGCCAGTTGGCCAAGCGTCGTCGTCGCCGGGCGAATACCGTTCCCGATCCCGTGTTGGGCGGTGTGGCGGGTAATTCCTGATCCACGAGGCGGCGGTCCTTCTTCTTTCGTCTACCGTTCTATCGCTTGTTCGCGGCGGGTCGCTGCGTCAGCGTTTGCCGAATGCGTTCGCTCTCCCTCCACGAGTTCCATGCGGAACTGAGTCCTCCCGCCCGTTTCATGGCGTTGGCGGATGGCGAGGTCGTGGCCGACTACGGCGATTGGCTGGCGGAGCATCGGGCCTTCACCGCAGCGGCCGGCGTCATTGATCTCAGCGCGCGGGGCCGCATCTGCCTGCTGGGCGCGGACCGGCAACGGTTCCTCCACGGCCAGGTCACCAACGACGTCAACAAGCTCGAAGTCGGCCAGGGCTGCTACGCCGCCATCATCTCGGGCAAGGGACGGATGCAGGCGGACCT